>JAWLEY010000145.1:0-7132 GCA_041685855.1 Perlabentimonas sp. | reverse complement strand
TTTATTTCGTTGATATTCATGTCTTTCATCGCCATCCTGCTCCAACCATAGAAACTTTGGGCTGCAGGGTTAACATCAACAATTTTCCCATTCTTAGGGTTAACCACCAACATAATTGCATGACTATTTTCAAAGAGGGTTCTATAGCGCTCTTCATTAACCCTAAGGGTTCTTTCTGCATACTTCTTATCTGTAATATCGGTAAATATTACAGCAAACTGATTGGGTTTTGGCGAGTATGCATCAATATGAAAATACTTACCAAGGGCTCGGGAGTAGTTTTCGAACTGAACGGGATGACCAGTTGTTGCCACATTACCATAAATTGTAATCCATTTCTTTTCGGTTTCTGGTAAAACTTGCAAAACTGTCTTTCCAATAATATCATCAGCCTTGAGTCCTGTTAACTTTTCAAAACTGCTGTTTACTTCTAGAAAACGATAATCAACAACACGCCCCTCGTCATCTTTAATAACCTCGTGAAGAGCCAGCCCCTGATGCATCTGGCTAATTAGCAACCTGAACTTTTCCTCACTTTCCCTTGTTGCTTGTTTTGATTCAATAATTTCAGATATGTCGCGTGCTGCTTCCACCACATGTGTAACCTCACCATTCTCATTCTTTAGTGGCGAAAGGATAATGTCTACATGAGCTTTGCTACCACTGGCATGCGAATGCTCATGAATGCAAACGCTTGGCTTGCCTGTTTTGAAAACATTTTTCAGCTCACACCTTTCCCCATGGGCACTACAAGGCTCATTAATTCCGTGAGATACTTCAAAGCAAGACCTACCAATTACCTCTTCTCTTGATAGCCCCAGCGTTTTCAGGAAGCTGTTGTTTACATCGGTAATGGTATAATTAGGGTCGATAACCAAGATATCCTCGTGCAAACCATGAAGTAATGAGCGATAGTAGTACTCCTTAACCTGAACTAAACTGTTGGCTCTCTTTAACTCAACCACCTGCTCAATTTGCTTTGCAATTGCAATGAGGAGGTCCTCCTCCTCATGCAAGAATGCATTATTGTTGCTCAATTCTGTCTTGCAGCAGCAAACGTTTAACTCACCCTTCTGCTCACCTTTTAAATTAATGGGAACATGCTTATACTCTCCATTTGTGCAACTCGAAAAATTGGTTGTTTGGTATGTTCTTTCATTTATTACTATCTGCACACCAACCTCATCTGGATACTGAAATCCATCAGGTATTACATTTACAACCCGCTGTAGCATCTGGTCAATGCTAAGGTTATTATCGGAAATAATTCTGGAGATTTTTAAAAGGCAGTTCTGCTCCTTTATGCGCTCCTGCAAATCTATTCTTAACTCATTCTCAGTTGATATGTCAATAAAAGCAGACCTATATTGTGGTTCGCCATTACCTTTAATAATGTTGCTATCAACTTTAACGGGGATATTCCCCTGTGTAGCTTTCAGCACTGTATTTATGCTTCCCTTCTTTTTGAAGGAATTTTCTCCCTTGAAATGAAGGTAAAAGTCATCCTGTTCTTTTGGTAGAATAAACTCTGTAATCTTTTTACCAACAATACTCTTTGTTCCAGCCCTAACCATTTTGGCAAAGGTTCTGTTTACTGATTGGATTTCAAAGTCTTTATCAAAAACAACATAGCCCACTGGTGCATCATCAAACAAATCAGCAAAATCATTTCTCGACTCCTCCAGCTCCTGATGGATTCTTCGTAGTTCCTCATTCTGATACTCCAACTCTTGATGGTAAACTCCAACATCCTCGAGTATCTCCTCAAAAGATTTATTTTTAAAAGAGCTGGCAATACTCCCACCTTTATTGAGTATGTCTATAATCTTCTTACTCAACTTACCTTTAGAATCATCCATCACCTTCGTATTTAATATATGTTATTTCTATAAAGGGAAACATTGCTCCGCCATGCTTTTATTTATGTTTGTTAACTATCAGAAGATAGTACTTAAGTGCAACATATTCCAAATTACCAAAATTATTGATTATAACAATCAAGAACAATACGTTTTTTTACCTATTATATTTGAACCATATAGCTGGATTTACTGTTTCTCATTTAATCTATTTTATTTTACATTTTCTTTATAAATATCAAGAATCTTTGGTTTTTATTTATATCTTTATGATTGTTGATAAATAAATATCTTTAGAAATGGAACCCTTATCAATAAAAGGAAACAGCCAACATCCTGAAATCCTTCTTAATAAAGAGAAAGGTATTCTTGCATTTTCTGGGAACTCTCTGCCTGAGGATGCAAAAAGTTTTTTCGACCCAATTATTAGTTGGATTGATAAATACATTGAAGCACCTAATAATGAAACTACCGTGTCATTCAGGATGAGCTACTACAATACCCCCAGCTCAAAATTAATTTATCAAATTTTAAAAAAGCTCGAAGGATTGCAAGCCAATCAGGGCAATGTTAGGGTTATTTGGCATTATCCAGACGATGATCCAGACATGAAAGATGCTGGGAAGGATTATGCTGAGAACATAAAAATTCCATTTAAATATCAATCATACGAAGAATAAAAAAAAGCGCTGGTTCTTATCCAGCGCTTTTTTTATTCAATTCTTAAAATAACCACTCGGCTTTACCAAGATGTGGTGTACCTATGGTTATAAATTCTATACGTCTTAGTCTCACCTGTTACATCAGATTTAAAATGTATATAACCGGAGAGCATTGCAACCCGCTTGTCGGATGTTGAAGTTTCCTCTGCATTAAAGGGCTGTGTAATATTTAACTTCAGGGAGTGGTTCCCCTCCCCTTCAAAACTTTGACCAATGTTGTCAATGGTGATATGAGGGCTACCTGGTAGTTCCAATTCCACTTTCTGGATTGTGAATGGAGCTTCGTATTTTGAAACAACGGTCATCTCCACCAATGTGTTCTCAACTGTGCCGTCGTTAATACTAACAGCATTAAAACGGAACGGTTCATTTACGAAAATTGATGCTTTATCTGCCGTTATATCAAAATAGAAAGGTTTTCTTACGGAATTATTCCCAAACCTATACGAAACCATAATGTGGTTTTCAGGATCCTCATAGCAGTTATAATAATCGTACTTAATTAGGACATGATCCTTATTGTTAACAGTACTTGTTATGCGTGCACATTCAGATCGTACCTGAGGACGACGAGCAGTTTCAATATACCTATCGCCTAAGCGAAGAGCATATTTAAGTTCACCTAATCCGCTCTCAAGTTCAACCAACTCAATACTTTTATAAAGATTTTGATAGCGTGTAATACCTTGTTGCGCCTTATCTTTTCTGCCATCCATAAAATAATCGGCAAGATTTCGTAGTTCGCCTATGTTGCGGTCTATCTCCTCAACGCTCTTAACATCATCGGCTGCATCAAAAATTTGGTCGAGCTGCTCAGACATCTCTCTGTCGCGCTTCTTAAATTCTGATACAAGTTTAAAAATTTCTGTTTCTGGGAACGGATACTTAATATGGTAATTAAACCTTACAGACCTGTCGCTCTTATTTTCCAGCTTTTCCCAGTAAAACTCATCTACCTTTGAGAGTGAGATTCCCTGAAGAAAGGGTACTGGTCCCGATGTTGTTGTGGTGGTGGTAGCGAAATTCTCGAGGTAGGAGGATATGTTGTCAACTGTATTCTCCTCAACTTTCATCTCCGATGAGGTTTGCACATTCTCAGCCACAGCACTAACAATTCGCTCCTTAACCATATTGAGAGCGTTCTGCTGAGCATCCTGCAAGTTAGAAGCAGTTCCCACCACTATTATATAACCTTTCTCGAGTCCATTAACCCAACCTGGCGCTCGTCTTTCGCTTTTATCCACAACCCTTAATTGAGCCATGCACGAGAAAAAAAGCGGCGTTAGAAAAAAAAGTAGTATTAATCTTTTCATCATGGAGTAATTTAATGTTGTGTTACCTGAATGGGTGCAAGGCGACCCATGTAAGATGCAAAATTTTGTTTCTGCAAAGACAAGCTCTTGCCAAGAGGATAATTTCTTGTAAAAAAGATACTAATAATCCAGCAACCCCTAAGGAGCTGCTGGATTAAGAATTTAATCTAACTAAGGTTGCTCGTTAGCAAGATTTTCCATCTCTTCGTTAAAGATGTTCTCAAATTTCTGCTTGTCATAGTCAAGACGAAGCCTGTCATCTTTGCTAATTCTATCAGCAATATTGTTAAGCATTTCGTCCTTAGCTACCTCTACTGCAACGTAAACAGAGTACTTGCCATCCTTCTGGAAAGTTTTGTTACAAACAGTAGAAACGTTGTTTAGCGTTTGGTTCACAACAGAACGAGTCATATCCTCAAACTTCTCAGCATACTCGCTAGCTTCACCCACAGTAATGTCCTGAGTATAACGATCGGATACTGTCTTAATGGTTCTGTTTACACCAGCTGCTAAAGCAGCGTTAGCATCAAGATTTGCCTTACGGCGTGCAGCACTTAGGTTTGTGCTTGTGCCCATTCCTGTTCCACGGAAGTGTGTTTCGTCAGATGAGTACTCATTATCACTACAAGGAATGTTAAGCTCTTCGCCCATTCCGTCAAACTTGTCACCTACATCTTTTGATCCGCCACAACTGGCTAGGGTAAAAGCACCTGCAATAACTACTGCTACAAATAGGATTTTTGTTAGTTCTAACTTCTTCATAACTTTAAAATTTAGGTTTAAAAAAATAATTAAAAATATTAAGGATAAATCAAATAAAAACTAGTTCTTGTATAGCCAGCTCCAGTCAAAATCTTTTGATGCTCCATAATGAGCCCAGGTTTTTGCAACATCTCGTCCCGCTTCAATTTTCATCTTCTCCATATCCACGCTATCATCGTATCGCTTCATTTTGAAGTTCCATGAGCTGGCTCCCTCAGCTTCAACAGCTGTAGTTATTTGTTGCACTAGCTCCTGCGCCTGCGGATAACAATCCATCTCTGGGGTTATTTTAGCAAGGTTCTCTTCAACCTTTGATAATTCTTTACCCGCCCAAGCTGCTCTTGCTGCAGAAAGATGCTCATTACATTGCTGATTAGCAAAATCTTCGTAGATATCAATGGAAACATCCATGCACATATCGAAACACTCACGGCTTACGTCAGGAACAGAGAGAAGCATAAATAGCGCTTCCTCGTATTTTTTCTGACCCGCTAATGCACGTGAAGAAGAGATAATTACATCGCACTTAGAATTATAGTACTCTATTATCTTCTCTTTCCCTTTTTCAACAAAACCGCGGAACTGACCATGCCTGGGGTTGATTCTGTTAAGCGCCTGGCTGTAAGCCTTCTCCTCGGTATTGCCTACACCTTTAAGTTGCATACTGGTTTGGCTAAAGATACTTTCGCTTAAAGCATCAACGATATAAAAAGACACTTCAATTGTTAAGGAAACCATGGGTGGCGCTGTTGGCGTAACATCCTGATTGATTACTGAAATCATAGGCACCATAAAAAATTGTGCTCCCCCCTCTGTTGCGCCTAAACCATTTAAGGTGGCTACCTGCATAAGCCTATTCTGCAACATGCGTTGCGCACCGCCAGGAATTCCAGCCTCATCTGGTACAACAGCTGCAATTGCGATACGACCGAGGTCGTCAGTTTTACCTAAACTACTTTGCGACTGAGCTGCAAACGACAAAGTTAAAAGGGTAACTATGAGAATCGTTATTTTTTTCATTGTACTATGCAAATTAGATAATTGAATTTATTTTTGTTTATACAAACCTCGTGCCGAAATTAAATATCTTGCTAAAATTCTATATTACTTCAAGAAACTATAGTGGTTGAGCATTAGCTACAACATGCTCAGGCACGAGGTTCTCATTAAATTCTCCTACAACTAGGGTTACTAATGTTGGAGCCACAATTTGTAAATAAATTACTATCGGATTAATTGCTACTTCTCACCAACAATTAACCAAGCTTCTCCCAAGCCACGCATGTATATCTTTGAATCGATTCCAAAGTTATCACGCAGGTGCTTACTAAGATCACTTACCCATCTACGTGTATCAATTGCCCTTTGGCGACCTCTACGCTCTTCAAACAGAGGAATACGCACCTGCTCAAACCTCATTTGCGTATCGCTTGCATCGGACAAACTGAAACGTCCCTGTACGGTATTATCATAGAACCAATCCTCAATATGCTCTAGCAATTCAAGCTCCTCATTATCGTAAGTAAAATAAGTCTCTAAGTTATCGTACCAGTTAGCCCAGGTTCTGATATTTACGCGAACCTCACGCCCCTTCTCGAACATATCTTCGAAATGGCTCATTAAGCCAGCGTTAAAACCATCCATGTGGCTAAGCACTGCTTCCTCTAATAGCAATTCTGGAGATGCAGCAGATGATGGATCACCCGCACCAGCAGCACCAGAAATTTGTTTAGATGTATATGCATCCAGCCCCCTTAGGTTAAATGTGATATAACGATTGGGTCCCTGACGCTTTACGTCAAAACTAAGGTCAAGAATAATATCAGCCTTAGCAGTACGCTTTAACATATCTACAGGACTTTCAGCAATTTCAGAACCAGTTGAACCAGACGTAAGCATTGCTGCTTCGGCCTGTTCACGTTCAAGGTTACGAAGTTCCATCTCAAGGTCTTTTAGAGGAAAACCACGATCGGCCATAATTTGTCCCATCTTGGTTATAACCAGTCTCAGGTCAGCATCGTTCTGCATAGCAGCTTTATAATCTGGTAATGTTTGGGTACGCCCCATGCTTTCGAACTCCATCTTATAGTCCCTGCTAATACAATACTGGTCACTGGGAACCACCATAATAGTTGGTTTACGGGCTTGTCCCAATAGCGTTAAGCTAATAAGAGAGAGGATAAATATGCTTAATATTTTTTTCATGGCTACTATATTTATTAGTGTTAAAATTTAGCGAATTTGAAAAATATGGTTAATATTTTAGAAACCATGATCCAAACTACGGGCAATACCATCGGCTTCTAACTGTTTGCGGAGGGCATCATACTGTACCTGAGCATAAATTGCAACCTTGTAGTTTCTTCGGGAAATTTTCAGCCTATCCTGCCCGCTGGGCATACCATCGGTTGTCATGGTAAGAAACTGGAGGAACTTGCCACCGGGTTCAAAAAATTTCTCGAAATAGTCGGCATGC
>JAWLEY010000144.1:0-7160 GCA_041685855.1 Perlabentimonas sp. | reverse complement strand
ACCCAATTACCATTTGCCTTCTCCGAAATCTTCTCGTCAACTAAACCAATTTTTTGACCCACAAACAATACCTTCTCTAAATCCCCTTTTGCATTAACAACGGGCGAGAAAACGGATTGAATGGCCACGTGATTCCCTTGGGAATCGATTCGATGGATTACGCCCCGATAGGTTTCGCCATTAACAATCCGTTGCCATTCGGTGCGGTTGGCTTCCTGATCATTGGGCAGGCTGTTCTCAAATATATTGCTGATTTCAATATCATCAACTGATGAGAGAACTTTCTTAAACCTTAAATTACAATTAAAAACATCTCCCTTCTTGGTTAGCTCTGCAATTAGAAAGTAAGAATTAAAAACTACATGTACTGTTTCAATAGCAATATATTTTTCGTGGGTTTGGGCAATTTCTTTTTTCGATTTCTCAATAATGCGGTTAATTTTCTCATCCTTTCCAGCAATCTCATTTTTTAGTTCCTCCTCCCTTTGGCTCATCCACTCTTGAGTGGATTGCATCTCCTCCATATTCTGGCGCATTTCCTCCTCCTGCGCCTGCAACTCCTCTGCCTGTTGCTGTGTCCGTTCAAGCAATTGCTTGGTATGAGTATTGATTCTAACCATTTGAAGGGTAGATGCTACATTAGCAATTACCTTTTCGATAAACTCAATCTCGTAGGGTTGATAGATATTGAACGATGCCATTTCAATAACTCCCAGCACCTCACCCTCCACTTTTAGAGGAACTAAAATCAGGCAGGTTGGAGTTGTTTCCCCCAGCCCTGAGGTTATACGAATATAATCCTTGGGAATATCGGTGAAAAGGGTAGTTTCGGCTTCAAGAGCGCAGGTTCCCACAAGTCCCTCGTTGAGCTCTATTTGCATTTTCGAGTACTTTTTGCGCTCCCAAGCGTACGTGGCCAAAAGATTAAGCACGGGCTTTTCACCTTCTTCCCTGTTCATTAAAAATATACCTGCCTGATTTGATTTTGTGTATTTTACAAGAGTTTTAATAATTTCAAAGGCCAAATCCTCCATCGTTTTATCACGCATTCTTAGGATTTCTGCAAATATGGCCATCCCTTCATTTGCCCACATCCTACGTTCGGTTTCAATAGTTTGCTGTTCCCTCTCGTTAGAAACCTGAAGAAGCTTTTTGCGCATCTCAATAAGCGCTCCACCCAAGTCGCCCTTATTCCCAAATACATTCACTTCCGAATCAAGGTTTCCATTTCCAACCTCAATGGCAAATGATCTTGTGTTCCTAAGGTTATCAGTAAGGGTATTGATAGATTTTTCCATCTGCGCAATCTCGTCGTTGCTCTGCACCTCAATTAAATCGGGCAGTTCGCCGCTACCGAGTCTGGAAATATACCTTTGTAGCCTTTTTATGGCAGTTACAATATGTCTGGCTACGAAGAGTAGCAAAAGAACAGCAGCAATGGAGATAACTCCCACCATCGCGAATAGCATACCTACCGATGATTTTATCTCATTTCTTGAATAATTGTATAGCTTATCGTGAATTTGGGTAAGTCCGCTTTCAAAAGAATTCCCGCCAGCATTCAATTTCCCCAGCATTCCATCATTATCAGAAATTCCAATTTTCTTGTCAATTTCAATTAGCTTATCGAAAAGGTCCCCGTAATTATTCAGTAACGCTATTATTTCGGTAGATTTTTTTTGGTTTCTTTTACCTTCAAGGTCGAGTATTAGCTTTTTTAGTACTGAATGAAACTTTTCCTGGTAGCTTAAGTCCTTTCTCAGCAGGTAATCCTTCTCATGGCGACGCAGGGTTAGCATTTGGGTTGAATAGTAATAGTTCTCCATCTCATTGAACTGGCTCTCCACGTTGTGGATGGAGCGTCGGAACTCGCCAATAAGCCCGTGATCCTTTAGTCCACGTGCCCTTACAAGCTGAGTTGTGGTTCTAAAATCGGTTGAATACTGCCGATGCCATTGTATTGTTGATTCCAAAACCTCTGTAAGCTCCAGTGAGGCAATCATATCAAGAGAACTTATCCTTTTAAGCGATTTGTCAATTTGGTGCGATAGTGAATCAAATCGTTCGATATATCTACTTTTACCAGTTTGGAAAAAGATATTATTAACTGTTTCCTTTATCATAAAATCTTTCTCAAGGCTTCGTGCCTGCAAACCCATAGTATTAATACGTTCAATTTCGCTGATTATTTCAAACTGAGAGAACGACTGTCTTAAAAAGTAATTGGTAATTGTCCCAATAAATAGCAGCAGAATGGCCAAAAACAACGCTGTGGAAAGCAAAAGTTTACGAATAGAAAAACGTGTTATCCTCATCTTGAATATTTTTGTTGCAAGAATACAATGTATATTTTCAAAACCCTTAAACTTAAAGCTAAGGGTTTATGAAATCGAGAATTGTCAATGTGGATTTATAAATTAAAGAAATAGAACTGATTACAAAAGGTTTCAGCAATAAGGAAGTTTAAGGATTTTTTAGCTTAAAGCAATTATTGCACTAATAATTAAAGCAACAACACTTATCAGTCACTAATGATTCCTTTTTATAAGGGGCTGCTTGATTAAGAATATTCTACGCACAAAAAAACCAACGATGAACAAATGGCAATTTGGGTAAAATAATGGTACTGTTCGAATGCACGCTCCAATTTAAAAAGAACAATAAATGCAAACAGAATAAAAACCAAGATATAAGATAATTCAGCAATCCCTACTTTTAAAGGTAATTTACACTTGATTTTCATCTCATTGTACATTTTCAAGAAGTAGAGCCAACTAGAAAAGAATTACAAATGAAGAATAAGAGATTGAAGAATGATAAATAAGCTATTAGCATGGTTTTATTAAAATTAAAAACTAATGCTTCACCAGAAAAACTCGATAAAGTACAATTATCAGGCTAATAGTAAAACTTCCTGTGGATAATCTGTGGATATTAAGCGTAAGCTTACTCATCCTATCCATACTTAGGAATGCTCCCGATACAAACAAAGCAATTAGGGAAAGAACAGCCAATGAAATGAAAAAATATAGGTTAAAGTTCAAATCATTTAGCTTTGCAAAATTGTAGATTACATATGATAGGTAAACTACCATGCCTAACGATATCAATTTGTGCGCGTTAAAAAGAGCATCATTGTAGGGTTTCCCAACTTTATTAAGGATAAACCCTAAAGCAAGCACAATCAAAAAAAGCCCAATGCTAATGATGAATTTTACTCCTAATTCCATTTTCATAATTTTTAATTAATATGATTATTACTTGATTTTATCGATTTCTAAGCAAAATAGACCCAATTATAATAAGAGCTAAGCCAATAACATAAAAAGGTAAGTGCAGGGGAGGATAAAACAATCGAATCATAATAATCTGTACGGTAAGCCAAACAACTAGTACTGATCCCTGAAAAACAATAAGATAAGGGTAATTGTTATCCTTTTTAATAGTAAAGAAAGCAGCCACAATGCAAAGCAACCCGTTGAAAACAAAAAGAATAATTCCAGGTATTAAATAGTTTGAGAAAGGGGAATGGATTAAAAAATCTAGTGGCATCTGCATAAACTCACCACTGGGGTCGTAAACCAAACCAAATCCTCCCCAAAGAGCTCCTATAGCGTTGAAAAGGAGCAGAATAATTGCCGTAATCCGTAACTTTTTCATTGAAAAGAATATTTGTCTACGCAAAAATAAACTATTTTTCTTTTATGATGGATTGCTACTTGCTTCTTAACAGGGAGATTTTTTATATCAAATATTTCTAATTTAGTGAGTTAGGCCATTATTTGAACCTCTTCTCTCGTTAACAAATTATTAATTTTTTCCTATATAATAATCTGATATTTACCATATAACTCAAAAGTTTTAGTGATAGCTTTTTGTTAACTATTTGATAAAGCTACCGCTTGAACCAATTTGTTAGTTAGCCGTAAATTCGAAAAGTTATAATTCAATTAAATCGATACTATGAAAACCCTGAGGAGCAGGCTAATTATCGGATATCTTGGAATTACACTCCTAGTAATCTCCCTTATACTGGCTTTTAATTATCGTTACTTTTACAAAAGGGACTCCATAAACATGACTGCCAACAACATTGAGCATCTTTACACACTCTTTTTAAAGGATACGCGAATTATAGCCGACCTATTTCGTGAAGATTTATATAAGTCTGAATTATTTGTTAATGACAGCACCGATCTTCTAGTTCAGCACCAAATTCTTTTACAAAAAGTAAGCGAAAACAAAAACGTAATAGCCAACGCACGACTTCTGCAATCACTGGATTTAACTGATGATATAAGTACACTAAATAAATCAGTTTCAAATTACGGCGAAACCATTGAGAAAATAATAAGACAAATCAGAATTAGAGGGTTTAAGGACTATGGCATAGAGGGAGAGATGAGAAGATTTATCCATAAACTTGAAGTTTATCCTCAGTTAAACCAGGCAGAAATTCTTACCCTGCGTCGTCATGAGAAGGATTACATAATAAGAAGCGATGTTGCCTATATCGATAAGCTCGATAAGCTAACTAACAAGCTACTCCTATATGCTGCAAATACCAAATTTGATTCACCACACGACAGAGATACTGCAATTTACCTTCTTGAATCGTACAGAAATGCCTTCCACCAAATGGTTGAGCTAGATAGCATTATTGGCATAAAAAGCAACTCTGGACTAAAAGCGAACCTTGACCAGCAAATTGCAGCCATCGACAATGATTTCATGCAGCTTTTAAACACCGTTCATCAAAAGAAGAATTACTATTTGCATAGGTTAAAAATTGAATACGCTCTCTTCTTCGTTCTCCTAATATCAGTAATAGTTATTATTAGTATCTATCTTTCACACACAACAACAAAACCTCTGGGCGTTCTGGTAAATCATGTGAATGAGTACGTTGCCTCAAATTTTACAACCAACCGAAAGGTTAATTTAAAAAACATACCGATTGAGGTACAAGTGCTTATTAAAAGTTTTAACAATATGGTTAACCAACTCGAAAAAAGGGAACTCGCTCGGCTAGATGCCGAATCAAATATTGCCGAAGCCGAGATGAAATACCGAGAAATGGCTGAACTTTTACCCGTTGGAATTTTTGAAACCGACCACAAAGGGAATTTCCTTTTTGTAAACCGTGCCTGGGTTAAATCATTGGGTTTTACTAAAAAGGATGCTAAAGGTAAAATGAACTTCTCTCAAGTAATATCAAAGCAAGACTTTAACAAGCTTTTCAACGGCTACAAAACTAACCATGTTGAGTGTAAGGCAATACGAAAAGACGGAAGCACTTTCAGTGCAGTGCTCATTACCAACGAAGTTATTAAAAACGCTAAAAGGAAGGGTATTCGTGGGATTCTAATTGATAACACCGAGAGGAAAAAAATTATTGATGCACTAAAATCGGAGAAACTAAAGGCACAGCAAAGCGATAAGCTAAAAACAGCATTCTTAGCCAATATGAGCCACGAAATTCGAACTCCAATGAATGCTATAATCGGATTTTCAAACCTACTCAGAGAGTGCAACTTATTGCCAGTTGACCAAAAGGAATACATCGACATAATTCAAAAAAGTGGGGAGCACTTACTGAATCTAATTAATGATATTATTGATATTGCTAAAATCGAATCGGGCGGCATAAGCATTTCTCCTACAAGCTGTAATCCGCATAGCTTAGTCAATGAAGTAGCCAACATGTTCTCAAATAAGATGAATATGCTCGATAAATCAGAAGTTGAAATCCAGGTAAAAAACAACCTGCCAGATGATGTTCTTGTCCTTTCAGATTCAACCAGGGTGAAACAAGTACTGGTTAATCTAATGAGTAATGCCTTAAAATTCACACATAAAGGTTCGGTAGAAATTGGTGCTAAAATTGAGGAATTTGAGGTTGTTAAATTCTATGTTAAAGATACAGGAATTGGCATAGAACCTAAAAGCATAAAGGGAATCTTTGAAGCCTTCCGTCAGGCAAGCGATGAGATAGCTCCTCAATACGGAGGAAATGGCTTAGGTTTAGCAATCTCAAAAAATCTGGCAAACCTTTTGGGCGGTGATATTTGGGTTAAGTCTGAGCAGGGTAAAGGTTCAACGTTTTTCTTTTCTATTCCTTACAATCCTGTGTTTAAGGCTAAACATGCAGTAAGGTCTCAAATTGTTTTTAATGATTATAAAGTCCCCATTGAAGGTGCCGATGATTATACTATTCTAATTGCAGAGGACGACAACTCAAACTATATTTACTTAAGAGAATACCTTTCCCGGTATAACTTCAGAATTTTAAGAGCCAAGAATGGACTTGAGGCTATTGATATGTGTCAAAAAAATGACATTAATCTGGTTTTTATGGATATTCAAATGCCGTATAAAAATGGTTACGAAGCAACCAAATCGATAAAAGCTATTAAGCCCAAACTTACAGTAGTCGCTCAAACCGCCTATATACTAGCTGGTGAGCGAGAACGATGCTTTAATTCTGGATGCGATGAGTATCTTGCTAAACCAATTAGTTCTAATGAAATTAACGAAGTTTTAAATAGATATGTTTTACAGAAAAATTCACATAATCGAAAAAGTTACCTTAACCCAGTTTAAAGAGGAAAGTATCATTATTGTAAATTACAATGAATATCACATCTCAACATCCTGTATCTTCTTCTTAATATCACCCTTAAACTTCTCTAAATCCTTATTCGATTGGACTGAGTTTTTGGGTGGACTGCTCAAAACTTTATCGATAAAAAGAGTATGCTCTTCATATTCAGCACAAGCCTTACAAATCAGTTTATGCGCTTTTAGCTGCAATCTCTCCGTAAAACTAAGCTTTACATGGAACTTTTTCTCCATTAACTCAGTTGCTTTAAGGCAAGATAGTAGCAGTTTATTCATCAATCTCCCCATACTCATCACTTTTTAAACCAGTCTCCTCGATGCACCCTCTAAGCTGTAGTTTCGCCCTATGGATTATCTGCCAATAATTAGAGAGGGTAATTCCTAATTCCTGACAAATTGCATCGCTTTTTCTATCATCAACATACTTAAACTGTACACACAATCTCCAAATCTCGGGAAGTAAACCAATACACTGACTAAGTATTTGAATAAAACTCACATTATCGAGCAGTTGCTCCTCGTTGTAATCCCAATGCTCT
>JAWLEY010000143.1:0-7194 GCA_041685855.1 Perlabentimonas sp. | reverse complement strand
CTCCCCAACCTTCATCAATCATTGTTGGATTACCCCATTTTTTACCTTTTTTCAGAGGAAGCTGAACTTCAGGGAAAGGAGCTATTTCTGTGAATTTATATTGATTAATTCTGATTGGGTGCATCCATACTTGCTCAATATTCTCAATGACACCTTCCCCTGTTTGGCTATTCCAAAATTGAACTTCTTTATTAATATCGTGATTGCTTAGCTCTATTGAGTCAGCTTTATAATTAGGAAATTCATAATAGACTAAATCTTGTTTCTCTGGTTGCCATTCCCATCTTTCTCCAGTTGTTTTCATTAATACAAAACGATTGGATAGCGTATCGCTATTTGAAGACAAATAAATTGCTTTGTAGTGATATGTTTTTCCTGCTTTAAATATTCTTCTTACCTTAGGTATTCTTCGTTCAGTAAATTCTAAACTATCAAAATTTGTGTTAATGTCAAAGCCATTGGGTGGAAGTATAAATCTTCTTTCAATGTCATATAAAGTATCCGTTTGGATATTTGTTGAATTAAGGGTATTAGAATTTTGGGAGCAAACATTTCTTTGGATGCCAATCAGAATTATCGTGATAATAATTAAAATCTGTATGTATTTCATATTTTGAAATTTTCGTGTCTGTTTTATTTAATGTCTAGTCCTAAAATATGGCTACAGGTTATACATTAAATTAAGCTACATTTTTAAATCCAATTCGTTTGAATATTTTCTAATTAACTTATTTATCAAAGTCAGTTTACTCAAATTAACATTGCATACTTCTTCAAGGTAGTTAACCCGAGCGAATCGCCAGTATTCATAATCTTTTTTGGTCAAATAGTCCAGTTGCAGAAGTAGGTATACTGCACAAACAAATCCTTTCTCATACCGATTTTGGTGAACAAGTCTTTTTATTTCTTTTTCTATGTTGCTATTATTCAAAATCCTCTTTATTTGAATCAATCTGTTCTTTTATCCACTCAATATAACGCATTTTTTTGAAATCAAACCACTGTTGTCGATACGCACCTGAGTTATCAATCTCCCATTTATAATTCGGAAACGGTTTTGGTCTATTTAATGCGTTTATCAATTTGTCCCGCAATCTTGAATCATCAACGTTCTCAGCAAAATCAGCCATTATCCTAAAAGAATCATGAGTTTCAAATCCTTCAAATTCAAAATAATCACCCCAATTCTCATCAATCTCCTTTGATTCCTCTTCCCACAGTTCTTCGTCAGCTCCAATCCAACTATCAAAATTAAGAATTGTCCTAATCTCTCTTGTCTTGAGATTATAGAAACATCTTATCCCGCAATCCAGATTATCAGCTATTTCTTCTATTTGTTTTTCAGTTAGTTTCATGTTTGCAGGATGTTTCTCAAGTTTGCCGGTAACTACTATGTATATTGTGGTTGATTTATAGCACCAATCGTTTTCTATGTAATGTACGTGGTTCAATTATTTTTCAGTTTATTCCCACGTAGTATTCTACAAAATATTAATTTAGAGCATGCTCTTAGGTTTGAGTAAGTGCTAAAATCCACAAAGCTTTACTATGTGTCTAATGTGCCTAATGTGGTTTCATCATCTTCCCATCAACTCCCAAAGCCGATTCCCCTGCTTGCGGGCATGCGAAAGGATATCGTCCTCATTAACATTTATAAGCGTTTGGTTGTGAACAATTAACCTGCCATTTGAAATAACGTGCTGAACGTGGTTTGATTTTAGTCCGAAAATGAAATGACCAAGGAAGTTGCTCTGATTTATTTCTGTAGGGGTATCGTAATCAAGTACAACAAGATTGTTCTCGCCATCACCAGAAAAGTTGTTCTTACTTAAATAGCGATGTACGTTTCTAAATCTTTGGTATGCTGTGGGAAAATCAATAGTATCAAAACCTTGCCCAACAAAGAAAGCTGCTTTTGAACTTTGAAGCATGTCACTGTGCATCCCATCAGTGCCCATCATGATATTTTTGCCAAGTCCTTTCCCATTAAAGTATCCTACGTTGTTATTCAGGTTACTCTCAGTGTTTTGAGCCACCCAGCAGGGTGATTCCTCAACAAGTTTCCTTTCTTCGTCATTTAGGTGTAGGCAATGTACCAGAATTGATTTTGGCAAGCTTAGTACACCAGCATCATGAAAACGTTGCACCACTCTTTTACCGAATGTAGATATGCAGTGCTCCTGGTCGTATAATCCTTCGGCAGCGTGAACGTGAGCACCCGAATTATACTTTTTCATTAAATCAACGGCTTTGCTCAAAGTTTTATCGCTCACTGTGAACGATGCATGAATACCAACCAAACCCTCGCGGGTTTTTAAGTAGTCCTCGGTTTCATTTAATCCCTCTAGGGCTTTATCCATTCCATCGCGGTCAGTAATCTCATAGCAAAGCAGATGGCTTACGCCTACTTTCTCAAATGCTTTTGCCATTACCTCAAGCGAACCTTTTATAAAGTTGGGCGATGCATGATGGTCAATCACATACGTTGCGCCGGCTTTGGCACAGGCCATTGCAGTAACCAGCGCGCTAAGTTCAACGGTTTCCTTATCAAGGCATTTATCAAGTGTCCACCATACGTATTGTAGTATCTCCTGAAAGTTTTCGGGTTGCTTTTTGGGAGCAGGCATTCCCTTTGCCAGAGCAGAGTAGGCATGATGATGCCCCACGGCAAACGACTTGGTAACCAGTTTGCCTTTACAATCAATTATTTGGTAGTTGACTGTTTTATCAATATCCTTTAGGTTATCTACAAAATGGATTGAACCATTAGTTTCCTCATCAACAATAATATTTGTTTTGGTAAACTTTAGGGTCTCCCAGTGGATGTAGGTTGCGTTTTTTAGTAGTGTTGGCATAGTTTTTTAGTTGATAGAACACTGATAACACGGATTCGCTATTGGACTGATTAGCATCACAGATTTACACTGATCTAAAAAAATATAAATCAAGTATTTGGATTTATCATTCTTTTATGCTTTTCCTATTATTTGTGTATATTTTTCTACTTATTTGAGGTTTTTTACCAAAATTCAAAAGTAAACCAACCTCAATATTTGTTGCTTTCAGATAGTTTATTAGTTGACACTCATTTTTTTCGCAAAGTGATTCAGCTGCTTTTAGTTCAACAATTACTTTCCCTTCAATAATTAAATCTGCAAAATATTCTCCAACCTTTATATTTTTGTAAAAGACATCTATCTTTTCTTGTTTCAAAACATGTAGTCCTTTGTTTTTAAGTTCAATACTCATAGCATTTTCATAAACTTTTTCTAAAAAACCAAACCCTAGAGTATTGTAAACTTCATAATAGGTTTCAATAATTACTTCAGTTATATTTGAATGAAGGAACATTATTCTTAGGATTTCTCAGTGAAAACCATTCTTATCAGTGTTACCAGTGTTCTATCTCCTTTTCAACGGCAACCTAACCCTTTTCACTCCATCAAAGTTATAGAACGCGCATGCTACGGCTGCGGCAGTTGGAACTAAACCAATTTCACCTATTCCTTTGGCTCCGTAGGGTCCAACAGGGTCTGTTACCTCAACGCCTTTTACCTCGATATTGGGTGTTTGGTGCGCTCTTAAAATCTGCAAGTCACGCATTTTGTCACTTATCAGATAGCCATCCTTCATTGGTAGGTCTTCGGTAAGCGCATAACCAAGGCCCATGTGAACTCCGCCATGTATTTGCCCTTCAAAAAGCATGGGGTTCATAATTTTGCCAGCATCATGGGCTGCAACAATTTTTTCTATGTCACCCTTATCATTTAAAATGCATAGCTGTGCAGCATAACCGTATGAGTAGTGGGTTTTTTGTTCAACATTTGGAGTTCCTGGTTTGGTGGTCCAATCGCAAACGTACTGACCGCGGTACGATTTACCAGCCAAGTTTTTAAGCGGATGCTTTTTTAAATCCTCTTTTAATGTTTTGCAGGCATTAATTATAGCCAAACCCAGTAATGCAGTTCCCCTTGATGAGGTTGTCATTCCTGTTTCAATATTGGCCTCGGTATCTACCTCTACATTAATAATGGATGGAGATATGCTGGTTTCCTCGCAAAATGTTTGAAGTGCCATACTGTGGACGCCTTGTCCCATCTCTGTCCAGCCATGTTTAATAAGCACTTTGTTTTCCGATACGATATCAATAATAACTTTCGATTCGTCAACCATTCCGTTGCCAACGCCCGAATTTTTTATGGCACAAGCCAGTCCAGAAAATTTTGCTTTATAGAAATCATCCTTAATCTTGTCGAGGCATGCACGGATTCCCACACCGTAAACCTTTTGTCCTGTTGAGGTAGCCAGTCCATCCGTGAGGGCATTGTTGTAACGGAACCTCCATCGGTCAAAACCTGCTTGGTAGCAAATATCGTCAATACTGCTTTCCAGAGCAAAAGCTACCTGATTAGCGCCAAACCCTCTCATTGCACCACAGGGGATATTGTTAGTGTAAACAGTTTTAGCCTCAATATCAACATTGGGTACAAAGTAGCCAGCCGTGGCATGACCAGCGACCCGCTCAATAACTTTTGAACCAACCGATGCATAAGCGCCCGTATCTCCAACCGCTCTTAATTTTAACCCAATTAGCTTGCCGTTCTGGTCGGCGGCCAGCTCCATGTCCATAAAAACAGGATGACGCTTAGGGTGTATGCGTATTGACTCGCTTCTGGTAAGCGATACCTTAACAGGCTTGCCCATTAAAAACGAGAAGAGCGATGCATGTCCCTGAACGGTAAGGTCCTCCTTGCCACCAAATCCACCGCCATTGGGAACGAGAATTACACGAACCTTGCTTTCGGGTAGATTTAAAATGGCTGCAACCTGTTTGCGATCAACATAAACGCCTTGCCCCTGACTGTAAACTACAATTCCGCCATTGCCATCGGGGTGAGCAACTGCAGACTCTTTCTCAAGGAAACCGTGCTCAATACGTTGCGTTTCAAACCTTCCCTTAGAGATATACTTTGCGTTTGCAAAAGCCTCTTTGGTGTTACCAACGGCAAATCTGGTTGTATTGAAATTGTTAGGCTTGTCGGGGTGAACCCGCTCGCCATCAATGGCCTTAAAAACATCGGTAACAGGTTTAAGCACTTCGTAATCAACCTTGATTAAATCAATTGCTTTGCGTGCAATGGCTTCTGAATCAGCAACTACGCCCGCAATGATGTCGCCAATAAATGATGTGGTTTTGCCTTCGGCAACCATAACCGATTGATCTTTATATATCAACCCAATTTTCTCATCACCTGGGATGTCAGCGGCTGTAAATACTCTATGAACGCCAGCAAGTTTTTCGGCCTCCGATTTGTCAATACGTTTTACTATTGCTTTTGGATAATCGCTGAGTTTGAGGGCGCCAAATAGCATACCTTCTAGCTGAATATCCTCGGTAAAGTTACGTTTGCCAATGGCTGTTTCGTATGCTCCATATTTGGGATGAGCCACGCCAACTTTACCAGATGTTTGAGCCAACTCCACTTTCTTTTTGTTGCTTAGCGCATCGGCAGCCATAAGCATCGATTTCTCAATATTCTTATACCCTGTACACCGACAGATATGGGGTTTTATAGCTTGCCTTATCTCGTGTATGCTTGGGTTTGGATTTTGCTGAAGTAAAACTTTAGTACGAGCAATAAAGCCGGGAATGCAGAATCCGCACTGAACAGCCCCCCCGTTTACAAACGATTTTGCAATGGTCTCTTTAACGTAATCAGGAAAACCCTCCATAGTATATACATCGGTGTTTTCCAACTTGCTCATTTTTAAAACGCAGGCCAGTTTGGCTTCGCCATTTACCTCTACAGTACAAGCACCACATGCGGCTTGTCCTGAGCAACCATCTTTAGCTGCCGTAAGATGCATGTCATTCCGCAAAAAATCGAGTAATGTACGATTTGTATCGCCGTTGAATGTAACGGGTTTTGAGTTTAGGTTGAATAAAATCATATTGAAGATTTTTATGGAATCGATGCTGCTTTATGCCGTTGTTCTTATTAAATATCGTAAGCAAAAGCTGCATAAAAGGCCGATGCGTCCACCAGGTCGCTAATGGGTACCTTCTCGTTGGGTGCGTGGGCAAGAACTTCATTCCCTGGTCCAAAACCAATTATTGGCACACCATAAAGTCCATTTATTGTTACTCCATTAGTAGAGAAGGTCCATTTGTCAACTTTGGGAACTTTACCAAACAGCCCCTTGAAAGCGCTAACACCAGTTTGAACTATTGGATGATTCTCGTCAATTTTCCAGGTTGGGTAGTACTTTTCCATTCCGTACTTTAAGCCAGTGAAAGAGGTCTCGGAGTACTCCAGGATTTCTACCTTTGCGTTCATCCCTTTAATTATTTCGTTAATCTCTGCAATGGCTGACTCTTTGGTCTCACCCCAGGTTAAGCGCCTGTCTAAATGTATTCGCGCGTAATCGGCTACAGCGCAAAGTGATGGGCTGCCCGAAACAATTTCGGAGATGGTTATGCTGCCTTTTCCCAGGAAATCGTCAGATTTTAGTTTCTCATTAAGTTTTTCAATCTCAAGAGCCGCTTTGGATGCCATGTAAATGGCATTTTTGCCTCGTTCTGGCGCAGACCCGTGCGAGGATATGCCGTAGAAATGAACGTGCATCTCCATACGTCCTCTATGGCCTCTGTAAATATTAAGGTTTGTGGGTTCAGTGCTTATGGCAAAATGAGGTTTAATGCCTTCCTCTTCAACAATGTACTTCCAGCAAAGGCCATCACAATCCTCCTCAATAACACTACCTACAAAGTAGATGGTAAGGTCTTTGTCAAAGCCCAATTCTTTTAGAATTCTCCCAGTAGTAACGAATGCAGCGGGGCCGCCTTTCTGATCAACGGAACCGCGTCCATGAACATGCCCATCCTTTATCTCTCCACCAAGAGGGTCGAAATCCCAATTCTCGGGAAGGCCAATATCAACCGTATCCATGTGTCCATCTATAGCCAGAATTTTTTTACCATTTCCAATTCTACCAATAACGTTACCCAGTCCGTCCATACGAACCTCATCAAAACCAGCCTCCTCCATTTGGCGTTTTAGCTCATGTTGAACATCCTTTTCACCTAGGCTTAGCGATTTATGCTTTATTAATTTTGAGAGATTAGTTGCAGTATAATCCTTATACTTTTCAGCTAGTTGGTAGATTTTTTTGTAAGTGTTATCCATATCAAAA
>JAWLEY010000142.1:0-7225 GCA_041685855.1 Perlabentimonas sp. | reverse complement strand
GGACACGCCACCCACGCAATGGCGAGGATTAAAGATAAAGGGCTCGATAAAGTCCTTAAATCATTTAAACGACCCTTATTGGGTATATGTCTTGGCATGCAGTTAATGGGTAAATTCTCGGAGGAAGGTCCAATCAACGGACTAGGTCTTATGGATTTTAATGTGAAGCTGTTTAAAATCAAAGAAAAGGTTCCGCATATGGGGTGGAACAGCATTGAAATTAATGATAACCCCATTTTCAAGTGTATTCCCAATGGCTCCTACTTCTACTTTGTGCACAGCTACTATGCAGAACTAAGCAATGAAACCATTGCAACTTGTAAATACTCCATACCGTTTACCGCAGCAGTTTGTAAAGGTAATCAGTTTGGAGTGCAGTTCCACCCCGAGAAAAGTGGTGAAGCAGGAATGGAATTATTAAGGAATTTCGTAAAAATATAGAACAACATTTAAACACGGAGACACAGAGGCACAGAGAAAAAATACAATATGTAACAAAAAATCCCCTGTGCCTCAGCGCCTCTGTGTTTAAAATAAATAACAATTAGGAGAAGACATGAAGCAAGGAGGTACGCTGACACAAAAAAATATTAATGCGTGTAACAAAAAACCTCTGTGTTAAAAACAAATAACTCAAAAAAATGAAACTAATACCAGCAATTGACCTACTTGACGGAAAGTGCGTTCGCCTATTCAAGGGCGATTACAGCACACAAACCATTTACAACGAGAACCCAACGGAACAAGCAAAGGCATTTGAAAATGCAGGGATTGAGTATTTGCACCTTGTTGACCTATCGGGCGCAAGGGCAGGGCACCCTATACACCTAAAAGTTCTTGAGGAAATATGCAAGCAAACAAAGCTCAAGGTAGATTTTGGAGGAGGTATACGCAATCAAAGAAGTTTAGAAGATAGTCTAAACTGTGGGGCCAAACAGGTAAATATTGGCACAACACTTATACGCGAGCCCGAACTAGCAGAACCGTGGATTAAAAAGTACGGAACCGAAAAGCTTATTGCCTCTGTTGATGTTATGAACCGTAAGGTTAAAGTAGCTGGGTGGCAAGAAGAATCGGGACTTGATATTGAACAGGTTATTCAACATCTTTTAGATGATGGATTTACCTACTTTACGGTAACCGATATTAATCGCGATGGAACATTGGGCGAACCAGCATTTAATCTTTATAAAGATTTGCTAGAAAAATTCCCTGAAATTAAGCTGAATGCAAGTGGTGGAGTCTCCCACTTATCGCATTTGGAAAAACTAAACACCATGGGTTGCCACGGCGCAATTGTTGGAAAAGCGATTTATGAAGGAAGGATAATGATAGAACGCTGAGAACACTGATTAAAGGGATTTTCACAGAAATAATATGTGTAAAAATCTGCGTTAATCTGCCAAATTCGTGTTATCTGTGTTCAATAAATCTCAAACTATGCTTACAAAACGAATAATACCCTGCCTCGACATAAAGAATGGCAGAACGGTTAAAGGGGTTAATTTCCAGAACCTTCAGGATGCTGGCGATGCTGTTGAACTTGCCGCGCACTATTCGGCTCAAGGTGCCGATGAGCTAACACTGCTTGATATAACTGCCACCCTTGAGGGCCGAGAAACATTTATACAAGTTGTAACCGATGTGGCTAAAACTATTAATATCCCCTTTACCGTAGGGGGTGGAATTAGTAATGCCAAGCAGGTTGAATCCCTTCTGTCAGCGGGAGCCGATAAGGTATCGGTAAACACATCGGCAATAGTAAATCCTACACTTATTGCTGATTTAGCTAAGCAGTTTGGCTCACAATGCGTTGTGGTAGCAATTGATACCAAGCTAACGGATAAGGGCTGGGAGGTTGTTAGTCATGCAGGCACTAAGCCCACAGGACTTATGGCTGTTGAGTGGGCAAAGCAGTGCTATAATCTGGGAGCCGGTGAGGTACTACTCACATCATTCACCTCCGATGGAACAAGACAAGGGTTTGCGCTTGACATAACACGAGAAGTTTCAGAGGCCATAAGTATTCCCGTAATTGCATCGGGTGGTGCAGGCAACGCGCAGCACTTTGTTGATGTTTTTACTACTGGCAAGGCAGATGCCGCTTTGGCGGCAGGAATTTTTCACTACGGATTACTTAGTATAAATGAAATTAAAAGGGAACTTAAGGAGAATAAAATTAATGTAAGAATATAGCCTTATATTCCAAAAACAGCCCTTGCTAAAAAACAAGGGCTGTTTTAAATAAATGATAGAGTTAGTACTACCTTCCAAGCTCTTTCTCCTCCTTAAGGAAAGTCTTATAACGCTTCACCTCTTTAGTCATAACTGGAGCAAGAAGAAGCAAGGCAATTAGATTAGGTATAGTCATAAATGTAATAACCATATCAACAAAATTCCAAACAAGGTCTATGCCCCAAATTGCACCAAAAAAGGTAAAAAGGGCAAATACAAAATAGAAAGGTTTTATAGCCTTATCGCTGAAAATATACTGAATAGCACGGCTACCGTAATACGACCAACTTATAATTGTTGAAAAGGCAAATAGTAACAATCCAAATGTAACAACATGTGTGGCTACGCCACCAAGACCAACCTGTCCCATACCTTCCTGAAAACCTTCAATGGTCATTCCAACACCTTGAATATCTGATTTCCAAGCCCCTGAAATAATCACCACAAGAGCTGTTAACGTACAAATAATCAGCGTATCAACCATAGGTTCAAGCGAAGCTACAAACCCCTCACGCATTGGGTGTACCGTTTTGGCTGCAGCATGAGCCATTGGGGCGGAGCCCTGTCCAGCTTCATTCGAGAAAAGGCCTCGTCTTACTCCCCAAACAAGTGTCATTATAAATGTTGAGCCAACAAAGCCTCCTGTTGCAGCGGTTCCAGTAAAAGCATCGCTAACAATTAAACCAAAAGCGCTGGGTATATCGCGCCAATGCACACCAATTACTATAATTGCAGATAGAAAATAAAGTGCTGCCATAAAAGGCACCAGCCTTGATGTTACATTAGCAATTCGCTTTAACCCTCCAACTATAATTAGCAGCACTAATAAAGCAAGAACTATTCCGGTTGCCAAAACAGGAACGTTGTAGCTGGTATTTAGCACATCGGATATTGAGTTAGCTTGAGCCATATTACCTGTACCAAGAGTACAAAGGGCTGCGGCTCCAGCAAAAATTAGAGCAAGCGTTTTGGCAAATTTTCCTAACTTATCCTTCAAACCAATCTCAATGTAGTACATTGGACCACCCGAGATGCTTCCATCGGCATTTACCTTACGGAAAATTTGAGCTAAGGTACACTCCACCATTTTAAGCATCATACCGAAAAATCCTGTAACCCATAACCAGAATATTGCACCTGGCCCTCCTAAGTATATAGCAAGTGAAACCCCAACAATATTTCCCGTACCAACAGTTCCAGAAAGTGCTGTTGTAAGAGCCTTAAAATGGCTCACATCACCCATTTCTTCCTTTTTGCTATATTTCCCTGCAACCAATTTAAGGGCATGACGAAAGTAACTTATCTGCAGAAAGCGGTACTTAAATGTAAAGTAAACGCCCGTAGGAACAAGCAATAATAGAATTAGATACCCTCCTACATACTCATTGTATAAAGTGATTACATAGTCAATTGATTCAAGAATAGGATTCATAATAGTTTGGTTTAGTTTGAATGCTTTAGAGTTTTCTGATACGACGGATAAAAATAGAACAGTATTAACACTCTGCCAAAGATATTATCAGGAATAATTAACCTTTATATTAATTAATGAATTTTGATACCACATTTACTACATGAGCCTTACTTTTAATAAAGTATGCAGAGGCAAGAAGACAAATAACACTTGCACCTAAAAGCGTTGTTTGCACTCCTATTGCACCCGATATTGAACCAAGAAGCAAACTTCCGAGTGGAGTAACCCCAAGGAAAGACATCCCGTAAAGCGACATCACTCTTCCTCTTTTATCTTCATCTACAATGGTTTGTATTAATGTGTTTGTTGATGCGTACATCGATATCATTCCAAATCCAGTAATATATAGGAGAAGCATTGATATTGTAATGTTTGTTGATAACGATAAGCTAAACAGGCCTAATCCAAAAACTATAGATGCACCCAAAATTAATTTTGGAAGCAACTTTATGCCCCTTCTTGAAGCCAAATAGATAGCTCCTGTTAATGCACCTGCCCCCAATGCACCAGTTAAAAAGCCTAGCAATTGCGAATCTCCACCTAAAATATCCTTAGCAAAAACCGGAAGAAACACTTGAAACGGTAAACCAAAAAAACCGGTGGTAACAATTAGAAATAGCAGATACCGTATGGGCTTAAAATTATATGCATACTTTGCTCCCTCACCTAAATCATTAATTAATGAGCCGTGTTTCCTATCAAGATTCATGGGCTGAACCTTCATGGCAAGGAGTGCAAATACTACCGCCATAAAACTTACACCGTTGATTAAAAAGCAAACCCCCTCTCCTACTAAAGCGATAAGAATACCCCCAAGCATAGGGCCAATAAACCTAGCCGAATTAAAAAGGGTTGAGTTAAGTGCAACCGAATTCTGGATAAGTTCCTTATCCTTAATTATTTCCAACAAAAAGGCATGACGGAATGGATTATCAAAAGCAATAACAAAGCCATTCATTGTGGCTATAATAACAATATGCCAAACTTCAATTGTATCGGTTAGCACTAAAGCAGCCATTGCAAAAGCCAAAAACATGGGTATAATCTGAGTAACTATAAGCACCTTCCTTCTGTTTAGCCTGTCGGCAAAAACACCTGCAAAAGGTGTTAGGAACAATGCGGGTATCTGTCCGGCAAAACCAACCACACCTAACCAAACTGCTGAGTCGGTTAATCCATATACCAACCAGCCCAATGCAATGTTCTGTATCCATGTTCCGAGCATTGAAACAATTTGCCCCGAAAAGAATAGCCTAAAATTTTTATTCTTTAACGCCCTAAAGGCAAAACCAACATGGTGGAAGTAGGAACGTATGTCGAGCAGCCTATTCATCCTTTAAAACAAACATTTATTGTTACCAAGAAATATGTTAGAGTTGAATTAACTAAAAGAGCGGAAGAAAACTTCCGCTCTTTATGACGTTTATAGTATCATTTGGTTTATCTGTTTTTCTGTGAAAACTCCCTGCCTGCTCTAAGGGCTTTAAGGTTCACTTCAACAACATCATCGCCCTTGCGGCCAAATAGCTGGCGAATGCCATCCTCAAGCTTATCAAACTCAATGTCGATAAAAGGCGAAGCAGCACCAAGCATCACTATGTTTGATGCTCTTGATGAACCCGCCTCCTTAGCAATTGCGTCTGCATCGAGGGCAATGTGGTTTGGAATTTTCTTTATCTCTTTTAAAACATCATCAGTTTCCGGATAATCGGAGATATTGTTATACGGAGTAGTGTTGGTAACAAGCCATCCATCTTTACTTAGGAAAGGTAAATAGCGTAATCCTTCCATTGGTTCAACTGAAAGAATTAAATGTGCTTTACCTTGTGGAATCAGGTCGGATGCTATGGGCTTATCGGATATACGAAGGTGCGACTGCACATCGCCCCCTCTTTGGCTCATACCATGTACCTCTGCCTGCTTAATATGCAGATTGCTTTTAACAGCAGCCAAACCTATTCCTGCAGCTATGGAAAGAATTCCTTGTCCACCAACTCCTGCAAGTATTATATCAGTTTTCATCTGTTTAATATTTTTCTGTATTAAAAATTACCAATTCTATTTTTTACCAGCAGCTTTTCTCTCGGCTTTTTTTCTGCGTGCAAAAGTTTGAATGCACTCACGCTGAGGAATAAGAACAGATACGCCCTGATAAGCTAGCTCCTCTTTCATTATCTTAACATTCTCCTCGTGGTTCTTTTTTAATGGATTCATTACTCTAATGTGAGCTGGGTCAACACCAAGACCTTTACAGATACTTTCAATTCTGCCAAATGCAGATGAATCCTGACCGCCAGTCATTCCGGTGGTTGAGTTGTCGGAAATAATAACCGTTACGGGAGAGTTCTCATTTACTGCATCCAGCAAACCTGTCATTCCGCTATGAGTGAAAGTTGAATCGCCAATAACGGCAACGGCTGGTACAAGACCAGCATCGGCAGCACCTTTAGCCATGGTTATTGATGCTCCCATATCAACGCAGGAATTAATTGCATTGAATGGAGGCAATGCTCCTAGCGTATAGCATCCAATATCGGCAAAAACTCTGCCCGTACCGTACTCCTCTAACGCTTCGTTTAGGTCAATATAAACATCACGATGACCGCATCCCATACACAGTGATGGTGGTCTTTTACGAACAACATCTGGAATAGGCATTCCCTCGTAATTATCCATTCCAAGAGCCTTTGCTACAATTGCAGGATTAAGTTCGCCATCGCGCGGAACGGTTCCATCTAAACGACCATGTACAGGCTTACCGAGATTCAGAAAACCTCTAATCATCTCCTCTACAATAGGATAACCATCTTCAAGAACAAGTAACTCATCACATTTTTCGTATAGTTCCTTCACCTGTTTTGTTGGTAATGGATACTGCGAAAGTTTCAATATATGGTAAGGTGAGTCCTCCTCAGAAATATTTTCTGTTAGATAATTATATGCCAAACCTGCTGCAATAATACCCAGCTTCTTATCTTTTCCCTTAATCATCCTGTTAAACACAGACTCCTCGGCTAGAGTATCCATCAAGGGCTGGGTATTTAACAATTTCTTATAGTTTACTCTAGCTATTGCAGGTAGTAAAACGAATTGCCTGGGGTTTTCAGGAAGAGTCATTTTAAGCTGAGGCTTAACATCTTCGCGAGTTACCCCTGCACGAGAGTGAGCCAAACGTGTGGTAATCCTCATCATTACAGGAACATTAAGCCTTTCGGACAATTCAAATGCAGAGTACATCATATTGTATGCCTCCTGCTGGTTTGATGGCTCAAGTATTGGTATCATTGCAAACTTTGCAAAAAACCTTGAATCCTGCTCATTCTGCGATGAGTGCATTGATGGGTCATCGGCGCTAAGTACAACAAGACCACCGTTAACACCGGTTATGGATGCATTTATAAAAGCATCGGCAGCAACGTTAAGCCCAACGTGCTTAAAGCATACCAGCGCACGTTTGCCAGCATAAGACATGCCAATGGCAGCCTCCATTGCGGTTTTCTCATTAGCCGACCACTG
>JAWLEY010000141.1:0-7322 GCA_041685855.1 Perlabentimonas sp. | reverse complement strand
GGCACTCTTGCTGTTTGGCTTGGTTTCGCTTACTCGTCTTCCCTTGGATGTTATGCCCGAGATGGAATTGCCCACGCTAACGGTCATAACTGTCTATCCTGGCGCATCGGCCACGGAGGTTGAGCAGCAGGTTACCCGCCCGCTGGAGTCGGTTCTTGGTGGCACTGAGAATCTGAACGAGATTAGCTCCCAGTCAAAAGAGAATGTTTCGTTTATCACGCTTCAGTTCGACTGGGGAGCAAGTATTAACTCATCTGCCAGTAATGCGCGCGATTTAATTGAACTGGCCAGAAACAACCTTCCCAATGGAGCCAATAATCCTGTTATTTATAAAATAAATTCATCGTTACTACCTGTTCTAATATACGGAGTAACTGCAAAGGAGAGTTACAACGGACTTGAGAAAATTATTCAGGATCAGATTGCTGCACCCATACGTAAGCTGCCCGGTGTTGGCTCCGTAATGGTGCTTGCAACGCCCGTAAGGGAGGTAAAGGTTGATGTGGATCCTCATAGGTTAGCCGCTTACAACTTGTCAATAAACCAAATATCAACCATACTAAAAGCCGAGAATATTACGATTCCGGGCGGTAGCATTAAGGTTGGCGATAACGATTTTGCAGTACGTGTACCCGGTGATATTGAGAATATTGATGAGCTGGGCGAAATTGCCTTAATTAGTTTTAACGGCAGAGTTATTCGCCTTAACGATGTGGCTACCATTACCGATGGTTTTAAGGAGTTGGATGAGTACTCTCGAACTCAGCACGGGAAAGGCGTTGCAATTATGATTCAGCGCCAAACGGGAGAGAATACACTTGAGGTGGTAGATGCTGTTCGCGAGGAAATCAAGGAGATTCTTCCAACGCTACCCCCCGATGTTAGAATTGATGAGGTGCTTAAATCAGATGAGTTGATAGTTGAGAGTATTAAGAATCTCACCAAATCGTTCTGGTATGCGCTGATATTTGTTGTAATAATTGTGTTTGCGTTTTTAAGAGAGTGGCGATTAAGCTTTATTGTGTTCCTAACCATTCCCTTCTCACTTATTACAGCATTTATTCTAATGAATGTAATTGGGTGGACTATCAATATATTTAGCCTCATGTCCCTGATTATTGCAATGGGAATGGTGGTAGATAATGCCATTGTGGTTCTGGAAAATATCACACAGCATATTGAGAAGGGTTCACGCCCAAAGCAAGCAGCCATATTTGGTACAAGCGAAATGGGTACCGCCATCACAGCATCAACTCTAACTACGCTAATGGTTTTTATACCCATGATTTTTATGGGAGGACTGGTTGGTGTAATGTTTAAACAGCTGGCTATTCTCACATCGGTAACCATGCTGGTATCGCTGTTTACTGCTCTTACTTTAACACCAATGGCATCGTCAAGGTTGCTTAGGGGGCGTAAGCGTGGTCTAATTAAAGAGCGAACGCTCTTATACAAAGCAAGTGAAAAGGTTTTTCAGTTTCTTGAAACCATATATCGTAAAACATTAGGATGGGCTGTTTTTCATAAAACCTTCGCGTTGCTATCAGTGTTGGTAGTCCTTCTTGTTAGCATGTGGTTTGGCAGGAATCTTGGTACCGATTACATTCCCGAGTTCGATGCTGGCGACATAATGGCAGTTATTGAGACTGATATTAGTTCCACTGCGGCAAAGACCGATAGTGTTGCTCAGATTGTTATGGGGATTTTTGAAGAGGAGGTACCTGAAATGGTTCCAGGTAGCTTATCGGCAACATCGGGGCAGTCGGAGGATGGAATGCTAACCTCTGTGGGGTTTCGTGAGGGAAAGAATATTTCTACAATTCTTTGCCATTTAACGTTGCCTGATAACAGGGAGCGTTCGGCAAAACAAATAGCAAGCGATTTGCGGCCGCATATTGCAAAAATACCTGAAATTGAAAATTTCAACATAATTGGCGGCAGCATCATTTCGCAGGCTGTTACGGGTAATGTTAAGCCTATAGAGTATCATATTACCGGTTCTAACTACGATATGCTAAACTCTATGGCAAATGAGTTGAGCCAGCTTCTTAGCAATTCACCTAATTTTGTTGATGTTGTTAGTACTGTTGATAAGGGAAAAACTGAGGTGCAAATAAAAATCGACCGCCTAAAGGCATCCGCTATGGGTTTAAATGCTGCCATGATAGGCTTGCAGGTGCGCGAAAGTATTTATGGCGCCGATGCTGGTGGACTTAAGGAAGAAGGCGACGAGTTTACCATTACCATTCGGTACGAGCAAGAGTTCAGGAACGATATTGAGCAGTTAAAAAATATTCGTTTAACCAACCTTATGGGACAGCAGGTTCAATTAGGTAACGTTGCTCAGGTAGCACTGGGTACAGGTGCTTTACAGATCGACAGGCATGCTCAAGAACGTATAGTGAAAGTTATGGCTGAACTTAATGGAATTTCGCTGGGAGAGGGGCAAAAAGAAGCGCAGGAATTACTCGATAATGTAAATATTCCACTCGAGATTGATGTTACGCTTTCTGGCCAGACTGCCGAACAGGGCCAATCCTTTGCTGATTTGTACCTGATATTCTTCCTTGGCATTGCTTTAGTTTACATGGTAATGGCTGGTCAGTTCGAGTCGTTCCGCGACCCCTTTATTATTATGTTTGCCGTACCGCTTACTTTTATTGGGGTAATCTGGGCGTTTAAAATAACAGGTATCACCTTAAGCGTAACAACGTTTGTTGGGGTTATTATGCTTATTGGTATTGTGGTTAATAATGGTATTGTACTAATTGATTATATAAATTTACTTCGTAAACGTGGTTATAAACTTTACGATGCCATTCAGGAGGGTGGTCGTAGCCGCTTGCGACCTGTGCTTATGACCAGCTTCACAACCATGCTCAGCATGCTTCCCCTTGCTTTAAGCGAAGGTATGGGGCGTGAGGCATACCAACCATTGGGAATTACTATGATTGGGGGCTTGCTTGCATCAACATTTATTACCCTGCTGGTTGTGCCAACCCTATATGCTGTGGCGCATGGCAAAGAAAAGAAAATTGAAGAAGCATAAACAGTAGCAGCTATGCTTGCAGACGAGAAAAATATTGTTGAGTACACAATGAGTAATGGAAAGGTTACTGTCTATTCTATTTTTTTAACAGTACCCGTAATGGCTGTATTTGTGCTGCCTTTTATCCTTACTTGGGGCGTAACTTTTTTTCATAGTATTGGAAGGTGGGAATTAAACTGGTTTTTGTTGATTTTATTAGCAGGAATGCCACTGCATGAACTTCTACACGGAATTACATGGGCAATATTTGCTGACAGGGGCTTAAAATCAATTAAATTTGGAATGGAGTGGAAGTACTTAATGCCATATTGCCATTGTGTTGAGCCGCTAAAGTTAAAACAGTATGCGCTGGGAGCAGCCATGCCCCTTCTGGTTATGGGAATAATACCAGCGGTATTAGGAGTTGTTTCGGGTAACGGTTGGTTACTCTTTTTTGGCGTATTTTTTATACTGGCTGCTGGTGGCGATATTATCAGCCTGTTTATGATGCTAAAGTTAAGCCGAAACACTATTGTGTTCGATCATCCTCAAAAAATGGGATTTTATACAGAGGTTAGTGAAAAATAGTTTAATATAATCGCCTGAAAACTCTGGTATCTTATTTTTGAATAGTTTTCAACTCTTTAAAAATACACTCAAACAATGAAAATAATATATTGTACATGCAACGTAAGTGTTCTTGAGCCCCTTTTAAAACATTTTGATAGTTTAAATGTCGAATCCTATCAGGTTATTGAGCAGGTTACCGCAAAAAATATTAAGGGCGATAATCGTTTTAATACGTCCGTTTGGCCAGGCTACAACTCTGCTGTTATAATGCAGTTTACAGACGACAGCAAGGCTAAAGAGGTGATGGAATCCATTAAAGAGTTTAACAGCAGAGCATTTAATGATAACGAGCTTGTTATTGCATGTAGCTGGACTTTGGATGATTTCTGCTCTGAATAAGTTCCAACGAAAGCTTTAGTTATCAACCTCAGCTCAATGGATAATCTTTGCGACTAAGGCCATGCATAGCCAGTTTAGTTATGTAGTAGTTAATTCCATACTTATCTGAGTTTATTTTCTTATATGATTGTCCGCTAACATATTTAAATATTAAAAAAATCAATACGACATTGGTAGAGACCACCCAAAAAAATTGAGAATAATTATTTGATGACGAGATGAAATCTGTCATTGCTATCTTCAGCCTGATTCGCATCTGATGGTTATAGAATTACGGTTGAGTGTTTTGGTATCGAAACGGATTATCATATTTTCTTATATCGAGTTCCGATTAACATTTTTTATAAAAGAGAGCTAACCATTACCAATTGGTTAGTTATTATAAATCCCTACCTTTGCAAAGGATTAGTTAAAAAGCGTTCTTAAAAATATTGATATACCATATTATTATATAAAACAATTAAATATTTATCTAATGCACGATAACACAAAAGAGTTAAAGAGAATAGGCGTATTTTACGATGGTAACTACTTCTTACATGTAAGCAACTATTATAACTATTTCCATTCCAGACAAAAACGTTTAAACATTGCCGGGTTGCATAAGTTCATTCGCAACCTCGTGGCAAAGGAGGAGGATGTTTCAGTCCAGTTCTCTCAGGTAATTGAGGCGCACTACTTCCGTGGTCGTATCAGCGCTCAGGAAGCTAGCCAACGCGGTAATCAGCTTTATAACGACAGGGTTTTCGATGATATTCTAATGTCCGAGGGCGTTGTTACCCACTATCTACCCATCCGAAACCGAAGCGGAAAGAAGGAGGAGAAAGGCATAGATGTTTGGCTTGCACTTGAAGCTTTTGAGCAGGCCTTTTACAAGCGTTTCAATGTGGTTGTGCTTATTACATCCGATGGCGACTATGTACCACTTATCCGTAAACTCAACTCTCTGGGAACAAAGGTGATGGTTTTAAGTTGGGATTTTGAATATACCGATGATATGGGGCGCGATGTGGTTACACGAACATCTCAGGATCTTATACAGGAGGTAACCTACCCAATTGCCATGCACGAGTTAATAAATAACGGATTGAAGGCTAATAACCCTCTAGTGAACAATCTATTTGACCTGCCCGAACACTCACAACCCAAGCGTGTTACAAGCTTTGATAAGGATACGGAGCTGCATCAGGGTAAAGCCATGAATATGAATAACGGGTATGGATTTATCCAGTTTCCACCTAACAACCTCTTCTTTCATTATCAGGATGTTATGGATGGAGATTTTAATGATATCTATAACGACGATCTGCTTGAATTCACCATTGAAACCAATGAGAGAGGGCAGGAGGTAGCAAAGAATGTTAGAAAAATTGAATCTGCCAATCCTAACGAATATTAATCTACTCCATTAGTAGCCAATTATCATTTTGTTATTATGCAAAAAGTTTTAGTAACCGGAGGTACTGGTTTTATTGGTTCTCACACCGTGGTTGAGCTTATAAAATCTGGGTACAAGGTGGTAATTATTGATAATCTGTCTAACTCAAACGAGTTTATTCTCGATGGAATTGAGAAAATCGTTGGGTTTAAACCAACATTCTATAAGGCAGATTGTACCAATCCAGATGACTTAGCCAAAATATTCAATGAGCATCAGGATATTCAAGGCGTTATCCATTTTGCAGCCTATAAAGCAGTTAAGGAGTCAATTGAAAAACCGCTCGATTACTACCAGAATAACCTGCTTTCCCTTATTCATCTTCTAAATCAAATGAAAAGGGCCAATGTGAAAAATCTGGTTTTCTCATCATCATGCACTATTTATGGAGAGAAGGCAGCACTTCCATACCACGAAGAGCTACCAATGACTCCAACTACCTCGCCCTATGGGCGAACCAAGCAGATGTGCGAAAGCATTATTGCCGATTATGCAAATATAAATAAGGATTTTAAGTACATATCGCTCAGGTATTTTAACCCTATTGGAGCTCATCCATCAGGATTAATTGGAGAGTTACCTATTGGCACCCCCAATAACCTTATCCCCTACATTACGCAAACAGCTGCTGGTGTTAGAGAAGAGCTAAAAGTTTTTGGCGACGATTACCCAACACCTGATGGTACAGCCATGCGTGATTATATTGATGTTGTTGACCTGGCTAACGCCCACGTAAAATCCATTGATAGAATCTTTACAAAGGCTAATTCATCTGCCTTTGAGGCTTTTAACTTAGGCTCCGGCGAGGGAATATCTGTAAAGGAAGTTATTGAAACATTTGAGCGGGAGAACAAAGTACAAATACCATGGAGTTTCGCTCCCAGAAGGGAGGGTGATATCCCATTAATTTATGCCGATACCAAAAAGGCTAAAAAGGAGCTAGGATGGTCAACCACAACACCGCTGGCTCATTCATTGAAAAATGCGTGGAGATGGGAGAAAATGTACAGAGATAAGCACGCGCTGTAACTTTTTTTCTAATAAGGATATGATTAGAACCTATTGCTAATATTAAAAAATTAAAAAGATGATATCAATACTTATTACTGGCGGTGCTGGCTTTATTGGCTCCCATGTTATTCGAAGGTTCGTTAATAGTTACCCCAATTATAATATTATAAACCTCGATTGTTTAACCTACGCAGGAAATCTTGAGAATCTGATTGATATTGAATCGAAGTCAAATTACAAGTTTGTTAAGGCCGATATTACCGATAGTAAGGCAGTTGGAGAAGTTTTTACAAAGTATAACGTGCAGGCTGTAATACATTTAGCAGCCGAATCGCACGTTGATCGTTCCATTGCCAACCCCATGGAGTTTATCAAAACAAATATTGAGGGAACCGTTAATTTGCTTAATGCAGCCAGAGCCCATTGGGGTGATGATTTCAGCGATAAGCTTTTTTATCATATCTCAACCGATGAGGTTTATGGTAGTTTAGGAGATGAAGGGTTATTTACTGAATCAACCTCTTACGATCCCCGTAGCCCATACTCAGCGTCCAAGGCATCGTCCGATCATCTTGTTAGGGCCTACTTCCACACCTTTAAGCTTCCTGTGGTTATTTCAAATTGCTCCAACAACTACGGACCCAATCAGTTTCCCGAAAAGTTAATACCACTTGTAATAAGCAATATTCAAAACAGGAAACCGCTGCCAATTTATGGAAAAGGTGAGAACATTAGGGATTGGCTCTATGTTGAGGATCATGCTGCTGCCATCGATAAAATCTTTCATAATGGCAAACATGGCGAAACTTATAATGTTGGTGGCAATAACGAATGGAAAAATATTGATTTGGTAAGGCTTATTTGCAGAATAATGGA
>JAWLEY010000140.1:0-7332 GCA_041685855.1 Perlabentimonas sp. | reverse complement strand
CAACCAACAACCAACCACTACTTCCTACTTATACCATCCCCAAACCTTTGCCTATTCAATAATTTTCCTAATTTTGTCAGCAAACAAAAAGCTGCCCTAATTGAAATTAGAAAACTTTATAGCCAAGCGACTAATTAGCCCCACCGAAGGGAAAGGGAGCCTATCACGCCCATTCCTTAAAATTGCCACTGCAGCAGTTGCTCTTAGTCTTGCTGTTATGATAATTGCCGTTGCCGTGGTTACAGGTTTTAAAAATGAGATTGCCGAAAAAACCATTGGCTTTAGCAGCCATATCCAAATAGTTAACTACGACCGTAACATCTCCTTTGAAACAACCCCCATAAATAGCAACCAGGAGTTTCTCCCTGATATTGAGAAGGTAAGAGGTGTGAGGCATATTCAAAAGTACGCCGTAAAACCCGGAATTATTAAAACCAACACCGATATTCAGGGAATTGTGCTAAAAGGGGTTGGACTCGATTTCAACTGGAGCTTCTTCCAAAACAAGCTCGATGAGGGAAGTATTCTTTCTCTAAACGATTCCACAATATCCAACGGAGCAATTATTTCTAAAACAACCGCATCGTTGCTTCAGCTTGAGGTGGGCGATATTTTTGATATGTTTTTCGTTCAGGAGCCCCCCCGCATTCGCAGATTTACCGTTGAGGGTATTTTCGACTCTCAAATGGCCGAATTCGATAAACTCTTTGTTCTTTGCGATATTAAGCACATACAACGGCTAAATGGTTGGGACTCAAATCAGGTAACTGGACTCGAAATACTTATTGATGATTTTAGGAGAATAGAAGATGTTGCCCTTGACATTGATGATATTGTTGCTTTCAATTTTTTGAGCGACGGCTCAAGGCTTAGGGTACAAAGCATTATAGAAATGTATCCTCAAATTTTCGATTGGCTCGAACTTCAGGATTTGAATGTAATAATCCTACTTATACTAATGCTCGCTGTGGCTGGTATAAACATGATATCGGGATTGCTAATAATTATTCTCGAAAGAACCAATATGATTGGCACACTCAAAGCATTAGGTGCAGAAAACAGGCTGGTTCAAAAAATATTCCTTATCCAGTCGGGGCACATAGTAGTTCGAGGACTATTCTGGGGTAACCTTATTGGGCTAGCAATTGCTTTTATTCAGCTAAGGTTTAACATTTTTACGCTCGATGAGGCCAACTACTACCTTTCCTCTGTACCAATAAACCTCGATATTACACATATCATCCTGCTAAACATTGGCACATTCCTCACAACCCTAATTATGCTCATAATTCCCTCAATGGTTGTCTCGCGCATAAGCCCCGATAAGACCATAAAATTTGAGTAAAAATCTATAAATCTACTATGGTTTTATAACAAACAAGAACGGGAGCGCACCGTTTTTAACATAGCTAAATCATTCATTAGTTCTGCGAACTAATGGCTTAGCTGGGTTTAAGTTTAATCCTTAGCACCAATTGCTAAAAGCCTTCTGCAAATAGAACACAACAATGTTTCCTTTTATGAAACTTTATCTTTATATTTGCGAATAAGTATATGAAAGTACATTTGATAAAAAAACAGTCGATTGAAAATTATGCTCAAAAAAACGCCAGAAGTAGAGCATCTATTGATATATGGTTATCGATTATTAAGCGAGCTGACTGGAATGAGCCGAATGAGATTATTGCAACATTCAATAGTGCTGATATTCTTGGTAAGGGTTCTGATAGAGTAGTATTTAATATTGGGGGAAACAATTATAGATTAATATGTAAATATCATTTTGGGGAAACAAGAGTACATTTATTTGTAAAATGAATAGGTACTCATGCAGAATACACCAAGTTTTGCAATGATGGCAAGCAGTATGAAATAAATAAGTATTAATTGAGACTAAAAAACAAGATTATAAATGGAAGCTTTAAAATACACAATAATAAAAAACCTAAAGCAATACGATAAGTATTGCAACATTTTAGAAAACTTGATATCAGAAGATAATAATCAAGACGAGATAGAACTGCTTACCCTTTTGATTGAAAAATGGGATGAGGAGCATAATACTTTCAATGATTCTGACCCAATTGAAATTCTTAAAGCACTAATGAACGAACACAATTTAAAGGCAAAGGATTTAGTTAACATCCTTGATTTGTCAAAGGGGACTATCTCTAAGGTTTTAAATTATCAGAAAGGACTATCAAAGGTCACGATTAGAAGACTCTCCGATTTTTTTAAAGTTTCACAGGAAGCATTTAATCGTCCGTATAGATTAAAAAATGAGGCAAACAAACAATTTAGAAATGCAAGTCTGATGAACACAAAGAAAAAAATGGCAGAAGCAAAATAATAAAACTTTTTAGGCTAATTACTCTTAAGTATTTAAGTAAATATAGTATTTAAAATTCCTTTGTAAACCTCCTATTATACAAAAAAAAGGATGGCTAATTCATTCTCCATATCTGAGCTTGTTAATAAACTCCCTAAAAAACAATCATCCATTCTCTTTGCAATATCGCCAAACAAAACTATATTAGGGCTTGTAAAAGTTCAGATAAACCATTGAACCTTGCTTAACTGTTTACCCAAAGTTGTTAAGCCTAAAAACAAAGGTGTAACAATAAAAACGGAGCTACAATAATTGTACTTGTTTCTTTGGGATATTTTTTTCTACATCAAACTAAACGCTACTGTTGTGAAAAATAAGAACACTACTACCCCCTTCGACCCTCGCAAGAACTATAAAAAAACCATGAAGGATATTGGCTATGTTAGCCGTAAAAAAGCAAAAAAATCCGATTACGAGCGCATCGGTTTCAAATCAGGGCTTGAGGTTCACCAGCAGCTTAAAACCAAGCAGAAACTCTTCTGCCGCTGCCCTGCTGGCATTTACCATAAAGACAACGATTACCATGCCGAGATAATTCGTCACATGCGCCCCACACTGAGCGAGATGGGCGAATACGACGGTACAGCTTTAATGGAATTTAAAACCAGAAAAGACATTATCTACCGCATAAACAATGAAACCACATGCACCTACGAGATTGACGATACCCCACCATTCACCATTAACAAGGAGGCATTGGAGTACGCCCTTGAAATATCCCTCCTTAGCAAGCTTAACATTGTAGGTGAGGTGCATATTACACGCAAACAGTACCTCGATGGCAGCATCCCCACTGGCTTTCAACGAACCGCCATACTGGGCGTTGAGGGAGAAATTCAACTTAAAAACAAGAAGGTGGGTATTTTGCAGCTAAGCATTGAGGAGGATTCGTGCCGTGAGGTTTCTGATGTTGGTCACACACGTATATACAAAACCGACCGGCTGGGAATGCCACTTATCGAAACGGTAACGCACCCCCAATGCCTAACTCCCGATGAGCTACGTGAAGCAGCCGAGCATATACGTTTCCTTAACAGGAGTACAGGCAAGGTAAGAACTGGCATGGGCGCTGGCCGTGAAGATGTTAACGTTAGTTGCAAGGGCGGCGAAAGGGTTGAAATAAAGGGTGTTGCCCACAATAAATGGATTCCTGAACTTTCACATAACGAATCGTTTAGGCAGTGGGCGCTTCTTAATATTCGTAAACTCCTGCTAGAGCGTGTTTCCAACTCAAAAGAATGGTCAATATCATGGAAAGAGATTAATCCAGAGAAAGCTGGGCTAACAAATGCTGATGTTCTTAAATACTCAAATAATGGTTTCAAAACCATTGCCGTTAAGCTGCCCCATTTCAAAGGAATTCTCTCGCACTTCCTACAACCCGAGAAAACGTTCAGCGACGAACTTTCCAACCGGCTTAAGGTTATTGCGTGTATTGAGAAACCTAACATGACTAGCACCGAGGAGCTAAATAATCCTATTGAAAAGGCCGATACAGAAAAACTCGCTGAAATGCTTCAGGCTACCAATAACGATGCTATACTTCTATTTTGGGGACCTGCCGATGATATTCCTACCGCGATAGAAACCATTGAGGAACGATGCCAAATGGCTTTTCAGGGTGTACCCCAGGAGACTCGTAAATCTCTCCCGGATGGTACTACAATATTTGAGCGCGTTCTGCCAGGTGCCGACAGAATGTATCCCGACACCGACTCGCCTCCCATCCCCTTAGAAGAGAATTACATAGAAACACTACGAGAAAGAATACCGCCCGATGTTGCAAAACGTTTTACTCAACTTAAGAAATGGCAAATCCCAGAGGATACATACTTCTTTTTAATGAAAAGAAACCTCATTCCAATTATTGAACAACTGGTAAATATTGGCGCAACAGGCAGGTTTGCAGGCACTTTCCTCGGACATACACTTAAGCACATTGAGGGCACAATCCAGCAACACAAGGACTTTACCTATGCAAAAATTGTTGACATATTTAAATTCCTGAAAAAAGAAAAGCTGGAGTTCTCCCTCGCTAAGTACATGCTACCCATTGTTTACCAACATCCTAACATGGAACTCAACTCTGTACTTACAAGCATTGGGTTTAAACGGAAAACTAAGGATGAACTGCTTGCCCCCATTGGCTATCTTCTTGAAAAGTTTAAAGAGATTAAAATCTCTAACAAGCCAACAAACAATTTAGCTGTTAAGTGGGTTATGGGGCAACTGCACAAACAGGCACAGGGGAATATCAACCTTAAAGAGCTAAAAGAAGCAATTGAAAAGAAACTGTAGGCAACTTAGTAATCTTCATACAAAACACTAGAAGCATTAATAAACTGAAATACAATGGAAGATTTTTTTCAAGGATATAAGGGACGCGCACTCGAGGTGCTAAAAAAATACAATGCACGGGTTTGGGGAAAGGTAACCATCGATACAACCCGCGGACAGTTCAAAGGCACCGTTCTTCCCCGTTCAGAGAATGATGACGATAAACACATTGTTCTTAAAATTGCAACTGGTTATAATATCGGGATTGATATTTTCACCATTACCGACATGAAGGAAACCGACTATTTTAAGGCATCGTATAAAATCCCTGAAAAGGAGTTCCCATACAGCTCTCACCTACCCAATGTAAAACTCTTTGGCACAGGAGGCACAATTGCTTCTCGTCTCGATTATCGTACCGGCGCAGTAATACCCGCTTTCTCCCCCGGAGAACTTTATGGGGCCGTACCAGAGCTGGCCGATATCTGTAACCTAACAACAGAAAAATTATTTGCCGTATTTAGCGAGAACATGGGGCCAGAACAATATAAGGCTCTGGCTATTGCCATTGGTAAAGAGATTGAGAATGGAATTGATGGTATAATTATCGGACACGGAACCGATACGCTTAGCCACACAGCCGCAGCGCTTACCTTTATGGTTCAGAATTCACCTGTGCCTATCGTTCTGGTTGGCTCCCAACGTAGTTCCGACAGACCAAGTAGCGATGCTGCTCTCAACCTGATGCACGCATGCACTACGGCAGGCCATTCTGATATTGCTGAGGTTATGGTGTCCATGTTCGGACCAACTTCCGATGAGTACGGCTTTCTCCATAGAGGTACGCGGGTTCGTAAAATGCACTCATCCTACCGCAGCACTTTCCGTACAATTAGCGATACTCCCATTGCTACCGTGAGCAGGAAAGATGGTGTTAAACCAATAAAAACCGACTACAAACCCCGCCGTAAGGATAAGAATGTAAAAATCCTCCCCTACTTCTTCGAAAAGGTTACCATACTATACTACTACCCAAACATGCAACCCGAAATAATTGACATGCTTGTAGATAATGGATATAAGGGGATAATTATTGCTGGCACTGGACTTGGTCATGTTAACAAACCGCTTTACCCTGCAATTGAAAGGGCCACCAAAAAAGGGGTACATATTTACATGACGGTTCAAACCCTCTGGGGGTATGTTAACATGTTTGTTTACGATACTGGGCGCGACATGATGGCCAAAGGTGTAATCCCTGCTGAGAATATGCTCCCCGAAACAGCTTACATTAAGCTAGGATGGGCACTTGGACAAACCGATGACCCTCAGAAGGTTCGCGAAATAATGCTTACCCCCATTAATGGTGAGATTACCCCCAAAGAACCTTACAACGGATACCTTATATACCAGGGTGGTGTACCTGAAGTTGAGGATTTTATCAGGAAGTTCAGAAAATAGTTTGTTAATTAGCTAAGCATAATTGCCAATGGGCAGTTTCGATAGTATCATTCAAAGGTTAAAGGTTAACCTATCCAATAATCTCCCAGGAGTTTCCGCTCAAGCAAGAATGGCTCCTACGTTAAGGAGCGATTTACATCTTCATGCTAATCCTGATTCAACTACACGACAAAGTGCAGTGCTAATCCCCATATTTCAGTATGAGGGTTTGGCCAGTACGCTACTCATCAAAAGAACAACCTATAACGGTGTTCATAGTGGGCAAATAAGTTTTCCCGGAGGGAAACAGGAAGAGAACGATACAGATTTAATTCAAACAGCATTGAGGGAAGCTCAGGAGGAGGTAGGGATAGACCATACGCTTGTAAGGGTCATTGGAACATTAACACCACTCTATATTCCTGTTAGCAATATGATGGTGCTTCCTGTTGTGGGAGTTATGCCATCTATAAAAAAGTTACATCTTAACCTGCAAGAGGTAGAATACACAATAACAGCAGAATTATCGCTCTTTAAAAACACTGATAACCTTTCGGTTAAAACCATCAGCATTAATAATAAAGCAATATCTGCGCCATACTATGCTGTAGGTAAAGAGGTGGTTTGGGGAGCTACAGCAATGATAATATCAGAACTAACTGAACTTTACTGATAACACACTCATTCCAGATACAACCACCAAGCTAACCTTAAAGTCAATACAAATCTAATCCGGTACAATATTCTGATAATGTTGGTATCTTTGCATTATCTGAACAACATAATTATAGGTTTCAGTACCACGTAAATAGCCAAACCTCACAGTGGTATCGCAGTAATAATCTGGATTATTCTTGTTTAGAATAAAGAAATCTACATTATTATCCCACACGTATGGGTCTTTACCATGCTTTCTAGCAAGATTTTGAGCATCTATCACATGGCCAATTCCCGCATTATACGAAGCTAAAATAAACTTTAAACGTTGCTCCGGATCAGGAATACTATCCTCAAACCTTTTCTCAAGCCACCTTAAATATCGGGCGCCGGCTTTAATTTGAGTACTAGCATCTGTTTTATGCTTTATTCCAAAATAGTCTGCTGTGGCGGGCATAAACTGCATTAATCCGTACGCCCCCATGTGCGATTGTACATTATGCCTAAACCTACTCTCCTGGTAAACCAATGATGCGAACAGCCTCCAATCCCAGTCAATACTAGAGCTA
>JAWLEY010000139.1:0-7359 GCA_041685855.1 Perlabentimonas sp. | reverse complement strand
CATTGCTTCGCCCATGGTAGCCATGTCAAGGCTGGTTAAATTGAAATATGGTAACGATATTAAAACCGTATTTATTGGTCCATGTATTGCCAAAAAGGCCGAATCCGAAGAGGTCGATTTTGGGTTAACTTTCAGAGAACTTAGAGGAATGATTGAGCATGCTGGGTTTAATGAGAATAATATTTCTCCATCAGATTTTGACCCACCCAGAGCAGGCAAAGGTGCAATTTTCCCAATAAGCAGAGGGCTAATTCAAACTGTTAATCTGTGCGATAATGTGCTTGAAGGTAACGTTATTGTGGCTGAAGGGCGCAGAGGTTTTCAAGAGGCAATAAAAGAATTTGAGGATGGTCGGCTTAGAAATCAGCATCTGGAACTACTATGCTGCGAAGGTTGTATTATGGGGCCAGGCATGTCGGCCGGAGGCCGAAGATTTGAGCGACGCACCTATATAAGCTCCTATGTACAACGAAAAATCACACCCGATCAGGAGTTGGAATGGCGAAAATATATTGATGAGTTCAAAAATATTGACCTTACACAGACTTTTAAAGCAATTGACAAAAGGTTGCCACTACCTTCAGATGAAGAGGTTAATAAAGTGTTGGCCTCAATGGGTAAATTCTCTCCGCGCGATCATCTTAATTGTGGCGCTTGTGGCTACGATACATGCGAGGAGCATGCCGTAGCAATTATTGAGGGGTTGGCAGAGATTGAAATGTGCTTGCCCTATACCATTGAGGAATTGCACGATTCTGTTCAGGATCTTGCTGTATCAAATGAGAAGTTGGCCAAGGTTCAGCAAGCGTTAAAACATTCGGAGAAGCTTGCACACATGGGGCAACTCTCGGCAGGTATTGCCCACGAGCTAAACAATCCGCTTGGTGTAGTGCTTATGTATAGCAATATTTTACTTGATGAGCTTGAAACCGACAATCCCTTACGTGAGGACCTTGATTTAATATCAAAACAAGCAGAAAGATGCAAGAAGATTGTGAGCGGTTTGCTCAACTTTGCCAGGAAAAATCAGGTGAAGGCTGAGGAGATTGACCTTAAAAAATTGGCTGAAGATAGCATCTCATCTGTAATTGTACCAAAAAATGTGAGAACAGAGGTTGTTTGCCCAAATGCTGAGCTAAAAGCCTTCATAGATTATGAGCAGATGATGCAGGTTCTTACCAACTTAAACAAGAATGCGCTTGAGGCAATGCCTAACGGTGGTAAACTAACAGTTGAGGTAAATGAGGACAAAAACTACATCATTTTCTCTGTTAAAGATTCTGGGGTAGGAATACCCGAAGAGAATATGGACAAACTTTACACTCCCTTCTTTACTACCAAGGGCATTGGTAAAGGGACGGGTTTAGGCCTTGCAACAATATATGGCATTGTGAAAATGCATAAGGGTAAAATTGAAGTAGATTCAAATACAGACAAAAGTAAGGGGCCAACTGGGACAACTTTCAGAATTATAATTCCAAAGGACTCAAGCAGTTCAAACAAGAATTAGTGCTTTGAAATTTGTTCCACCAACGATTTTTTACTTTAAAAATGAATGAAATGAAGAATCAAAAAACAATCCTACTGGTTGACGATGACATGGATTATCTTTTCCAAATGAAATTTCAACTCGAAAGATTTGGTTATAAAGTTGTTACCGCTGAGAGTCAGCGTGAGGCGGAGGAGGTTATACAAACCGTTAAACCAGATTTGGCTATACTTGACCTAATGATGGAGAACGAGGATAGTGGCTTCATTCTTTCCTACAAAATGAAGCGTAAATACCCTGAAGTGCCCATAATTTTAGCAACTGCTGTGTCGGCAGAGACAGGTATGTCGTTTGGAATCAGTTCCGAGGAAGAACGGAAGTGGATTAAGGCTGACCTCTACCTAGAAAAGGGAATAAGGCCGGAACAACTTCAGAAAGAAATTTCAAAATTACTAAAGCAATAGCATGGAAACACTAAAGATATTAGTTGTTGACGATGAGTTTGGTATACGTGCTGGAGTTTCTCGTATTCTTAGGAACTTCACCGTAAGCTACCCGTTTATGGATGATGATATTGAGTTTGAGATTCAGGAGGCTGCAACGGGAGAGGAGGCCCTGGAAATTATCGATAACAGTCCACCAGCAGTTATCCTTTTAGATAATAAACTCCCAGGTGTTCAAGGGGTTGAGGTGCTTGAGTATATTAACGATAATCAGCTGGATATTCTGGTTATAATGATTACCTCATACGCCTCACTGGATTTGGCCGTTAAGGCAACCAACATAGGTGCCTACGATTTTGTTCCAAAACCATTCACACCTCAAGAGCTTAAGGCATCACTTGAAAATGTGGCTAAGCACTATTTCCTTCGCAGGATGACACGTAAGTTGCATAAAGAGGGAAAACAGGTTCGCTTCCAGTTTTTAACGGTTCTCTCTCATGAGCTAAAGGCGCCTCTTAATGCAATAGAGGGCTACCTGAAAATTATGGATGAACGGCAAGCCGGAGATAACATTTCAGATTATGAGAAAATGATTGACCGTTCACTTTCAAGAGTGAAGGCAATGCGAACGTTAATTATGGATATGCTTGACCTAACAAGAATTGAGTCAGGTAAAAAGAAGCGTGAACTTCGTGAGATTGACCTTGGTCTTATTGCCAAATCTTCAATAGATACCATGATTCCCTTAGCAATACAACGAGATGTAACTATAGAATTTGACAGGTCAACATCAATCCCTTTTATGGCAGACCCTGAGGAGCTGGATATTATATTTAACAATTTAATTTCCAATGCTGTTAAGTACAATAAGGAAGGAGGGAAAGTTCAATGCAAAATTGCAAACCTGGGGTCAGAAGTTCTTATTGTTGTGTCTGATACAGGTGTTGGAATTGCTCAAGAAGACCAGTCTAAACTCTTTCAGGAATTCTCAAGAATTAAAACATCAAAAACTAAAGACATTTCAGGGAGTGGACTTGGACTCAGCATAGTTAAGCGTATTGTTGATTTATACAAAGGGCGTATTGAGGTTGATAGCAAACCAAACGAGGGGACGTCCTTCTCAGTTTATCTGCCCATTTTACCTACAATAAACCAAATAACCGGCACCCAGTAGAGAAAATGTTTGCAAGAATTCTTTACATTTGCATTTTGTTTTATGAAAACAGAATAAACAAAGCTTAACCTAACATCTACACCAATGAAATTGCCAGAGAAAACCGTAGAGCGTCTTAGCGAGTATAGGCGCACACTCTTTCAGTGCCTTGCAAAGGGAAAAACGCACATTTACTCACACGAATTGGCTGGATTACAAAACATTACTGCTGTTCAGGTTAGGCGTGACCTTATGTTGATAGGATACTCCAGCATGAAGAAGCGTGGTTACGATGCTCAAGAGCTTATTGATGTAATTGGTAAGCTCATTGACCATAGAAAAGGGTTAAACGTTGCCGTTGTTGGCATGGGTAATTTAGGTAGAGCTGTTACAACATATTTTACTGGAAAACGACAGAAACTTGATGTGGTAGCGACATTTGATGTTGATGAGAATAAGGTGAACAGAGTGATATCTGGCGTAAAATGTCATCATATTAGCGATTTAAAAGTGGTAGTTGAGCGGGACGATATTACCATAGCTATTATAGCATCACCGCCTGATACCGCAGCATCTATAGCAGAACTGCTTGTGTTGGCAGGGATTAAAGGAATATTAAATTTTACAACAACACCCTTGAATGTTCCTTCAAATGTTTATTTAGAGGAGTACGATATGATTACCTCCATGGAGAAGGTAGCGTACTTTGTTAAAAATTTAGAGTAAAAAATGCAGGTTCATTACGGTTTTGACCAAGCAAAAGGTATAAAAAATCCTGTGATTACAACAGGTTCTTTCGATGGTGTTCACATAGGTCACAGGGTTATTATTGATAGAATTAACGAGATTGCCAGAAGAATTAGCGGGGAGTCTGTACTTATCACTTTTTATCCCCACCCCAGAAAGGTGCTTTACCCCGAAACGGAGGGGAAAGACCTGATGTTTATCAGCTCACAAAAAGAGAAAGTTGAGCAGCTAAGGAAAGCAGGGTTAAAGCATCTTATTATTGTGAAGTTTACCCTTGAGTTTTCCCGAACATCATCCGAGCAGTTTATTCGTGAGATGTTAGTTGATAAGTTAAATGCAAAATTCATTGTTGTTGGCTTTAATCATCACTTCGGTCATAATCGTCAGGGCGATTACGATTATTTGTATAAGCTTAGCAATGAACTTGGATTTGGTGTAGAGGAGATTCCTGAACAGGATATTCAGCACGAAACGGTAAGCTCAACAACCATTCGAAAAGCTCTGAAGGATGGTCGTATCCAGAGGGCCAATGCTTATCTTGACCATCAGTACATGATTATTGGCGGGCTGGGCAAGGGAACCCACTTTTTTAAGGATGTTGATTTCCCCACTTTAAACGTGCAGCTTGAGGAAGCAGGGAAACTTATTCCCCCAGATGGTATTTATGCTGTGGCTGTTCATTGGGATGCTCTTAATTATAAAGCAATGGCAATTGTTTGGCGCGAGCACGATGAGTTGCAAACTGACAGTGAGCCTAACGTTGAAATTCATATTCTTGATTTTGATTGGAAATTTCCAGATGAAGATGCAACTATCTATTTTCAGAAAAGGGTAGCACTTAGTATTGATATTAATAATCCTCAAAGCCTTAAAAAACAACTTATGCTAGGTAAGGATGCTGTTGATGAGCTAATTTATTAGCATAAATTTCATAAATGAGGGGCGAGTTCTATAACGTCTGTCTGTTTTCATATTTGTTTAACTCAGATAGGTCATTAGTACAATTAGCTAATAATATATTTGGGTTTTAAAAGATTACTCCCCTAAAGCACTCATAAGGCTTTGTTTTACATCCTTTAAAAAGTTTGAACTAAGTGAACGTTTTGCAAGCGGCAATTCAATTCTTTGCTGGGTTTTAATTTTGGCAGGGGCCTGACTTAAAACAAAAATCTCGTTGCCTAGCAGTAGCGCTTCGTCAACATCGTGGGTAACAAAAATTACGGTTCTCTTATCTGTTTGCCAAATTCTGGCGAAAGCTTTAATTAAATTTAGTTTAAGCTTAATATCCAAACCTTTAAGGGGTTCATCCATAAGAATAATATCGGAAGGGTAAGCGAAGGCTCGTGCAATTGAAACACGCTGGCGCATGCCACCGCTTAGCTGCGATGGGTAAAATTTGGTAAATCCATCCAGCTCTACCAAGCTAATAAATCTACTTACAATTTCCTTTCGTTTATCAGTAGGAATATCTCTGCTTAAAACAAAATCGATGTTCTCCTCAACGGTTTTCCATGGGAGCAATCTTGGGTCCTGAAATATGTAGGAAATAACCTTGTTCTCAAAGCCTACAAGGCTACCGCTGTCTGGTTTAATGCTTTTGGATATTATATTTAAAAGGGTTGTTTTTCCGCACCCCGAGGGTCCTAATATGCATGATATTGTGCTTTCGGGAAATGCTATGTTAAAATCCCTATAAATCAATACACCGTTAAAACTTTTATTCAAGTCTTTTATTTGAATACTCATAGTTAATTTCTCCAAAAAATTAATCTACTCTCACTCCATCTAATAATCTTTTCGAATATATAGCTGATTAAAACCGCTACAATGGTCCATGCAATTACAGCATCAACGTTTAAGAATGTTTGTGCCGTTTGCATAACAGTGCCAATGCCATACCGGGGTTGGCTTAGTACCTCGCCAATTATTATGGCACGCCAGCCAATGCCCATGGCACTTGATGCTCCGCTTATTATAAATGGCATAATGGCTGGAATAAATACATCTTTTACAATTCGCTTTTGTTCCACTTTATAAATTGCAGCCATTTCTGTTAGGTGCGAATCAACGCTCTTTATTCCATCAATAACATTGGTACAAATAAAAGGAAACATGGTGAGTATAGCGATAAATATGGGTACAGAGTTGGCATTGAGCCAAATTAGGGCTAGCAATATTATTGCAATAACTGGAGTGGAGCGTATGGTAACAAGAATTGGTTTTAAAAATGCATTAAAATTTGGACTAATTCCAGCCAGAATGCCAATACTTACGCCTGCGATAAGCGAAATGATAAATCCAATTAGCCCACGTAATACTGTTGCACCAATGATTTGTAAAAACTGGCTTTCGCCAAAAAGGCCAATGGTGGTAATAAGTGTTTTACCGGGTGGAGGAATAATGAAATCAGAATTAAAATACATGGCCAATATTTTCCATGCTACAAGCATAAAACCTATGGAAGCCAGGCTAATAATCCTTTTTTTAGTGATAGAAATTTTCATCAGGAATTTTACCTCCAATTATGTCTGGGTTCATTTTGTAAAAGACATTCAAATACTCTTCAATTTGTTCTTTTATACCCTTTGCTTTTGCAAATTTAAGATTTGATTGGGGAATAGCATGGTAAGCAACATCGAAATTTGGGAGAATACCATGTTTAACTACCAGTCTGGCTGCACTGTCGGGGTGCTGATTAACCCAGTTTGTTGATGCTTGGTAACTATTCAAAAATATTTCAACTTGTTCAGGATAGTTTAGTATTGTTTCATCGCTGATGATAAGCGCAGTCTGGGCAATGGGCATGCTAAGTAACTTCTCCCATTCATTGTTTAAATCGAATATGGGATATACACTGCTATTCCTTTGCATAACAAGGCTAACCATTGGTTCGGATATTACGCCAAGATCTGCTTGCCCAGCAGCAACAGCATTGGCAAGGTCAATGTGAGTTGGAAAGCTGTAGTCCAAGGTTATGTCGTTATTCGGATTTATGCCATTAGCATTAAGAAGGTAGCGAAAAAGTACATCGGGGGTCATTCCTTTTGCCATAACATTTACTCTCTTGCCCTTTAAATGCTCCCATTTGGTAATGGTTGTATCGTTACCAAACAGGTAAAGGGTTCCCCAAACTGGTATGGCTGCTAATTTATACTTTATTCCTTTGTTGTACATTATAGAGGCCATGGTTGTTGGAAGAATGGCAAAATCAGCGGAACCGTCAATCACCATTTTCCTTACCTGTATGGGTTCATTAAGAATTTTTACGCGAAAACCATGCTCACTCTCTTGACTAAGGCTATCAATAAGTTTAATCATTCCCATTGATGAAGGCCCTTTGAGCGTGGCGATGGTTAGAACCTCGCCATCGTTTTTAGTGTTTGATATACTATTGCATCCAAACAAAGCAAGTAGAAACGTAATTACAATAAGCTGTTTATAGTACATTGGTATAAATATTTTATGCAAATCTATCCATTTCAATTAAAATCTATCCATTTTTCTAAGTTTGATTTTACCCTATTGAA
>JAWLEY010000138.1:0-7385 GCA_041685855.1 Perlabentimonas sp. | reverse complement strand
TTGGAGTCCCATTGGTATCTGCAATTTTTTTTATTGCCAGATTTGTATAACCTTCATTATCTTCAAAGGAGAACAATCCGTATGGGCTGGTTCTTCGTCGGCCACGCTTATTATACTTAGGTAGATGCTGCTTAATGGCATCGGCCTCAAGTATAAGTGCTATAAGTTCGCTTCCTGTGGTTTCATAACTTATGTCGGTTATATGGGAGAGCATCTCAGTGGCCCTTTTGGTTGTTGGCCTTGTAATATGCTCGTGCACCCTCTTGCGAATATTTATACTTTTGCCAATATAAATGATATCATCATTGGCATCATGAAAGTAATAAATGCCTGTTGATTCGGGTATTTGCAAGAGTTTTTCAGGGTTTAAGTGAGGTGCGATGTTCTCCGCTTTCTTTTTAACGCTAATTATTTCGTGGTCGATTATATTTGGGTTCTTTTTTAAAAGAATCTCGAAAAGTTCCAATGTAGCCAATGCATCGCCAGCCGCCCTGTGCCTGCCATTGATATTTATGCCCAAGTCTCCGCAGAGAACACCGAGGCTGTATGAGCCATGCCCTGGCAGATATTTTCGTGCTAATTTTACGGTACAAAGTGTTTGGCGACTATAATCGTATCCCAATCTTTTGAACTCAGCCTGAACAAACCGATAATCGAAAGTTGCGTTATGGGCAACAAATGTTGCATTATCCGTTATCTCTACAATCTTTTTAGCAATCTCAAAAAAACGAGGGGCCTTTGCAACCATCTCGTTTGTAATACCAGTAAGGCGCGTAATGTTAGGAGGAATAAAAGCATCGGGGTTGACCAATGATGTGAATTGGTCCACAAGCTTAGTCCCATCAAACAGGTAGATTGCAATTTCGGTTATTCTATGAATTTTTTGGCTTCCGCCAGTGGTTTCAATATCAATTATAGCATACATAAATTTGGTTTTTTTTAAAGTGAGTATGCTAACATTATAATAATAATTGGTAGCACAAAGTGCTCATCCAGCACCTTTGTAAGCGACTTTAGCGCTAAACGAATGTGAGCCTCGATTGTTCTTTCCGACAGGTTTAGCTCCTGAGCTATTTCTCGATATGACAACCCCTTTTCCCTGCTCATTTTATATATTAATTGCCGTTGCGGGGGGAGTTCATCTATCACCTTATCAACAATCTTTTTAATATCGGAATAGATTAAATCATCCTCCGTTTTAGAGGAGGTGTGTTCGAGAAAAGAACGAACGTAATTTTGGTAAGCCTGCTCATTAACCTTTTTCCTGTTCTGATTAAAAATAGTATTACGAGCAATGGTAAACAGGTAGCCACTAAACGAAAGTTGCTCGTTAAGGTTCTCCTTGTTCTCCCATATTTTCACAAACACATCCTGAACAATCTCCTCTGCATCCTGCTCGTTTCTCAGATAACGAAGTGAAAAATAATACAACCTATCGGCAAAAGAAAAGAAGACCTTCTCAAAAGCCTCTATGTCCCCAGCTTTTAGTAAGGAGATAATCTTCTCGTCAATCTGTCCTTTTTTTTCGCTCACGTTACTATAGTTTGATTTGGAAATATAATAAAAAAGAACGAGTTCTGATAAAAAGCAATAACCACGGTAGAATAATCAATTTAGATTAACACAATATAAGATTTATGCCTAACGACATAATTGCCAGTAAGCAAAAACAAGAACAATTCTAATACTATTCCTCTTTTTTTACAGGATTAAATTCCTCGAGGCTACTTTTAATCTCTGCAAAATTCAGGTATGGAAAAATGCTGGGTGCTAATCGTTCAATAGGGGCGTAAAATAATGATTTCTCACCAAGGTTATCAGGAATTATCTTCACTCTGTCGCTAACCTTCCCTAAAAGAAGAAGAATAACACTTAGTATAAGTGCAGTTTTAAGAACAGCGAATACAACGCCCAAAATACTATTGGCTAATCCGAGGAAAGCAAGATTAACTATGCCCTCTGCAAGTACACCAATAAAATGTACAGCAATAATAATTCCAACAAATGTAATTGCAAAAGCAATTAAGGGAAGATACTCAGACGTTAATGAAAAATGCTCAATTAATAACGAGGCAGTAAAATCAGAGAAATGTATTGCTCCCCAAATACCAAAGAGTAAGCCCACAAGGCCTGCTGCCTGCCTAATTAAGCCTTTGTTATAGCCATTAAATCCGGCATAAAGAAAAAGCACCAAAAGTATAATGTCAAGAATGCTCATAATAGATTATATTTAAGGTTTTACTTACGACTTTCGATTAACAATAAACTCCGTGAGTAATTGTAAGGATTCCTTATAATCGGAATCGGGAAAACAGGAAAGAGCCTGCATGGCCTTATCTTTGAACCTGTTCATTACATCTACAGAGTATTGTATTCCTCCATTATCATTGGTAAAACTGATTATTTCAGCCACCACTTTTGAGTTTCGTTTGCTCTGCTTAAGTTTCTTAAGCACTTGCTTTTGTGTTTTTCTGTCAACTTTACTTAAAGAGTAAATTAGGGGCAGAGTAAGCTTGTTCTCCTTAATATCGTTTCCAATTGGTTTGCCTAAAACTCCTTTAGCCTGATAATCAAAAATATCGTCCTTTATTTGGAATGCCAGCCCCAAATTAATACCATACTCATAAGCCGCATTCACCTCTTGCTCGTTTGCTTGAGCTGAGTTTACTCCATTTACAACGCATGCTGCCATTAAAGCGGCAGTTTTTTTTCTGATAATATCAAAATAGGTTGACTCGTCGATATTCATCTTACGGGAGCGTTCAATCTGAAGCAGCTCCCCCTCACTCATCTCTTTAACAGCCGTACTCATGTTTTTGAGTAACTCAAATTCCTCCGTATCAATTGCAAGAAGCAGCCCTTTTGATAGTAAAAAATCACCAACAAGAACGGCCACTTTTGAGCGCCACAAAGCGTTTATTGAAAAGGAACTTCGACGCTCGTATGCCTCATCAACCACATCGTCGTGAATTAACGTGGCTGTATGTAGTAGCTCTATCATAGCCGCAGCAACATAGGTTGAGCTGTTTATGTTTCCTTTTAAACCAGCAGAAAGGAACACCAGCAATGAACGCAGCTGCTTTCCTTTACGCCTATAAATATAGTTAGTAATAATACTAAGCAAAGGGACCTTGCTTTTCATTGTGTTTCTAAAGTACGGCTCAAACTCCCTAAGCTCCTCTTTAACTGGTTCTTTTATTTTGGATAGTTCAGACACTTTTCTTATAAAATCCTTTTTTTAGACTCGGCAAATTAAGAATTTTTTACGTGTATAAAGTCATTTTCTCGTATTTATAAGTTCTCAAACCCTAAATTTACCTAAAAGCATTTTTTTGTGCAGAATTTTTGCAAAAAACAAGAGTCAACGATAAAAATTTTCCGTTCAGTCTTTTTTTACCACAAAGTATTTATATATTTGTATCACATAAATACGTTCAGATTATGACAAAAGTGAAGGACCTAAAGATTGAGCAGCTTGAGCAGGCTGCTAGCATGTTAAAAGCCATGGCACATCCTATGAGAATTGCAATTTTAAATTTTTTAGAGGATGGCAAGCGATTAACTGTAACTGAGATTCACGAAAAGCTCCAAATTGAGCAATCCACAACCTCACATCACCTTGGGATTTTAAAAGATAAGGGCGTACTTTCATCAAAGCGAGCAGGAAAAAACACTTTCTACTTCCTGAAAAGTGAGAGCTTATCAAAAATAATGGATTGCATTAATCAGTGTAGCACCTAGTACCATGTTTAATAATTCTTTTGAAGTTGGCAAACAATGCTTCTCAATGTTTGTTTAGCCACTATCTTGATGGATTATACCAGCTAATTTGATGTTTACTCTACTTTCTGACTAAGCTGGTTAACAAAACATTTTTACATGACAAGAATAAGGTTAACCAAAGAGTTTACTTTTGAGATGGCTCATTTGCTTGAGGGGTATGATGGTCCATGTAGTAACATACACGGCCATTCTTACAAGTTAGAAGTGACAGTAATAGGCTCACCTATTAATGATGAGAAGAACCCCAAGCACGGCATGGTGATGGATTTTGGCCAACTGAAGAGTGTTGTAAATGAGCAAATTGTATCCCAGTTTGACCATGTTCTGCTTGTTAACAGAAAAAGTAAGCTGGCAGAAGTTAAAAATGAATTACCTATTCAGACCATTGTTGAGGTTGATTATCAACCTACATGCGAGAACCTTTTACCGCATTTTGCCAAACTTATTTCTGAGAATCTTCCAGAGGAAGTTAAGCTACATAGCTTAAAACTCCATGAAACGGCCACCAGCTACGCTGAATGGTATGCTAGCGATAATGCATAGTGTAACTTATCTGTTTATTCCTGGTATTGAAATACCCTCAACTGTTTGGTATACTTCCAATGCGTAAACATCAGTCATTCCTGAAACAAAATCCACAGCAGCCATTAAATTTTCATAGTGAGTGCCATCCTTAGGTATATACTGGTTGGGTATTAAACGTTTAATTTTTAAAGCATACTTGTCGTCGGGCGACAGAAGAGCAGGGCAAATTCTATCGAGTAGCTTGCTAAGGATATTAAAGCCTGCCAACTCAATTTCAACTACCGTTCTGTGGTTATATATACTGCTAAAGGAAATTCGTTTTACTTCGCCTAGGGCTTTATTAGCATAGCTATCCAGCTGTTTTATAAGCGGACTAACCTGTGCTCCGCACATGATATCATCGTAGTTCTCCTTGAATACATCGGTGCATTCGTTAACAAGCTTACCAATGGTCATTGCTCTTAAGTAAGCTACTCGCTCATTGTTATCGGTAACATCATTTAGGGTATTGCTAATATTCTTTAGCCATTTACCATCAGTTTGGGGGTTAAAGAATGCGAGAAAAAGCTCTTTAACCTCCGATAGCGAAAGTATTCCCAGCTTATGAGCATCCTCAACATCCATAACCTGATAGCATATATCATCGGCTGCCTCAACCAGATAAACAAGAGGATGGCGAGCAAAAACCAAGGGATTATTCCCTAACTGTGGGATACCCATATCATGAGCAATTTGGGCGTACCACTCTTTTTCTGATTGAAAAAAACCGAATTTATTATTCCCCTGAAAATTTGATTCCCAAGGGTATTTTACAATGGAACTTAGTGTTGGGTAGCTAAGCCTGAAGCCTCCTTCACGCTTTCCTTCAAATTTTTGAGTCAGCATACGAAGGGCATTGGCATTGCCTTCGAACATAGCCAGGTCGCTCCATTGCTCTTTAGAGAGATGCGGCTTATACCTTGTTTCGTTATTTTTAAAGTAGGCTCTTATGGCATCCTCGCCACTGTGCCCAAACGGGGGGTTTCCCATATCGTGCGCAAGGCATGCGGTTGATATAATGGTTGGAATCTGCTCAATTTGCTCTGCGTGTTGAGGCGACCTTGTTTTAATGAAACTAACAATATTATTCCCCAAACTACGGCCAACACTGGCAACCTCAAGACTGTGGGTTAACCTGTTATGAACAAACACGCTGCCAGGTAAAGGGAATACTTGCGTTTTATTCTGTAATCTGCGGAAAGGTGAACTAAAGATAATCCTATCGTAATCCTTCTGAAAATGTGAGCGAGTATCCTGTTCTTGTGTACTCCCTCCTTGCCATCCATAACGCTTGGGACAAAGTAAACTGCCCCAACTCATGCTTTTTGTGCATCCCATTGGCTCATCTTTTTAAGAAGCAAGATTATAAGGTTTGCTATTTATCGTCAACCAGATTGGTGATATTGTTAGATATTTTCAGGATTTTATAAACCTCGCCTTTCTCGTTCTTAACAGGGGTGTAGGTCTCCTGAAAAACGAAAGTTTTATCGTTTACAATAAATCGATTGGTTTGTTTTTGGGGTATGCCGTTCCTTAAGTTGTTCCAGAACTTATCGTACTCTTTCTTCTTGGCAGCATCCATGTCAAGTTTACCAGAGTGGTGTGTGCCAACTACCTCATCGCGCGATAGGCCTAACAACTCAAGATATGCATCGTTAATTTCGGTTATATAACCGAGGGGGTCGTACTCAATTACAAAGCTTGAATTATTGAGAGCATCTATAAAACTCTGCATTTCCGCCGTTTTTCGTGTTGACTCCTCCTGGGTTGCTTGTAATTCCTCCATATTTTGTCTCATCTCCTCCTCTTGAGCTGACATTTCCTCGGCCTGTTGCTGGGTTTTTGCTAGAAGCTGGGATGTAGTTATATTCACCTTAACCGATGTGATTGTTGATGCAATATTTTGAGCAACCTTCTCAATAAACTCAATTTGGTAACTCTCAATCTCATTAAAAGAGGCCAGTTCAACAACACCCAGCACCTTCTCTTCAATAATTAAAGGTACAATTAGTATTGCGTTAGGGTTGCTTTTTCCTAATCCGGAGGTTATTTCTATGTAGCCCTCAGGGATTTCGGTAAGATATATGGTTTTTTTCTCAACGGCACAAGCCCCAATGAGCCCTTCGCCAAGTAGAACCTTTTTCTGTTTGTACTTATAACGATTATATGCGTATGCGGCAGCAAGTTCAAAGAAAGGGTTATCCTTGTCGTCATTGTTAAGAAGGAACAAGCCTCCCTGATTAACATCGAGCGTTTGAACCAGCTCCTTAATAATAGATTTTGACAGTTCGTCCATGCTATCGTTGTTCTGTCTAAGGAGCTCACCAAATTTTGCAAGACCTTCATTTGCCCACCTTCGGTGCTCGTCATCCCTCTTTCTCTTCTCTTCCTCATCGGCTGCTTGCTTAAGGCTGTTTCGCATATCAATTAATGCGTTGCCAAGAACATCCTCCTCACTTAATGCCTTGTACTCTGAGCTTAAATCGCCTTTACCTATGTTTGTTGCAAAAGCAACCTTATGGCTTAATCCATCAATTGTTGTATTGAGAGCCCCGGCCATCTGTCCTAGCTCATCTTTAGATTCCAGAGAGAGTTTCATGTCTTCTGCAATATTCCCCTTGGCCATTCGCTTGAGGATTCCTGTGATGAAAATAATTGGGTCTATGATTTTTTTGGAGGCGTAGGCAATTATTGCGCTAAGTAGAAGTAAGCCTAACAACCCAACAATTAGCGAAACTGTAAAGTTTCTGTTTGCCTGCTCAAGAATAGTTGAATGGGGCACAACAATTGCTAAAGACCAGGGTGTGCCTGTTTTACCAACAATTATTGGTGCATAAATAAAGAATGATTTTGTACCATTCGCATCGTTGGCAACAAAAGAGACTTCCTCGCCGTTTGCAATTTTCTCGATAGCATCATGTTGACTAAGGGTAGCCTCATAATCGTTCAAAAGATTCTCTCCATGCTTCTCCATGTTTGGATGTGCGGCATACTGAAAATCATTTGCTACAAGAAAAGAATAGCTGCCTTTGAATGGT
>JAWLEY010000137.1:0-7429 GCA_041685855.1 Perlabentimonas sp. | reverse complement strand
CCTGCAAAAGGCTGATAATGGGAGTCTTCGAGTTTACTAGAGGAACGAACAGCTATGGGCTGCTTCATAACCTTAACCAAGGCCTCAAGATCTTCAATTAAACTATCGGGTAATTTTGCATCAATAAAGTGTTGCAACGTTTGTTCATCGGAATAATTATCGGACATTCCTATTCTAAACAAATCGTTAGTATCCAGAAACTCATCGTAAAAGTCGGTGCTAATAACAACTGTACGTGGTATGATTACGATAACGTTCTCGTACTTCTCGTAAATTTGATTACTCTTGATTAAGCTATTAACAAAAGCCAGCCCCCTGGCTTTGCCTCCAATAGAGCCATCTCCTATTCGAGAGAAGAATTTGTAATCGTCAAAATTATTCTTATCGAACTTTGCAATAATCCCCCTACTCTTACTAGTACGATAAGCGGATATTGCCTGATACAGAAATTCACGCACCTTATCGAGCGAGTTGAAATCGCTAATTGAAATTGGTTTAAACAGCTGGCCAATTGAGAAAAGTGCTCTGGCATTTAGCCATTTAGAGATATGGTCGCGACTGGTATGGAAATACAGTGAATTATCCGGCACAGTGTGTATTAACTTCTGGAGCGATTTTAGGTCCTGCGCTTTGAATAGTTCCTTCTTAGTATCAGGATCGTAAAAAACAAAATCGCCAAACCCAAAATTTGAGATAATATAATCGCGCAGTTTGTAGTTGTACGTTTGCGAGTACTTATCGATAAAGCCTACACCAAGCTCATCAACAAAAGGCTTATTGTCATTAGTTGAGCTCTGTAGTAAAAAGGGCATATTGGGATCATCCTGCCTGATTGTCTTACATAATTCAATTCCAAGTTTGGCATCATGGTCTCGCTTCTGATTAACTTTAAAGCTAACATCAGAAATTATACCTAAAATATTGGGCTTGTACTTATTGTATAGTTCCTGAGCCTCCTCGTATGTTTGGGCAAGTAAAATTTTTGGTCTACCCCGCATTCTCAAAACCCTACGGTGCTCATTCAGTGCTTCCTTCATAAAACTGCGAGCTTGCCTTACTATCGTTTTATAGATAATTGGCAACATGGTGGAGTAGTACCTAACCGAATCCTCCACAACAATTATTGACTGAACACCAACCTCAAGGATATCATGATCGGCATTCATTTTATCCTCAATGAGTTTTATTATGGCAAGCAACAAATCGGCATTACCTAACCAGCTGAAAATATAATCAATACCAGTCAGATCCTCCTTCTCCAAACGTACCGAAACCTCACGGGAGAAATGAGTTAAAATTACTAAAGGGGTGTCGGGCAATCGCCTTTTTAGCTGCTTAGCAAGTTCAAACGTATCGATATCCCCAACATTAAGCATTGATATAATTAGATCGACCTCCTCCTCCTTCACTGCATTTAATGCCTCTCTGGCGGAGTGAACCTGAATAAAACTGGGAGGATAACGAAGGTTTAGCGAAACGTACTCGTTAAAAATCTGCTCATCAATACGACCATCCTCTTCAAGCATAAATGCATCGTAATGGCTACAAATTAGTAGCACCCGATAAATTCGCTTCTGCATAAGTTTATCAAATGCAGTTTCGGAAAAATCGAGCGTAAAGGCTGTTCTATAATCTTGGTAGGTCTGCATCACTTAAAATTATATCAATAGAGCAATATAGCAATTTTCTACAAAATATAAGCCCAATTAACTATTCAATAATCTCCTTTATGGGGCTACCCGTTGCTCCGCTAGGCCAACCAATACCTACCAGTGTTGATATGGTTGGTGCAATATCGGACATGTTAACCGGGGCAAGAATCTGCATTTTTCTGATTTTCCATCCGTACCAAATGAGGGGAACATGAGTATCGTAGTTATAGGGTGAGTTTGCAGAGGTAACATGACCATTACGTTCTACCCAACCCGGCTCCAAGTTTAGCAGCACATCGCCAGAGCGGCGCTGGTTAAAGCTGTTCTGAAATTTTTGTAATATACCGCTTGTAAAATTGCTAGATTGCAAAGTGTATGATGTTGTTACGTTGGCAACACCCGAAAATTGTAGCATAAAGGATGCTACTTTATCCTGAAAATCTCTAAGGGAGAGGTCTGAATCTTCTATTAATCTGCGATTAAGGTATATCTGCTTATGATGATAGTCCAGCACCCAATCGCCTTTGCCATAGGTAATGTTAAGATAACTCCTGAGTAGCATTGTAGCCTGTAAAGGCTCAAAATAACCGCCTGGAATTTTTGATTTCTCAAGATGCTCGGGCGTTGTGGCAACCCCTTGATCGGAAGTGAGAATTAGTAAATAGTTGTGCCTTCCTATTTCGTTATTTAAAAATGTAACGAGATGTGCCAACTCTTTATCCAAACGTATGTAAGTATCCTCCATCTCTATTGAATGGGGACCATAGCTTTGGCCAATATGCCGAGTTGGAGTTAATACAACTGACAGGTAATCGGTATGCTGGTCTTTCCCCAACTCTTCGCCCATAATGGCTGCAATGGCCATATCTTTGGTGTAGGTAATACCAAATGGACTCTCGAGGAGCGCTGAGTAATTTTTTATTGTTTTCCGCTTCCTGACAATCCCTTCTGCTAAGCTATTCAGCTTCTCTACTATACGTTTCCGTACGTTCATGTCTCTGATGATTACTGTATCAGCCTCAGCATAGGAATTTAAAGGATTAACCAGGCTCCAGTCTCTACCTATGTATAAATCTGCAAATTCTTTAACATTCAAACTGTCTACCCATGCAGGGAGGCTATCCATGTAGTGAGTGTTACTTATCCAGCTACCCTGATTAATATCGAGCCAGTACGCTCCGTTTGCATTATGGCCGCTTGATATTATTGCCGATGAGGGTTCCAACGAAACGCCAATTACCTTTGAACGTGAATCGAGCATCCTAATCTGATCACCAATAGTGCTAGTTACAAGATTTCTTGGAGAGTACTTTCCGTTAAAATAGCTTCCTCCCACGGTGGCTACAGAATTGTCGGCAACTGCATCCACCTCTGTTCCATTAAGTACAGAAAACCATTTGTTTGAAACAATACCGTGTACGCTGGGATAGGTTCCAGTAACGATGGTTGCAACACCTGGAAGCGACTGTGTTAAAAGGTAATTATACCGTGCATTTTTACAGTATGCCCCTTCATTTACCAGGTGCATAAAACCATTGTCAGAAAACTTATGGGCGTAGCGTTGTATATAATCGTAACGCATTTGACTAACCACCACATTAATAATCAGTTTGGGTTTTTCAGGGGGTATGCTCATTTGGGCAGACAGACCAAAACTAGCAAGAAGTATAGGGAGCAGAGCAAAAAGACGATAAGAGGCCATAGTTAAAATAGTATTATAAAATGCAAAAAGGGGAGAGCCGTAAAAGCTCCCCCCACAAATATAGAAAAAAAACAATGCAATTCACTCTCTATGGTGCATCAGGTGCAAAAAACAACCTTTTTGAAACAACCTCATTGTCAGTAGTAAAACGAATTATATAAATACCATGCGATAGATTAGCCTTTGAGGATAAATCATGTAAACTAATTACATGATTGCCTTTACTGTACTTACTATTAGATAAAGTTCTAATTTTTTGGCCTGTTGATGAGTAAAGGTCTACAGTAATATGACTTTGCTCTGCTATTGAAAACTCAATATTCAATTGACTCCTAAAAGGATTAGGCCAAATTTTTAAAGTTGTATTTATATCGGTCAAATTATTAACTCCAACAGGGAGGAGTTGGATAGTAAAAGTATCATCAGCATTAACCTCAACCTCGCTCTCGTGCAGGCTAAAATCATCAGCAACTACCGAATACTCATATTGTCCCTGAGGCACATTACTATACTCAACCTGTCCATTGGAATCAGTATCCTTGCTAACAAGGTTAAAAGTAACGGTAGCATTCTCAACAGGATTCTCCTGCTCATCGGTTACGATAAAAATAACATTAAACAGCTCTTCATTCGCAACAATGCTTACAGGTTTGTTAATATCAACATACTTAACATCTAGCTGATCAGTAACCGTTTCAAAACCCTGCTTGGTTATAACAAACTCTTTACCGCTACCTCTTCCGGTATTAATAAACTCAGCCACACCCGTACTATTAGTAACTTGGGATGTTTGATTAAAATCAACCAAAGCACCCTCTACTGGCTGACCTTCTGATGATACTGTAAAGGTTACATTTTGAAACGATTGAGGGAAGATAATGTTATCGACCCAGGCGCAATCGGAGCCATCACTGGCACTTACATCCTTTTCGTACACCCATTTAAAAGTCTTTGTACCTTCATTAACCTGGTAGGTAACCTCCTCCCAGTCTAACTCACCACTCCAACTATCCTTCTCAACATCATCAATATAAAACTTAAGATAATCGTATCCACTTTCTGATGACACTTTGCGTGCAAAAGTAATCTCTGAATCGTAAGCAACATTAAGGGTTATCTGCATAGTAGTTGACTGGCTGTCACCAATGCTGGCAGATTTCATACTATAGTCGCCATAATACGCCTGTGAATTATCGCGGGTCCAGTTGCCACCGGTAAAGGTAAAACCGTCGGGAATATTATACTCAAAACTTTCGCTATCGGCTGGGCTAAGAGAAAAATCGAGAGTGTTTGACTCCTGAGTTAAGGTGTGGTCAAAAACCTTAAGCAAATACCCTTCTTTGGAAGCTTTTACCTGATAAATACCCTCGTAAATTGATTGAAACTGATACTCTCCCTGAGCGTTGGTATAAACAGGGGAAATTTCTGTATTTACTAGTTCAATTTTCACATTGCTTATTGGGTTGCCAGTCTGAGCATCGGTAACTACACCAGTTAGATTAGTTTGAGTTGCACTTTGTAACTCTACATCCTTAATCATTAGGGAGGTGTAACTATCAACAGTAATTTGATGACTCTGGCTTATATAGCCCTGCGATGAATACGTTACATCATAAGTGCCCGGCTCAATCATTCTAATATAGTAACCGTTTTGTGGATTGGTAACAACATGGGAGTTATCCCTATCATGACCTTCTATAGAAATTGTTGCATCCAAAGGATCGCCCTGGGTATTGGTAACTGTTCCCTGAATACCTGTGTACAACCACTCAATGTATGAGAGCATGGCCTCCTTATTATAATCCCAAAAGTTTGGCAACTCACTGCTTGCGGGGTTCTTTGTGTTGGATACCTCCATGGTAATCTCCCTGCAATTATGCCAGTAGGTCATGTAATCCTGGCGACTCCCATCAACAACATACCAGTCTCCACCGTGAGTTACACCATTATCTTGACCTGTAAAATATCCATCAGGGCTATTTGCCTGAGCGTTATCAGCATACTCTCTGCTAACGGTGCGGAACCAGTCGTTATCAGGATGCGGATTTTGGGTGCTAAGCCAAGCATCCCAAGGGTAATTTGCCAGTTCAATGCCCCCGTGATAGTTTGCAGACATAACAAAGTTACGGCTCTCAGCATAGTCCATCATTATTACTGTTTCGGGCTGAGGGGTTGGCCCACCTGAAATAACATAGGGAAAGTTGCGGTTTATATCAACTCCGTTTGCATTGGCACGAGTTGCACCATCAACGGTGTTATTCCCATAATTATATGTTCCATCGGGGTTGGCATTGGGGTTAATATAAATGGCAACGTTATTTACCATATCGGCTATGCGTGAGTCAGTTTCGTAATTCGACAAAAGGTAATCGATTAGCCTAAGCATTAGTATGTAACCGGTTGTCTCGTCGCCGTGCATGGTGCTGGTGTAAAAGAACTCTGGTTCGGCCTCGTCATCGAGCACATTATCAGATATTTTTGCCACGTATATTTTTCGTCCTTCTACCGTAGTACCAATACTATCTAGTTTACAAATATTTGGATAATCCTCCTCAAATTTCTTCATCATTGCCCGATAAACCTCATAGGTTGGATATAAATTCCAATTGGCCATCTGCTCAATGGTAGTTGCCATGCCCCTGCCCTTTATTAAAGAGGAAGGATGTGGCAGCAAATCTGGTGAATACCCAAGGTTCTTAATTTTATTAAGTTCCTTTTCATTGGCATAGGCGTAAATAATGCCATCAACCACCTTGTCGATTGACACCGTACGAGTAATAACAGTATTTACAATCTTTTTATCCTTTTCGGATAATTTAAAGTAGTACTCCTGCGCATTTATCGTTTGGGGTAAATGTGTTAAAAGAGCAATAGCTAATAGTAATAAAATGCGTTTCATTAAAAAACAGGATGTTTAGTTATACAATTATTTTATTTATGAGTATGGGGCAAAGTTATCAGATATGATGGCTCGTTGTTCTAATTTTCTCATATTTATTAAAAATACGAATAGTTGCAGGAACTAAAGCACTGATAAACATGACATACAATGGTTACTACAATAGATTTTTTAACTTAAACAATAAACAATCTAATGCGTTTATTAATTATGTTGATTTTAAAAACATTAAATAACACTTCTTTAACTAGTTCATTAAAAAGTACAAAATGATAGAGAAAAGGTTTGATCCCAGAAAACTTGACAAGCTAAATAATCCAAATCGATTTAAAACTCTGCCACCTGACTATATTATAGAAAAAGCAGCAATAGATAATCCAGAAGTAATTATAGACCTAGGTGCGGGTACAGGATTTTACAGTAAACCTTTTGCCAAAACGCATAAACATTGTAAAGTCTATGCCTGTGATATTTCAGACGTAATGATTGATTGGATTAAAAAAAACATTTCGCCAGAATACAGCAATATTATTCCATTGAAAATGGAAGACAACGATGTTCCTTTAAATAGCAATATTGCGGACTTTCTATTTATGATAAACTTACATCACGAATTGGATAGACCAGATAAAATGCTAAATGAATGTTATAGATTATTAAAAACTAAAGGTAAGATTGCAATTTCAGACTGGAAAAAAGAGAAAACTGAGCAGGGGCCACCATCAGAGATAAGGTATAATCCGAGCAAAATTAAAGAACAACTAATCGTTTCTGGATTTGAAAATATCGAAATTTACTCTGAGTTGACAGATAATTACCTGATTATTGCAGAAAAAAAGCAATGATAATCGCATTAACCCAAATTTGTCATTAGCGATTTTTTCTAATGACCAGCCATTAGAAAACGATACTATTAACACACAGATTAAATGAATGTTATAATGACAAATCGATGAAGAAAAACTAAATATTTGCAATCATAAATGCTTACAAATTTAGTTTTTCTAAATCGGGGTTAAACCCAGCTAAGCCATTAGTTCGCAGAACTCCTAATGTATTAGCTGGGTTTAAGTTACAATGAAACATACTACCAATTTTATGTACCTAGCGAGACATGAAAAAGGATTATGGGCTAGAACAATACGCTAGCGAGTCCTAAATCACTCGGAAAGCATT
>JAWLEY010000004.1:0-31441 GCA_041685855.1 Perlabentimonas sp. | reverse complement strand
AGGTCTCTGCTTGGGCAAAGCGCAACCGAGTTTATCAATTCAATTCGTGTTAAGCGAGCCGCTCAGCTAATTAAGCAGAGGGCTGGCACAATTTCCGAAGTTGCCTATGATGTAGGCTACAATAACCTGTCGTACTTCACAAAGCAATTTAAGAAGCATTTTAATGCTACCCCCTCAAATATGATTGAGAGATCATAACTTTTCAACTATTAATTTGCATGCTTATATCAGAAAAAATGCGAATTATATTTTTTATCAACCTGTTTATCAGTGTTTTTGTTGTGTGTGAACATTTGTGCTAAGCATTTGAACAATGCTACAAATGGAATAAACTTATTAGCTGGATATTTGCCCCAAGAAAAGTATTTAACCAACAACTTAAATAACTAAAACATGAAAACAAGAACACTTTTACTAGTAATTTTTGCGCTTTTTATTAGCCTTTCTTTTTCTTTGGATGTTAAAGCGCAACTTGGGAATCGTAACCTCAGGAACCTAAAAAAGGAGGTAACCAAAAAGGTTAATAAGGAGGAGCAGAAACCTGCACAAGAGCAGCAGACCTCGGAAGAGGAGAAGGTTGAAGAACCTGCTGCAAAACCTCAAGGAAAAACAATTTATGTTTCACCCTCAGGTAGTAACAGGAATGATGGAAGCAAAGATGCTCCCTACAAAAACATCGATAAGGCCATAAAGGAGGCCAACGATTACGATAAGATTTTTATTACCGAGGGGGTCTATTCTGGAACTTTTGATGTAGGTTTTTTTGAGATTACTAAACCGCTAGAGATTTATGGCAGCTATAGCAACGATTTCTCAAAACGTAACCCCGCTAAAACCCCAACAATAATCAGAACCAAACCTAAAGCAGCCTCAGGAAAGCAAACACTCATATATATACGCGAAGCTCAGGATGTAGTAATTGATGGTATTACCGTTGATATGGGCGAGCAGAATAATTATGACAGTAAAGCACCCGACGGAATAGAAACGGGTTACCTAACGCTAACAAATACGGGAGGTACCGAGCAGCGTTCGGCCATTCGCATTGTTGGTAACGATGTAACCATCCGTAATTGTACCTTTGTTAATATTAGCTACTGCGGTGTTTCTGTTGCTCAGCGTATGAGCATGCCCGGTAAAATTCTAATCGACAATAACGTTTTTGTAAATTGTGCTCACACGGGTATCGATGCCAGCGTACTTACTGGCCCTGGCAACCGTCACGAGATTGAAATATGTAACAACACCTTTGCTTTTACTTACGGAACTACATTCCTTAACGATAATTTGGGCAATGCCATTTGGATGAAACGCAAGGCCGATTACAACGTGCATAATAATATTTTTGCCTACGCATCCGATGCAGCAATTCGTTACTTAGATACTGATGAGCCTACCCTAAAACTCGATCATAACCTGTTTATGGGTAACAGAAAGAATGATATCCATACAAGTATAATGAATAACAGAGTTTTTATTTCTGTTGAAGAGTTTGAGGATGTTGACTTCGTTACTAGCCTGAATGGGAATAAGCGATTAACACAAGTTCTTCCCTTAGATAAGGCTTACATATCGGAGTTTATAAATATGGCTGCCGAAGTTTCTATGGAGTACGATCCTAATACCGACTGGAATCAGGTGCGCTCAATACTTGGTTTGCCACAACAGGCATCGGGTACGGCAAAAATTTCATTCTTTGCCAATCGCTACCCTGCTAACGAAACACATAAACTATTTGGAGCAGTTGGAGGATTTGGTGCGCAGTTAGATTTCCAGAAATAGACTTTGTCTAATTTAATCAACTTAAAATATTTGTTATGAACCGTGCCATGACAATTTCATTAACACACACATTTTGATGATTGTTTTGGAGCTGCATAAAGCCATTAGGTTGGCTTTATGAATCATGGCGAGGTCCTTCTTTACTTTTAAAAATATAAAAATTAAACAGATGAAAAGATTTTTAATAAGCTTAGTACTTACAACAATTTGTACAATCTCATTCGCTCAGGTCGACCTAAATTCTGGTCTGGTTGCTCATTACCCATTTAGTGGCAATGCGAATGATGAAAGTGGCAACGAACTTCATGCAGAGTCTGTAAATGCTACCCTTACCACCGATAGGTATGGAAATGAGAACAAGGCCTACTTTTTTGATGGTAACGAGAATGTAATAGATTTTGGTAATATCCTGAACGATGTTTTCCTTACGAATACATTTACCATTAGCGTTTGGTTTAACGCCCAAAATTATGTTAATGGGAATGAAAGGCCGGGGATGTTGGTAGCAAAATGGAATTCGGTTAATCTGCCAGAAAACAGTTTTATATTGTATGGAAACTATCTGAGATTTATTACTGGTGGGAAAAATACTGATATTCCCGATTTTGATGTTCCTGAAGTTGGAACATGGAATATGCTTACTGTTTCTGTTGATAATGGGGTTGCTTCAATCTATTTAAATGCCGAACTTCAAGGCGTAGTGAGCGATCATAGCTGTAATACATCAACGTATAGCCTTTTGGTTGGCAACCATCATAACCCCGTTTACGGTTTTCATGGTTCAATAGATGATGTTAGAATATATGAAAGACCGCTTAGTGGAGAGGAAGTCAATTGCCTGTACAATGTCAACCTCAATGAGGGTCTTGTAGCATACTATCCCTTGAATGGTCATGCCAACAATGAGGCAATTGATGATTTTCACGGTACTATGCAGAACAATCCTGCCCTAACCAATAACCGCATTGGCATAGAGGAGCAGGCCCTTAATTTTGATGGAACAGACCAGCACATATCCTTCGATCCGGAAAACCCCATTATATCATCTCCTACTTTTACAATTTCTGCTTGGGCCAGAATGGATGGAGTTGGTGGTGGAAGTAGCAATCAAAATCCAATTTTCGTCCAAAGAGCTTATAATACAGGTCAAACAAGCGCAATAAGTTTACATGCAGATAATAATTCTGGAAATATTGCCTTTGCCGTTAGGGGGCATGGTACTGATGCTGATGTTGTTGATGCTCCTGGCTTTGAGTATGGCTTTTGGCATCATTATTTAGGTGTAGTATCTGCCGATTCTGTAAAGTTGTTTGTTGATGGGCAACTCGTAAATGCCATTGAACTATCTACAGGAACAAATTATACTGAGTTTATAAATAATGTTGACATCGGAAAGCATCGTTATTCAGGTGTTGATCATGGGCTGTTTAATGGCGATATCGACGAAGTACGTATTTACAATCGCCCTTTAAACAACCAGGAAGTTCAGGCATTGTACTACGAAACGCTACGTGCCGAATTTGTTGCTGATAAGCACGATGGCTTTGCTCCCCTTTCAGTAAGTTTCAATGACCTTTCCTTTGCCGATGTGGATATTACCACCTGGCAGTGGGATTTTGATAATGATGGCGTTATTGACTCCGAGGAGCAAAACCCAGAGTTTACTTTCAATACTGGTGGTGAGTATAATGTTAAGCTAGTTGTAGGCGATGGTACGCACACCGATAGCATTATTATGAATAACCCTATAACCGTTTACGATTTAAACAATGGCCTAACTCGCCACTATAAATTCGATGGTGATGCCCTCGATAGCAGCGAGAACGAAGAGCATGGTGAGGCTTATGGTGCCGAAGTAACCAACAGGTACGGCATTCCCGAGTCTGCGTATGCCTTTAATGGAGAGAATAATGTAACCGTTCCTTCAATTGCAAACTGGGGTGAACAGCTAACCATTTCGTTCTGGTTTTATGTTGAGGAAACCTCTGGGAATCAAGTTTTAATTGGTTCAAGGGCAGGTAGTTCAGGTGCAACAAAAATTAATCTTCGCAGCTTTCTTAAGGATGATGGTACAGTAACTTTTCAGGTTGCTTCTGACAATTCAAGCAATACGGATGTAACATCAAGTAATACTGCGGAGATGTTTGCATGGAACCATGTAGTTTGCGAATTAGACCTTGTAAACAGCACAGAAACCATAACTCTTAACGGTGTTGAAACCAGCAAGTCATATACTTTTACTCCTCGTTATCTCGATGACAACATTGGTTTTGGAAACTGGAAGGAACCTTTTGCCAGCACAAGCGGATTGGTTGGGAAAATTGACGAGATTCGTTTTTACGATAGGATACTACTCCAGGAAGAGAAGGATATAATATCAACCAACGACTTCCCAATGACTTCGTATTTTGGCGCTTTGGCTGTTTACCCATTTAGCGGCGATGCTGCTGATGTTACAGGTAATGGTAACCATGGTGATGTAAATGACGCCTTGTTAGCCTTCGATCGTTATCGAAATACCAATAATGCCTACGAATTTACTTCGGATGAAAGTCATATCGATATTGGCTCAGGGGTTAAACCCGAATCGTTCCCAATTTACATTACCGCTTGGGTTAACCCATCCTTAACCGAAGGAGAGAATACTATAGCAGCCACTGATGTTTGGGAGGCTGATGGTGTTCTCTCCGGAACTATTGTTCAGATTATTGATGGGCAGATTTTTGCCGCATTTGGTGCCTGGGATGGTGGCGAAACAAGCACGTTTAGAGCAAAAACAACCACCGACGTGAATGTTCCAGTTGACCAATGGTCGCATATAGCAGCAGGCTTCCACTCGGCCGATGATATCAGAATTTATGTTAACGGCGAACTTGCCGAAGGAACTTATGAAGGCGATGCTACAGAAATGCTTCATACCGATTATGGAAATGGAATGATTGGAAATATTCAGGACCTTAGCGCTCCATTTTCAGGTAGTATTGACGAAGTACAAATCCTAAACAGGTATTTGTATCTCTGGGAAATTGCTGAAATGGTAAATCAACCCGGAATGTCTGCCTCACAGAGTCAAATTGACTTCTATAATGTTCCTGTTGGCGAGGAATCCGTTGAGCAAGTATTCTCAGTTTATGGTTTCAAACTAACTGATGATATTAGCATTCAAGCACCCGAAGGATTCTCAATATCACTTACAACTGGCTCTGGATTTGTTCAAAGTTTAACTTTAGCTCCAGAGGAGGGGTTGGTTGATGTAACACCAATATTTATTAGGTTTAAGTCCGATATGGAGGAAACCTATAATGGTGAGGTAGTCGTTTCCTCTGAGGGTGTGAGTAATATAATTATTGCCGTTAGCGGCAGCACTCCTACAAATATTGAAGAGGAGAAGGTGCCTGATCTAAATGTTTATCCAAATCCTTTCAGTAATAATATATACATTGATAATGCTAACAGCATAAGCCGCGTTACGTTAGTAAATATGGTTGGTCAGGTTATTAGCGACATTAATACAAATGGAGAGCAATCGTTAACCATTCCAACAGCCAGGCTTACAAAAGGAGTTTATTTAATAATTGTTCAAAAAGCTAATGGTGAGCGCGAAGTCAAAAGACTAGTAAAAGAGTAGCAAGTAAAAGTGGTAATAATTAAGAGTCATTCAGTCTGGGTGGCTCTTTTTTTATATCTAAAAAAGAGAACCCTATAACATTTAGAAATACAGAGGGAAAATGACCTTAATGAAGTTTTGTAAACAAACCATATTGATAAAATCAAATTTCTAGCTAATTTTACCGTTGTTTTTCAGTAAGGTAAATCAAAAATCTTATAGCAATATGTCAGGTCACAGTAAATGGTCAACCATTAAGCGTAAAAAGGGAGCATTAGATGCTAAACGCTCAAAAATGTTCAGCCGTGTTTCAAAGGAAATTGCAGTTGCAGTTAAAGAGGGAGGCCCTGATCCAGAAAGTAATCCCCGTTTGCGTTTAGCGCTAAATAACGCTAAGGGCGTTAATATGCCTAAGGACAATATTCAGCGTGCCATAACCAATGCCAATAAGGATGGTTCCAGCTTGCAAGAGATTACATTTGAAGGCTACGGACCAGAAGGTGTGCCAATATTTGTTGAGTGCTTAACCGATAATAACAACAGAACTGTTGGTGCCATTCGTTCAATCTTCACAAAGCGGGGAGGTAGCTTGGGAACAAACGGCTCGCTTAGTTTCATGTTCGATAGGAAGGGCGTATTCACCCTGGTTAAAACCAATGTGGAATTGGAGCAGGACGAATTTGAACTTGAACTAATTGATGCGGGTGCCGAAGAGTTTGAATTTAATGATGACACTATAGTCGTTTATACTGCAATGGAAGACTTTGGTCGTATGCAGAAAAAGTTGGACGAGCTAAACATTGAGGTGGAGAATGCCAGCCTTCAGAGAATTCCCAACGATTATAAAGCACTTGACCCTCAGGCAGCCCTTAAGGTTTTGAGGGTTATCGATGAGTTTGAAGAGAATGATGATGTGCAGAATGTTTACCATAATCTTGAGATGACGGATGAGCTAATGCAGGCCATGGAGGAGAATGGTTAGCCTCATCTTTTTTTATTGATTTTTAAGCAGATTTTTACATTATATGATAGGAAAAAGTAGATTGAGGTATAAAGGTTTTTTTGCCATTCTGGCACTGGCGTTACTGTTCACTAGTTGTGGGCGATATAATGAAATTTTGGTTGAGGGAATCCGTGACGTTAAGTTAAGGGGGATTAAGCAGAAGGTAATTTATCTTAATGTAGATATTGAGATTGATAATCCCAATACACGCCGAATAACCGTTCTCGACATTAACTTTACAGCATGGCTAAATAATCGTGAATTGGGACAATTCAGTATAGCAGAAAAAATTAAACTAAAACGATGTTCCAAGGAGGTTTATACAGTACCTGTCGAAATTGAACTTCGTACCGTAGCCGATGCTTTCCGCCTGGCCTCAACGGGGTCAATAGAAAGGCTCCTTAAGCAGATAGAGGTTGAGGGTATAATCAAGGGGCGCTCATTCCCAATTCGTAAAAGAATTAAGATTAAGCGCCAGCCCTTTATTGATATTGCCGCATCAATTTAATTGTTAACGAATAATAAATGTGTTTTCTTAAAATTACTTTCAACCAAAAAATTTTACCTTTGTCTCGTCAATCTAAAACGTTTGACATAATCCTTTGAAACAATTGCTAGGATGTACAGAATAAAACACCTGATACTAATCGTTTCCCTAACATTATTCAGCGTTGCAATAATCTCTCCGCTTGCATCTGTAGCACAGTCGGTTGGTCTGGTTGACGAGCTTGAGGAGTTTCATCCTGAGAAAGGTAACGTATCCATCAGTCAGGATACGCTGGTATCCCAATTACTTAACAAGTATTATGTAAAGAATGCATCACAACCTGGCATGCAAGGGTTCCGAATCCGAATATTTTTCGATTTAGGCCAGCAATCCCGAACCAGTTCCCTTGATGTTATGGATGAGTTCATGGAGAATTTTCCTGGCATAGCAGTTTACAGAACCTACGATAGCCCTTACTACAAGGTGTCCGTTGGCGACTTCCGAACGCGTGACGAGGCCATGAAGCTACATAAGAAAATTAAAAGAGAGTATCCCAAAGCATTCATTGTGCCAGAGTGGATAAATTTTCCACGGTTAGATTGATAAACGTATCAAAAATCCACCAATGACAACTACCGCAAAAATTACTCCTAACCAATTTACAACTCATAAAAGGAGGTTTGCAGGTAAAAGCGTAAGTATTTGTATTTTTTTGCAGAGCGACAATCCCAATAATTCCAGTTATTTCATAATTCAAAATCAGAGGTATCACCATGTCGGAGCAGATTAAGCATGAGTGTGGCATTGCACTAATTCGTTTGTTAAAGCCCTTAGAGTATTATCAGGTCAAATATGGCTCTTGGATGTACGGCCTGCAGAAGTTATATCTGCTTATGGAGAAGCAGCACAATAGGGGGCAGGATGGTGCCGGTGTTGCCAGCATTAAGCTTGATTTAAGCCCAGGGCACAGGTATATCGATAGGGTCAGAAGCAACTCCTCCTCATCCTCAATTCGTGAGGTTTTTGACAAGATTCATGCAGGACTAGAGCAGTGGGAAGACAATCCCGATACCATTAACGACCCTGTTTGGGCACAGCAGCATATCCCTTTTGCCGGGCAGCTTTACCTTGGCCACCTAAGGTACGGAACTTTTGGCAACAACTCCATCGATTATGTTCACCCTGTACTGCGTGAGAACAACTGGAAGTCTCGCACGCTAGTTCTTGCAGGTAATTTCAACATGACCAATGTTGATGAGCTTTTTCAGCGCCTCATTGAGCTCGGACAGCACCCAAAGGATTATTCCGACACCGTTACGGTGCTTGAGAAGGTAGGGCATTTCCTCGATGAGGAGAACCAACGCTTGTTTAGGCAGTACAAGAATGATGGTTTTCAAAATCAGGAGATTAGCCCACTCATAGCAAATAATATTAGCATACGCGAAATTCTACAAGAGTCCACAAAAGATTTTGATGGTGGTTATGCCCTTGCTGGCATGATTGGCCATGGCGATGCCTTCGTTTGCCGCGACCCATGGGGGATTCGACCAGCATTCTACTATGCCGATGATGAGATAGTAGTGGCTGCATCTGAACGGCCAGTTATCCAAACAGTACTCAATATATCTGCCGATGAGGTTAGCGAGGTGAAGCCTGGCTACGCTCTCATAGTTAAAAGGGATGGCCAGGTTAGCATGGATGAGATTAGGATTCCCCAAACACGCAGGTCATGCTCTTTCGAGCGTATTTATTTCTCTCGCGGAACCGATAGGGATATATACCGTGAAAGGATGAAACTTGGCGAGCTCTTAACGCCCGTTATACTCGATAAAATTGATTACGACCTGAAGAATACCGTTTTCTCATTTATTCCCAATACTGCCGAGACAGCATTCTATGGAATGGTTAGAGGGGTTGAGGATTACATGCTGAAAGAGAAAACCCGAATAATTCAACAAAAGAATGGGAGCTTAACTGAACCTGAAATTGAGGCGATTATTGGCTCACGTCCCCGAGTTGAAAAGATTGCCGTTAAGGATGTGAAACTAAGAACTTTCATTAGCCAGGATAAGGGTCGAAACGATCTGGTTGGACATGTTTACGATATTACCTACGGTTCGCTAACCCCTAACGAGGATAACCTCGTTATAATTGACGATTCTATTGTTAGAGGTACTACCCTGAAAGAGAGTATACTAAGAATTCTCGATAGGCTTGACCCCAAAATGATTCTGGTAGTTTCTTCCTCTCCACAAATACGTTACCCCGACTGTTATGGTATTGATATGGCAAAATTAGGCGATTTTGTTGCGTTCCGTGCTGCAATAGAATTACTCAGGGAGAATGGGATGGACAGCATTATCAACAACGTTTACAAAAGTTGTAAATCGCAGCAGAATTTGCCAAAGGAGGATATTGTAAATTATGTAAAGGATATCTATCGTCCATTTACTCCTGATCAAATATCCGATAAAATTGCCCAGCTTCTAACTCCAAAGGAAATGAAGGCGAGTGTGAAAATTGTTTTTCAAACTATTGAGAACCTCCATAATGCCTGCCCAAATGATAATGGCGATTGGTATTTTACAGGTAATTATCCTACTCCAGGCGGTAATAAGGTAGTAAATAACTCCTTCATAAATTTTATTGAGGGGAAAAACCAGCGAGCATACTAATGATATCTCAGCCATAAAACATAATCCTCATTGCGAGAGCCCACCCAAATTTTCTTGGGCATAATGTGGCAATGACAGAAAAAAACGACCGTCATTGTGAGATGTCACCCAAAATTTTTGGCCATAATGTGGCGATGACAGAAAAACGACCGTCATCCGATAACTATCGGATGCGATAGGAAATCTGTTATTGGGAGTCTCGTTACCTTTTTAAACCAGACCAAGCAATCTTGTAATGCTAGAAAGATTGGGTACGCTTTGGTACAATTTCCAAATTTCATGACCATTCCCGTCAGTTCTACCCAACCCAGACAGTTTAACCCACTGCTACCTTACGACGCCCGTCGTGTGGTAATTAAGATTTTGCTGTAGCAAAAGCCAAACAAAAGATTAGTGCGGTAGCAGTGGACCCCTGCTAACTAAAGAATAACTGAAATCATCAACTATTATAGTCGGCCCTTTCAATCTTTTTTAACAGAGAATTACCCTTTTGGCACTATACTTGTTTCAAATTGTTTAAATTTGTTACTAAACTAAAACACTTAAATTATGAAACGATTAATCTTGCTATTAATAGCGTCTGCCCTAGTTGTTAGTTCTACAGTCTTTTCACAGGACAGAAGTACATTAAGAGCTGCCAGTTTGGCTTTTAACTCTGCTGAGCGCGATTACAATAAGGGTGATTATAAGGAGGCAGCACAAAAGTTTGATATGGTTGTAAATGCTGTTCCTGCTACATGTGACTCTCGCAAGCATTTAGAAATGAGACTTGAGTCGTTAATAAACTTAGTAGATATTTATTTTAATAAATCAGTTAATATCCGTCAGGCTTGCGAATATATGCATACATATCAATCAACAATGAATACTGTTAGTAATTCTGGGGTGCTCCGTGCCAGAAGTCTCATGAAATTCGCTAAGCAGTCGCAGGATTACGCCAACAACCATGCATCAAAATGTGAAAGTTACGAAAGGATTGGTGGCGACAAGAAAAAATTTGAGAAATCTTTTGAGGATGAGTTCAAAAAGAGGTAACCTCCTTTTTTGCTCACATTTTACTAAAGAGCCCTCCCGGAAAATTCAGGAGGGCTCTTTAACTATATAGCATGCTGAATAGTTACTTTTTCTTTCTTTTAAGAAAAGAGAGAACATGACGCTCCACCTTGTTTTCGTATATGTCCGAGATGGTTATCATAATGGCCGTCTCCTCAACATCACCAAAATAGGGGTTTACAACTGTTCCAAACATCTTCATCGATGGGCTTATATTCATGTAGGAGTTAATTAGTGGAGGGATATTCTCGCCCAGTGCTCTTATCTCTTTCGATAAAATCTTGTAGTCCGTTTTGTAGCTATCACCAACAAATATTTTATCCATCTCCTCCTTGTTAATGTCCACCTCCATGGGTTCAATGGGTGTAACCAGATTTTCTTTATCTGAAAAATACTTGTCTAAAAAGTAAAGGAGCATGTTCCTTGCTTTCTTATTGTAGCTTCGGTACATGGTAACCTTGCCAAAGAAGTACTTAATACCCGGGTTGCGAACCACAAGGGCACCTAGTCCGTCCCAAAGATTATCGAGAGCGTATAGGCCTTTTTCTCTCCGTTGTGCAGTTTGGTATTTTGGCTGAACGAATGACCTGCCCAACTCAATTAGGTATGGTAGGTATTCCTCTTTGAATTTTGTTGAAAAGTTGAATAGGGCCGTGGTCGAAAGATTCAGCTCTTCACCTTTGCCAGGGTCAACAATATGGTAACGATACCCACCAAGAATCTCCTTGTCTTTTGGATCCCATACTATGAGCTGTTTGTATGGTTTTTCAGATGTGTCGTATTTATCAATATCAATGCTCTTACCGGTTCCTCCTCCTGCACTCCGAAAACTAAGCTCCCTAAGTCTTCCTATTTCTCTCATAATATTGGGAGAGTTGTGTGCATCAATAATATAGAGTAGGTTCCCAGCGTTGTTAGTTTCTCTTACAAACTTGTCAGGAGTTAGTTCTTTCTCAAGTAGGGCCTTATCTACGGGTTCAATTATCTGTTCCATGTTTGCATATTTTACATTACAAAAGTACTACAATATCATAGTTTTTGTACTATGAATCATGATTTTTGTCTAGTTCGTAAACTTTTTCTTTAAGCCAATTTGCCCATGAATGTGGTGTTTTTGAAGAGTCAAAAGTCTCATAAGGTATTGGGTCGCCAATTTTTACAACCATGTTTTTACCTCGTTGTTTAAACATTTCATCAACAAGGTATAGCATCTCAATGTTTACTTTTATTCCGAGGAACTTTCTAATTTTGGCTAGATTATAGAAAAAGTTGGAGTTTCTGCCGCTAAAAAATACGGGCACAACATCTCGCTTGTGTTTCTTGGCTTTCACAATAAAATTCTTTTTCCATTCTAAATCCATTATTTTCCCACCCTGTTTGCGGGAGCAAAGACCAGCTGGGAAATTAAATATTTGTGAGTCTGACGCGTATGCATCCTCCATTGCTTTTGCAACATCTTTCGACTGCGAGCCATGCTTGTTTATGGGAATAAAATTGTTTTTAAGTTGCTCTATATTCATTAAAAGATCGTTGGAGGGCACCTTAACTGATTTGAATTTTTTGCTTATGGCATGTATTAGTATAATGCCGTCAAGTCCGCCCAAAGGATGGTTCGATGCAAAAAGATAACGCTTGTTGGGGTCGAGCTTATCAAGCCCGTCAACATTATATGATATCTCCAGATAATGTAGAACCTCTTCAATAAATTCAGCATCCTGCTTATGCCCAAACTTATCTAAACCATCGTTTATCTCATCTTCATGGGCAATTCGTTTGAGGTACCTTAGTGCAAAGCCAGGCATCATTTTCAGGAGCTTGGGGTTCTTGCTTGCAATTGCCTGCTTAATATCAATATGCTTATTTTCTTTTGTCATAGTACAAAGCCGTTTGTAACCCAATTGTAAAGATACAAATGTAAAAAATCTAATCAGATAAGTAAACCCTTGATTTATGGCAAACAGGATATTATGCCAAAACTCTTTTTATTGCTCGCTTCTTTATATGTAGAAAAACAGTTGCTTATTGAAGATTTTCCTCTTTGTGCTGGAAAAACTCTTTTGGAATATAATAGAGCCGTTTTTTTTTGTTTCATATTCTTGTTTTCAGAATCAGGTTCTTAACTTTGCATGTTATTTTCTATAAATGCAGGCAGAAACAAAAAAATCGGAAATACTTTCGTTATATCAGGAGCATAGCCTAATAAATGGATTGTCTCAAGAGTTGAGCAATGATGCTGTATTACGCATTCGTTTAAAAGGGCTGTCTGGTTCCTCGCCTACTATTGTTACAGCTGCAGTTAGCCAGAAGGTTAACAGGTCAATTCTTCTAGTTCTAAATGATAAGGAGGATGCTGCTTTTGCCTTTACCGATTTGTCCAACTTGCTCCCTTCTGAGCAGCTGTATTTTTTCCCCTCTTCTTATAAACGTTCTGTTCAGTTTGAGCAAATTCTGCCCGATGCACTGATACAACGAACCGATACTCAAAAGGCTTTACCTCTTCTTGCAAAAGCTGAAAATGAAAAGGGAATCATTGTAACTTACCCCGAAGCACTTGCTGAAAAAGTTGTAACCCTCGAACATTTTGGGAAAAATACTATTGATTTAGCAGTATCGGAGAACATATCGCAGGAGTTCCTTACAGAATTTTTGCTTGACATCGGATTTCAGCGCGTTGAGTTTGTTTACGAACCCGGACAGTTCTCTGTCAGAGGCAGTATTGTTGATGTTTTCTCATTCTCATCCTCACTTCCCTACCGGATAGATTTTTTTGGAGATGAGGTTGAGTCCATTCGTTCATTCGATATTGACGACCAACTCTCAAAAGAAACCTTTAAGAGGGTAACGATAATTCCCGATTTGCAAACACAGGATAACTTGTCTTCTCGCAGCATCATAACAGACCTGCTCCCAAAAAATACTATGATTTGGGTTCGTGATTTTGAGATGATTCTCGGACAAATGAATCAAACTTTTGAGCTCGCTGAAAATGAGAATGGGTTTGCTTCGGGTGCCGACTTTTTTAATCAGTTGCAAGGGTTTAGCACTGTAGAGTTTGGAATTAGGCAGCAGCTGAAGCCTGATTTTACAATAGATTTTAAAACGGCTCCTCAACCAAAATTTCAGAAGAATTTTGATCTTTTGGCTCAGCATATCGTCGATAATGCCAGCAATGGCTACCAGACTTATATTCTGGCAGAGAACCCAACTCAGCATTCACGGCTCGATAACATCTTTCAAAACATCAATAAGCAGGTCAAATTTGTACCTGTTGAATCTACCCTGCATCAGGGGTTTATCGACCACAACCTGAGAATTTGCCTCTACACCGATCATCAGCTCTTCGACCGTTATCAAAAATATAAGCTGAAAAATCAGCTTAGTAAGCGCGATAATATTTCCATGCAGGAGCTGCTTAGCCTTAAGCCCGGCGATTACGTTGTGCATGTCGATCATGGTATAGGAGTATTTGGGGGGCTTGTTAAAACGGAGGTGAATGGTAAAACGCAGGAATCAGTAAGGCTTACATACAAAGATGGCGATACGCTGCTTGTGAATATCCATGCATTACACCGCATCTCAAAATATAGGGGAAAAGAGGCCGAAACGCCAAAGCTTTATAAGTTGGGTTCAGGTGCATGGCAAAAAATTAAGCAGAAAACCAAGAGCAAGGTAAAAGATATTGCTAAAGATTTAATTTCTCTTTACGCTAAACGTAAGGCAGAGAAAGGTTACTCGTATTCGCCCGACACATACTTACAGGAGGAGTTAGAGGCATCGTTTATTTATGAGGACACACCAGATCAGCAAAAGGCAACACATGCTGTAAAGGAGGATATGCAAAACACTATTCCCATGGACAGGCTGGTTTGTGGCGACGTGGGATTTGGAAAAACCGAGGTGGCCGTTCGGGCTGCATTTAAAGCGGTAACCGATAGCAAGCAGGTTGCTGTTCTTGTTCCTACAACAATACTTGCATTACAGCATTACCAAACCTTTAAGGATAGGCTGGCAAATTTCCCTTGTACAATTGAGTTCATTAGCCGCATGAAAAGCCCAAAGGCTCAAAAGGACATTCTTTCACGCCTCTCCGAGGGAAAGATTGATATTATTATTGGAACTCACTCTCTTCTTGGCAGCTCTGTTAAGTTTAAGGATTTGGGACTTATTGTGGTAGATGAGGAGCAGAAATTTGGTGTTGCAGCCAAAGAGAAACTTAAAAAGCTGAGAGTTAATGTTGATACCATAACCCTTACGGCTACCCCAATTCCGCGAACACTCCAGTTTTCACTTATGGGTGCACGCGATCTTTCCATTATCAATACCCCACCACCTAACCGTCATCCTATAGCTACGGAACTCCACTCCTTTAGTGCCGACATTATTAAAGAGGCAATCGAGTATGAGGCGAGTAGGGGAGGACAGGTTTTTTTCGTACATAATCGGGTTCAGAATATTCAGGAGGTTCAAATGCTTATAAATAAGATATGCCCTAAGATAACATCGGTGGTGGCACACGGGCAAATGGAACCAGCAAAACTCGAAAAAACCATGCTCGATTTCATTGCTGGTGATTATGACGTGCTCATATCTACTACAATTATAGAATCGGGCCTCGATATACCCAATGCCAACACAATTATTGTGAATAATGCGCATATGTTTGGTCTAAGCGATTTGCATCAGCTTCGCGGCAGGGTAGGTCGTTCAAATAAGAAGGCATTTTGCTACCTGCTTGCCCCACCGCTTGAGGGGTTAACAGGAGATGCTCGAAGACGACTCAAAGCCATTGAAGAGTTTTCCGACCTTGGAAGCGGCTTTAGCATTGCCATGCAGGATTTGGACATAAGGGGCGCAGGCAACATGCTTGGAGCGGAGCAAAGCGGCTTTATTGCTGATATTGGCTTTGAAACCTACCATAAAATTCTTGACGAGGCCATGCAGGAGCTACGTGAGGAGGAATTCACCCATATCTTTAATGAGGATGAGAAGGTTGCGCATAAGGAGGAGTGGAGAAAATCCGTGTCCGATTGTCATGTGGAAACCGATATGGAGTTGCTAATTCCCGACTGGTATGTTACCAGCATTCCCGAGAGAATGAGGCTGTACCGTGAGCTTGACTCAATTAAAACGCCCCACGAACTGCTAGGTTTTGAAGAGAAACTAAAGGACAGATTTGGAGATTTGCCCAACCAGGTTATTGAGCTACTCAATGTAGTCAGGCTTCGTTGGGTTGCCCAGGAAATTGGAATGGAGAGGGTGATTTTAAAGAATGGTACCCTCGTGGGGTATTTCATTGCTAACCAAAAGTCTCCCTTTTACAGTTCATCAACATTTGCGCGAATAATAGGTGTAATACAAAGTAATGCTAATAAATTTCAGCTTAAAGAGCAACGCGAAAAGCTATCACTAATAGCTAAAAAAGTTAAAAAAATTGATGATGCTCTTCATTTGTTACAACTTTTAAATGCAAGTAACGTTACAAGTACACATGCATAAATGGCTGATTAGCAAAAATATCTAATAAGGTATTAAAAGAATGATGAATGATAGTACCAATAATCTGGTAATTGATGTAGGGAATACGCTTACAAAACTCGCAATTTTTAGTGGTAATAAGCTGCTTGAAGTAGAGAAAGTAGACTCTGTTCACTTGGCAGATATTCAGCAGTTGGTTAATAGGTACGGGATTAAAAATGCTATCATTTCAAGTGTTGCCAGCATGCCAGCCAATTGTCAGGAGTATCTAGTAAACAATGGTAACCTGGTTCTTTTCTCATCAACCATGCCATTGCCAATAAAAAATAGTTACAGTACACCAGAAACATTGGGTTCCGACAGGGTTGCAGCAGCTGTTGCTGCTAATTTACTGTATCCAAATAGTAACGTGCTGGTGGTTGATAGCGGAACTGCATTAACCTATGAGGTTATAACATCCAATGCAGAATACCTGGGAGGAGCAATCTCTCCCGGAATTACAATGAGATTTAAATCCTTAAATAATTACACTTCTAAGTTGCCATTGTTAAATATTACTAACAATTATCCAATTATCGGTTCTTCAACAGTTGATTCAATATGGTCGGGGGTGTTAAATGGTATTGTAAATGAAGTAGATGCGTATATTGATTCTCTGAAAATTGATTATCCTCAGCTAAAAATTGTTTTTACAGGAGGAGATGCTTTTTTCTTTGATAAAAAGTTAAAAAATAGCATCTTTGTGCATCCTAATTTAGTGTTAATTGGACTTAATCGAATTTTAAATTATTATAATGAATAGTACAAGATTTTTACTCACCTTAACAATCTTACTTACAGCATCCTTGGCTTTGTCAGCCCAAAGTTTATCTACATACTCGCCCTACTCACGGTACGGTATTGGTGAGGTGAGAAATCAAGGATATGCAAACAATAAAGCGCTGGGTGGTATGTCGCAAGGCTTACGAAATGGAGCTTGGGTTAACTATCTGAATCCTGCCTCTTATACTGCTCAGGACACCATGTCCTTTATTTTTGATTTTGGAATTGAAGGTACTGGGGTTGACTATAAATCTGGTGACCAGAGTAACTTTAACTCTCACGGAAATATCCAGCATATTGCCCTTCAGTTCCCTATAGCTAAATGGATGGGAGCAAGTGCAGGTATTCAACCATACAGTAACGTGGGATATAGAATTAGGCATATTGAAACTAACGACACTCTATTAAGTGCTATTGGTCCAATAAAATATAATCACGACGGTTCTGGGGGAATTACTCAGGCCTACCTAGGTCTTGCTGTTGAACCAATAAAGAATCTTTCAGTTGGAATGAACATGTCATATTTTTTTGGTTCACTTGAGCATACAACAGATGTGCTTTTCCCAACTGAAACAGCCTATAACGACATTCGCAGGGTTAATAGCGTAGTGGTTCGTGATATTGCGTTAAGCTTTGGAGCACAGTACACCCAGTATTTTGGTGAAGAGAACGATTTTAAACTTGTGTTGGGAGCTACCCTCGATAACGAAACATCCATTGGTGCGCAGAGTATATCAGTTGTATCATATCCACATCTGGGTGCTAGCGACACGATATCCTATGAGGAGAATCCAAAAAGTTCCATAGATTTCCCAAAAAACATCTCTGCCGGATTCTCCCTATCCTATAAAGATCGTTTCATGGGTGGGGCAGAGTATTCTACGCAGGACTGGTCCAATGCTAAATTCCTTGGAGTAAGCGATTCACTTTCAAAAAGCGAAACTGTCAGGGTTGGTGTACAATACACTCCAAATCCTCAGGATTTGAGAAGTTATTTTAAAAGAGTAAGCTATAGGCTTGGTGCTTACCATTCTAATACTTATCTTGAATTGCGTAATAAGCAGATAGAGGATTATGGCATAACTTTTGGAGTAGGTTTACCATTCCGTAGATCTAAAACGTCATTTAACCTTTCGTTTGAACTTGGCCGGAAGGGAACGTTGGATAACAATTTGGTTCAGGAAACATACGGAATAGTAAATATTGGATTCACTTTTTACGATATTTGGTTTGTAAAGCGAAAATTTAACTAAATTAATAAAGAATATTTTGTCAACTAAAATTAGAACAAAATGAAAACGATTCTACAAAAAGGCCTATTACCTGCTTTCCTATTGATTATGCTAGTGTCGAGCAGTTTTGCTCAGGGTTATCTCCAGAACCCTAAGTATGGAGAGGATGAAGAAGCGAGAAGAGAGTGTGCAATAAACCTATCTCTTTATAGAGAGTACTACAATCAGAAAGATTACGATAACGCAAAATCTGCATGGCAAAAGGTAATGCAAATTTGTCCAGCTGCATCGCAAAATGCATACATACACGGTGCAAGAATGTTAAAATTTTGGATTAAGAATGAGAGTAATCCTAATAGAAGGACAGAACTCATAGACTCTTTGATGATGGTTTATGATATGAGAATGGAGCACTTTAACAGGGAAGGCGATATATACGGACAAAAAGGTGTGGATTTGATGAGTCTCGATTCCGACAGATATGAGGAGGCTTATGAGTTTTTGGAAAAATCAGTTGAAATTGAGCAGGATGCTACTGATTCACCTGTTATCTACACCTACATGCTAGTTACGAAAACCATGTATGATAACGACAAGATTTCTGCCGAAAATGTAATTGAAACTTATTCTCAGCTAATTGATTACCTAGATCTTCAGCTTATTGAGAGACCAAACAACCCTCGTTTGCTGCAAATCAAGGATAATGTTGAGTCTATTTTCTCTTCAGCAGGAGTTGCCGATTGTGAAAATCTTACTGCATTATTTCAGCCTAGAATTGAGAAAAGACCCAATGACGTGGAGTTAATTAAGAAAACATACTCCTTGCTAGAGGCTAATAAGTGTGAAGGAACAGAATTCTATACAGATGTAGCTGTTAAACTTTTTGATAAAAAGCCAACTTCAACTCTTGCTTACGAGATTGCAAAAATATTTAAAGATCAGAAAGAGTATAAAAAGAGTGAAGAGTATTTTAAGCATGCTATTGAACTTGAGGAGGACACCACCAAGAAGTCTGTTTACCTTGTTGAGTACGCAGAGATTGTATTTGACGAGTTCAAAAAATCGCAGGAAGCTCGTTCATTAGCCTTACAAGCATTGGAAGTGAATCCTGGAATGGGGCATGCTCATATACTAATAGGCAATATTTACGCCTCAGAGGAAGATTGTTTTAGCGATGAGTTTAAGAAGAAGACCGTATATTGGGCTGCCGTAGATCAGTTTGCAAAAGCAAAAAAGGCTGACCCAAGCCTGGCTAGTGAGGCTGACAAGTTGATTAGTGTTTACTCGCAGTATTTCCCTGCCCAGAACGACATCTTCTTTCAGGATCTTTCACCAGGTGATAGATATACAGTTGGTTGCTGGATAAACGAAAAAACTACAGTAAGGAAGCGCCCTTAAGTTTGAAATTAGTATGATCTCAATAAGAAGTATATATCGCAAGTTATTATCCATAGTCCCCGCTTTAGTGGGGACTATGTTGCTTTTATCCTGCGAGACAGATATTGAAATGATCAATGCCCTGGATGAACACGATGAGGTTCCTAGTGTAGTTGCAAAAAATATTGAGATTTTATACACCGAAAATGGAAATGTTAAGGTGAAGGTAACTGCTCCTGAAACCAGGCTTTACCAGTTTGAGGAAGAACCTTACAACGAGTTTCCACAAGGAATAACCGTTTTTACTTATACCGATTCTTTAGAGGTTGAATCACAATTAACGGCAAAATATGCAGTTTACTTCGAGGAGAAACAACTCTGGAAAGCCCAGTATGATGTTGAAGCCCAGAATACCAAGGGAGAGGTGCTTAATACCGAACTTCTATATTGGGACGAAAAGAATAAAAAGATATATTCGGACGATATGGTTAAATTCTCCACTGAAGATGGAATTGTCTTTGGTGAAGGTTTTGAATCGGATGAGAATTTCGACAATTGGGTAATTAAGAAAACATCAGGGACATTGTATGTAGATGATGATTAATTTTTTTGTAAATCATTCGGTGTAAATCAGATTTTTTTTCAGAAACTCGTTAAAAATATTAATTTTACTAAAATTACCTTATATTTATATCTCTAAATAATACATTCGAAATAGCAATGGGGAAAACCTCAGTAATAATGGAATCAATCTGGTTTGTGCTAGCGGTGCTCTGTTTAGCTCTAGCAATTTATGCAACCATTAAGCAGGGTATTAATCAGAGTTATATGTTCTTTATACTCTCAGCAGTAGCGGCTCTTATGGGCGGTTTAAGAATGTATCGACGAAAAAACAACCTCACAAACTAAAATTGCCAAATAGTAAATGGACTATAACCCGGTTATTATTGGCTTATCAGTTCTCTTTTCTGCCCTCTTCTCAGGAATGGAGATAGCTTTTGTTTCGGCAAATAAGCTAAGAATAGAGTTGGATAGAAAAAAGGGGACCTACGTTTCACGTATAGTACATATTTTTACGCAAGATCCAGGTCAGTACATTGCTACCATGTTGGTTGGGAATAACATTGCGCTGGTAGTTTATGGCATTGGCATGGCACATCTGCTCGAACCAACCATCTCCACTTACATTAATGGTGGACTATGGATTTTGCTTATCCAAACACTTGTTTCCACCGCCATCATCCTGGTTACTGCTGAGTTTTTACCCAAGTCCCTGTTCCGAATGCATCCTAACGGTTTGTTGAATTTTTTCGCACTTCCAATGCTCTTCTTTTATATACTTTTTTATCCTGTTAGTAGATTCTCAACTTGGGTGTCGTTAGGGTTTATTAGAAAAGTTTTAAGACAAGATGTTAAAAGGGGGGAGGAGAGAAGAATCTTTGGTAAGATTGATTTGGATCATTTTGTAGGCGAATCCAAATATAGTGAGGAGGAGGATTTAAATCATGAACAGGATATTAGGATGTTTCAGAATGCCCTCGATTTTACCGAAATAAAGGTCAGGGTGTGTATGATTCCTCGTACCGACATAGATGCCATTGATATTAATAGCCCTATAGAGGAGTTGAAAGATCTCTTCATAAATACAAACTATTCAAGAGTACCCGTTTATCAGGGGAGCATCGATAATATAATTGGTTACGTAAACAGCAAGGATCTTTTTAAAAATCCAAAGAGTATAAAGTCTAAATTGCTTAAAATTGACTTTGTGCCCGAAACCATGCTGGCAAATAAGTTGCTCACTTCCTTCATTAAAGAGCATAAAAGCATTGCAATTGTTGTTGATGAGTTTGGTGGAACAGCTGGCCTTGTTACCATAGAGGATATTATTGAAGAAATATTTGGAGAGATTGACGATGAGCATGACATGTCCAACTTTGTTGAGAAGCAACTTTCTAAGGATGAATTTATTCTCTCTGGACGTCTTGAGGTTAGTCATCTAAACGATAAGTATAACTTTGGAATTCCCGAATCAGAAGAATACGATACCCTTGCAGGTTTTGTAATTAGCAGCCATCAGAATATCCCGAAGCCTCAAGAGGTTATAACAATAGATAACTTCCGGATAAAGGTAGCTAAGATGGACCGAACAAGAATTGATTTGATACATCTGACAATGCTTTCCGAAGGTTAAGTGAACCATCGCCTGTTATTGCCTCTCAGTTCATCCTTCAAAACCATAAAACGAAACTTTTAAACCTCCTTAACCATAAAACTTTAGTGTTATTAAGGCGAATACACCCATTTTTTAAACTTAATCACGAAAAAATGGAATAAGTATTTATGCAATGCTTTAAAATTGCTATATTCGTAGCCTTAAATTTGTAACATTTTTCTAACTAATATTTAACATTAAATGGCTACTTTACAGAAACTCAGGAATCGTGGTCCGTTACTAGTAATTTTTATTGGATTAGGGTTATTAGGTTTTATTCTGATGGATTTTTTGGAGCAGGGAAGCTCGCTTCTTAATCGTTCGCAGCATGAGATTGCTGAGATATCAGGCAAATCTATTCCTCATCAATTATATCAGGAACGGGTTGATAAAATAGTTGAGTTAAACAAGGCCTCCCGCAGGGAGTCAGCACTTGACGAGGAAACAATGAATAACATACGTGAAGAGGTATGGAACGAGCTAGTACAGGAGTACGTGCTGGATGATAGGTACGAGAATCTAGGAATCGCCATATCATCCGAAGAACTTTTTGACATGGTTCAGGGTAATAATATTCATCCGTTAATACAAAGAGAATTTGGAAACCCTCAAACTGGAGAGGTTGATACCGAGAAGGTTATTCAGTTCCTGCGAAGTATGGATGATGACCCTTCTGGATTACAAAAGGCTATTTGGCTTTACCTTGAAAATATTATAAAAAGAGACAGACTTTTCACAAAGTACAATAATCTAATTAGTAAGGGTGTATTCGTTACCGATTTACAGGCAGAGAAATCAGCGAATAATCGTAACAAGCAGGTTGATTTTAACTACATTGTTGCAAAATACTCTACCATTGCCGATTCAACTGTAACCGTTACGGATAAAGAGATTAAAGATTTTCATAAGAAGAATGGGCGTATGTTTGAGCAGGAGGCTTCACGTGATGTTGAGTATGTTGTATTTCCCATTGAACCATCAGAAGATGACGACAGAATTGCCGAGGAGTGGATAACTGACATTAAAGATGAATTTGTTGAGGCTAATGACCCAGTTCAATTTACTAACCTGAGCTCCGATGTCCCTTTTAATGATAAATACTACAAGCAGGGTGAGCTGCCTAACGAGGAGTTGAATGAGTGGGCTTTTAGCGCAACAGAGGGTGACCTTACTGGTCCTTTGTTTGAAGACGATGCCTACAAGTTGGCAAAACTTGTTGACATTGCCTCCCTGCCCGATTCTGTTAAAGCAAGGCATATCCTAATAAGCACTGAGGTCGAAACACAGGATGAGTTTGATGCGGTAAATGAAAAGGCTGATAGCATTTATCAACTTGTTAGAAGCGGAGGAGATTTTGCTCGTATAGCAAGTGAGAATTCAGACGACCCGGGCTCAGCAACCCAGGGAGGCGATTTAGGTTGGTTTACCGAGGGGCAAATGGTAAAAGAATTTAACGATGCTTGTTTTAATGGAAGTAAAGGAGACATTGTTAAGGTTGAGTCCCAGTTCGGTATTCATGTTATTGAAATACTAGAATTAGGTCGCCTTTCAAAAAAAGTACAAGTTGCAATTTTGCAGCGCAATGTTATACCTAGCACCAAAACATACCAGGCCATCTATCAAAAAGCGAGCGAATTTGCAGGCACGAATAATACCTACGAGGAATTTGAGCAAGCTGTAAGAGAGCAAAAATTAAGCAAGCGTATTGCTTCAAATTTAAAAGAAGCTGATAGGAATATTTCGGGTCTCGAAAATCCTCGAAGAATGATCCAGTGGGCTTTTGAAGCTGAAAAGTTCGATGTTGCTGATGTTCCCTTCGAAACAGGTGAAAATTTTGTAGTACCTGCCGTAAAGGATGTTAGGGAAGAAGGAGTTGCTCCCGTAAGCCGAGTTGAGAATGAGATTAGAGATAAGATTGTTCGCGATAAGAAGGCTGATATGCTTCAAGAGCAAATCTCCACTGCAATGAACGAGGCTGGTAGCATTGAAGACCTTTCTTCGAACTTATCACTCGCTGTTCAGCAGGCAAACAGAATCACTTTTGCATCGTTCTCGCTGCCAACAGTGGGTGCAGAACCAGCAGTTATAGCAACAGCAACTAACTCACTTGAAGGTGAATTGGCTGGCCCTGTAAAAGGTAATGCAGGCGTTTATGCCCTTGCCGTTAGTGCAATTAATATTGCTGATGCAGCAGACAGTGAGACTGAAAGAAGGAGGTTGAAAAATCAGTTGCAGGCACGTGCTATGCGCGAACCATTTGAAGCAATAAAAGAGAATTCAAATATTATTGATAGAAGAGCAAAATTCTATTAATAGTACTTTTTAAATAAATTATATAAGATAAGGGGCCAGAAGTGCCCCTTTTTTTGAACGTTTGTTTTCTTTTTTTATATAGAATAATGAAGCATAAAGATTTGTAAAGGTTGCCATCCTAAAAAAGATGGTGTAATTTTTGTTATAATTTAACAAATGTTTTACCTTTCAAAATTAAAATTAGGCTATTACTATTAAAACTAACTTGCCATGAGAAGTAGAAAATTATTGCTGCTACTTATACTCCCATTTCTAATGGTGTCTTGTTGGGATATGAACGATTACGATGAGTTCGGGGTGGAACCCTTTGAGCAATCGTGGGTTTTTCCAATTATGAATTCTGAAATATCATTTAAGGAGATGGTGGAGCGTAGCGGAACAAATTCCACAGTTGAGGAGGATGATGAGGTTACAGGTCATCCAAATTTATTTTATATGGCCATTCGCGATACTGTTGATGCTGGTTTTGCTAATAATCAGTTTTCCTTAAACAGTCTTGGTTTCAACTATAATGTAACGTTGGCAAAACTGGGTGCGTCAAAATCTTTCCCCGTAGAGATGGAGTATTCAGAAACGTACGATGTTGTATCAGGGCAGGAAGTTGACCATGTTATTTTCTATGATGGTAGTCTTCAAATTGAAGTTATAAACGACTTTAACCATGCAATAGACCTCGAAGTAAACATTGAATCTCTCCTTGAAGATGGAGTATCCCACAGCATTGTAAGGAATGATTTTATGCCAGGAAGTAGCATTTATGAGAGTCATGCTCTTAACGAGACCTGGAACCTAGATTTATACGATGATGTGAACGACCTTTATAACTCATTTAGGGTTTCATTTACTATTAATAGTAGCGAGCCAATTGCAACCTTTACAGGAAATTTAACCGCTTCAATGCAGTTTAATAATCTACAATTTGAGCAAATTTGGGGTAAATTCAATAAGGATTTTAACGTGCCTGATCAGGTATTTACATTAAGTGCCTTTAATTCTACGATACTAGCTGAGCAGTACTTTGCCAACCCTTCCTTTACCTTGCATTTTGATAACAGCTACGGCATCCCACTTTCACTAAAATTCCCTGTATTTGAGGCGAGTAATAATCAGGGTGATGTTGAGCCAGTACAGAATGACCCTGATTATGTTTTAGGAGAGAATGACTTGAATTTGTCTGATTATAATATTATTGATAGAGTGAGCGCTCCAGGTGATCCTGATGTAAAAACTTCCTTGGTTTTAAATTCAACAAATTCAAATGTAGATGATATATTCCGCATTGCCCCTAATAAAATTGCTTTTGGTGTAGATTTTAGCATTGGTGACGGTACTGATAATCACGATTACTTCATAACACGTGGCAGCAGCGTTAGTTTAGTTACTGATATTGTTATTCCCTTAGATGGCTGGGCTGTTACGCACCTTTTGGCTGATACACTCATGGATGTTCCCTGGCCCGATCTTAGTCAGGATATTGAATATATTGGCGATGATTATGAGGCAACCCTCAAGTTTAAAATGACCAATGAACTGCCACTAAATATGCGTTTCTCAGTAATTACCCTTGCCGAAGAAACTTTGCAACCTGTTGACACGCTTAAGTTCAACTCCGATATGTACGATGATGGAACTTATGATTTAGTTGTAGGTGCCGATGTGAATGATGATGGCGTGCTTGTGGAACCAAGCGTCTCTTACCTAACCATTACGTTAACACCCGATGAGTTTGACAAGCTAAAACAGTCGCCACATATTATTTTAAACTATAAACTTTTTACCCACGAGGAGGCAGCATCTGGCGATCCTGAGCCAGTAAAGATATTGTCAACAAATAATTTACGAGCACAGCTTAGCGTAGGGATTAAAGCTACAGTTAATCTTGATAACCTTTAACCGATAAAATCAATAGGCCGTGAAAAGATTTTTTATAATTATATCGATAGTAATAGCCGCAGTAGCCGCTAAGGGGCAGTCTGAACTAACCCTACCGCTATTCGATGATGTGTTCCAGTCAACCTACCTAAAACCAACTGTGCGAACAGAACATGCGGTAAGTATTGGGTTGCCAGGTTTATCTTCAATATACGTGCAGTCAATACATAACGGTTTTGTGCCATATTCGGTAGTAAATAAATCTGATGGTTCATTTAAAATTGACCCAACGAGCATTGGCAGTCAACTCACAGAACAAAATATGATATTTGCTGATAATCACGTTGATATATTCCATTTAAGGCTCAGGATATATAATTGGGACTACTGGTTTGGTGTTAGGCAGCGCCACAATTTATCGTTCTTTTACCCAAAGGATATGATGAACCTTGCCATTGAGGGGAACGAGAGTATGGTGGGGCAAACCATTGATTTTGGCCGCTTAGGTCTAAATCTCAATATGCACAGGGAGTACACACTGGGTGCTGCTACGGAGCTTGATCATTGGGTGTTTGGTGGACGGATCAGCCTGTTGCAAGGATTGTCGAGCCTTTACCTTAAGCCCCAGCTAATGCAGGCTACCATTGAGGATGATATGTACAACCATACATTTGATACCGATGCAGTGCTTTACAGTGCAGGTATCCCGGTAACCGCAGACAGGGAGTTAAATGCTGATTTATTTGAGAACACAGAATGGTTAACATCCTATCTTACCAGAATGCGAAACCCGGGGGTTTCCATGTCGTTTGGCGCAACCTATAATCTGGACCAGAGAACCTCATTTAGCGTAGCAGTTAATGATTTAGGTTTTATAAGCTGGAGCGACAGTACCCTTAACTATAGAGTGAAGGGTGAATCAACCTTTGAGGGTATCGATGCGCTTGGCTCTTTCTTGTACGGAGAAGATATAGATATTGACTCCACTCTAAATGTATTTAGAGATAATTTTAACGATGAGGAGTTTGAGGAAGCTTACACAACCTGGCTTTCCCCAAAGTTTTACCTTTCTGCAAATTACCAGCTGGCAAATCGTACACATGTTGGGGTTCAGTTTTATGGAACGGTTAACAGACGGTTCTATCCTGCATTGTCTCTGGGAATAACCCAGGGTGTAGGCAGATTTTTTAATGTAGCGCTAACCGGATCGTTTAATCAGCGAACTATTACCAATGTTGGATTCGGTTTGCTTCTTAAGCCTGGGCCTTTTCAGATTTATATGTTAGCTGATAACATCTATACACCATTGGTTGATCCGCTTACATTCACTAACCTAAACTTTAGGGTTGGTATGAACCTTGTTTTTGGAAGAGTGAAAACACAACAAGGGCTGCCATTTAGGTAGAGATAATGTTTGTGTATGAATGCTTTTTTTAACACAACAGTAAATCGAAAACAACATATTAACAACTTATAGGATGAAAAAACAAGTTATACAGTTCAATATGAAAAAGCTTGTAGTTGTATCGCATATATTGGTTCTATTACTCCTTTTGAGTAATGTTTTGGGAGCGCAAACATCGTTTGAACCAGAGAATATAGGGAAAAGTATAAATACCAAATATGCAGAAATAAACCCGGTTATTTCGAAGGATGGCAAAACGCTGTTTTTTAGCAGGGTAAATCACCCAGAAAATAAATTTGGGGAGGATGGAAGTCAGGATATTTGGTTCTCCGTGTTGCAGGACGACGGAACCTGGAGTCAGGCCATTCGTTTACCCGATGCAGTGAATATTGGACGGTATAATGCCATACTATCTGCTTTGGATGATGGAAAGTCCTATCTTATTAAAGGACGCTATAATAAATCAGCTACACGATGGCTAACACGAGGTTTCTCAATAATTGAGCGGTTAAATCCGTACGAGTGGGGTAAGCCACAGACCATTAAAGTGAGAGGTTTTGCAAGATTAAACAGGGGTAGGGTAGCAAATGCATACATGACACCCGATAAGGAGTTGCTATTTATGGCTTTTTCAAAAAGAGCCAACAGCAAGCGTTTGTCCCTTTACGTTTCGCATCGTAAAAAGGAGAATATTTATACAAAGCCAAAACCCATACAGGGTGGACCAAAGAATGCACAAACAGCTAAAAGCATTGAGGCTCCATTCCTGACAGCCGATAAGAACAGGCTATACTTTTCAGGCGATTTTGAGCGACGAGACAAGTTCGATATATTTTATGCCGATCGTTCCGATGACACCTATCAAAATTGGTCTGCTCCCGTTAGAGTTACAGATACCATAAATACGCCTAACTGGGACTCATACTTTAAAATGAATACCAAGGAGAGCTGGGGGTACTATAGTTCAACCACCAACTCGCAGGGTAAGGCTGATATTTTTAGAGTGAAAATGTACGAGGAGTTCCCATTTGTAAAACTTAGTGGTTTAATATTGAATCAGGCAAATCAGGAGTTGATGCTTGAAGAAACATCCTATGAAATTTTGGTGAACGGAGAGGAGTTCCCAGAGATGAAAGTGGATAAAGAGTCTGCTTCCTATGAGGTACTATTACCTTTGGGAGAATCATATACCCTGCTACCTGAAATGGAGAACTGGAACGGAATATCAACGGAGATTGACCTAACCAAAGAGAGAGAGTACTCAGAAGCAACAGAGAATCTTTATTTTTCTGCTATCCCTTTCGTTCAGGTAAGGGGTAGGATTGTTGATTTTAGAACCGATGAGCCAGTACCATTATCGCGTGAGCCAAAGGTGCACATTAACGGACAGCAATCCGATTCTGTTAAGTACGATCAGTTTTCAGGAGCATTTCAGGCGCTCCTCCCATTGGGCGAAGAGTATGTGTTTGAAGGTAAGGTGGATAACTTCACATCAACACCAGTTGTTGTTGATGTAACAGACGAAACCGCATTTGTTGAGAAAGAGATTACGCTATATGTAACTTCTGTACCTTGGGTTGAAGTGAGCGGACAGGTGCTTGATAATAATTCATTAACACCAATTAAGGCCGAGGATCAGCCAAAGCTGCTTATAAACGGTGAAGTTGCTGATTCTATTAGCATAGATCCGGTTAATGGTAAATTTACAGTTAATTTGCCGTTTGGAGTTAATTACATACTTGGGGTTGAAGCGAAAAACTATAAAACCCTTGAAAACGAAGTTGACCTGACCGATTATGTTGAGTACGCATCCATTAAGGAGAATGTTTTTGCTGAGCGTAAAGATGCCAACATGGTAACAATGAAGGGTAAAATTATTAACACCAAAACCGGCAAGCAGCTTGAAGAGGGGTATGATGTTGGAATGCGTGTGAATGGAGTTGAATCGAAAGCATTTAAGTACGATGAAAGTAATGCTACATATACTCTTAAACTGCCAGTTGGGTTTAACTACGATATCACGCCAAAAGTTATTAATTTTTACAACAGGTTTGAACCGGTTGACCTAACCAAAGCGGAACCAATGAGCGAGGTTGTCCGTAACTTCTACGTTACGCCAATTGAAGTTGGGCAATCCGTTGATATAGAGAATATTTACTTTGAGACAGGAAAGGCATCCCTAAAGCCTGAATCGTACCGCTCGCTAAATGCTCTAATTGAGTTCTTAAATGAGTACCCAAATGTTAGAGTTGAAATTGGTGGCCATACCGATAATGTTGGATCGGCTGCCATAAACAAAAAAATATCACAAGAGAGGGCGCTTTCTGTTGCCGAGTATGTAATTGCTCAGGGCGTACCTGCGCACCGGGTTGTTTCAAAAGGGTATGGTTTTGATAAACCCAAGGCGAGCAATCGAACCGCTCAGGGTAGAGCAGAAAACAGAAGGGTTGACTTTACGATAATTGGAATTTAAATCCAGTTATTTAGTAGGGATTAAATATTTAAAGAGATAGGGCTGGTGACACTTTAGTTTGTTACCGGTTCTATTTTTTTCACTTCTCAAAATTGATTATGAAATTAAGCAAGAGAAGAAAACGACACGAAGAGATTTTTAATAGCGCTTCGCATGGCTTTGGTGTGCTTATGGCCATTGCCTGTACCGCAATAATTGTTGTTAGAGGTGCCCTTTATGGCGATGTGTGGCATATTGTTAGCTTTAGTATATTTGGTGCAGGAATGATTACTTTATACTCAGCATCAACCCTATTTCATAGCACGAAGAATGTGAGAAGGAAGTATCGTCTTAATACATTCGACCACTCCTCAATTTATGTTCTTATTGCGGCCACCTATACGCCGTACACTTTAGTTTCTATTAGAGGACCAATGGGTTGGGTGCTTTTTGGAATAATATGGGGGCTTGCCATAGCGGGAATTATCTTTAAGGTATGGTTCTATTCGCATAAGTTTAGAATTATTTCGGCGTTGCTTTATGGAGCAATGGGGTGGATGTTTTTAATGGCAATAGGTCCAATTGTTCGCAATTTACCAACCATCTCATTGGTTTTTCTCCTGGTAGGTTGTGTTACCTACTCGTTGGGTATTTTCTTCTATATAAGGCGCGATATCCCCTTTGGACATGGTATTTTTCATCTGTTTGTTCTCGCTGGCAGTATATGCCACTTCTTTTCAATGGTGTTTCTGGTGTAAGATGGTTTAAATATAACGATTTGCAATTGGCGCTTTATCGTTGCAGTTAGATTTTTATTATCTTAATACTTTCCGTTTCAATGATAATATAGTAGATACGATTTTGGCATAATTTGCCCCAGCCTGTCCCGATGCTTTTTGTCGGGAATGTAATTTATCGGGAGCCTAAGCCGAACGGAGGTAGCCGTAATTTATCTACTGTTATAACCCTGTATGTGTTTGAGTTTATAGTTATTCTAATATTTCGGTCGTTATTTGTTACATATATATTTTTCCCTGTCTTTTTAAATAGTATTTCATTGGTTTCATTAAGAACCTCAAAAATCATTTTCTCAATGTCTTTTTTTGAAAAGTTTAGATTCAACTTTTTATTAATCCTATCATAAACGCGTTCAGTATAGCAAATTTTATTCAGAATTTCTGTTTTATAGCTCTTCATACTTGTTTTGGCTTTACCTGTACTTCTAATTTAATGGAAAATTAAAATAAATTACTGAACAAGTGTTGTTTAATTGAAAAAGATAATCATATTTTTTTAAAGCCATGTTCGAACATACCTTGTTCGGCTGAGGCTTCAGCCCATAGCCGTTAGGCTAAGATTGTTTTTCCAACAAACATAGGGACTTCATGGTGTAATGGTTCTTTGGTTACTTCTTCTTACATTCCCCCTGTTGGGCTGAGGTTGCACCTCAGACAATATATTTAAGCAGGCTTTGCCTAAAATTGTTCGGTAACCGCTACCGTTAACTCCTATTGTATGGTAACGAAGTAAAAGGGTTGCTCCTGTTTTGTGCAATGAGACACCCAATTTAAAAACAACAATGCTTTGCCTTGTTAGTAGGATTCTCTTGACCAGCATACCCATTATAGTATGGCCTATTATTTTTGAAAAGCCAAGGTTTAGCCTTACTTT
>JAWLEY010000136.1:0-7439 GCA_041685855.1 Perlabentimonas sp. | reverse complement strand
TGAAAGAGCTATTATTCTTGCTGAAACCGACAAACTCTCAATTAATGAGTTTACTTTCCCAGGTTTAACCAAGGCGGCGAAGGACTTGGAAAAGAGTGTACCTTCAGAGTACATCTACGACCTTGAAGAGTTGGAAAGAACAACCATTCTTAAAGCCCTAAACAGATGTGATAACAAGAAGACTGAGGCTGCACACCTCCTAAATATTACTCGACAATCACTCGACAGAAGACTAGATAAACATAATATTAAACTATAACTTTTGCTCTAAAAGTTGAGTATAAAGGTTATAATTCTCATCATCAAAGCAAACAAATATAACTTCCTGTGGAATACTGTTATTCTTTAAAAAGGTGCTAGTTGTCTCAATGGCAATTCTGGCTGCCCTGCCTTTAGGAAATCTATACACTCCAGTACTAATATTGGGGAATGCTATTGTATTAATTCCATTTTTTTTTGCTAGTAGAAGACTATTCTCATAGGCACTTTTTAGCAAGTTAGGTTCGTTATGCTCCCCATTCCGCCAAACGGGACCAACAGTATGTATTATAAATTTAGCAGGAAGATCATACCCTTTTGTAATTCTTGCTTCGCCCACCGGGCATCCTCCTATTGTCTTACACTCTTCTAAGAGGTCTGGTCCAGCCGCATCGTGAATGGCTCCATCAACACCGCCCCCTCCAAGCAAGCTGGTATTGGCAGCGTTTACAATAGCATCAACCTGTAAGGTAGTAATATCACCCTTAAAAACTTTAATGTTTACACCCATTATGCTTTTGCCTGTTGATTCTTATTAGGAGTTATCTATACAGTACATAAGGAGTTTTTTAAGGTCTGCTTGATTGCTAAAATCAATATTCTCAGCATCAACAAATTCTCCAATCTCGCTTTTTAAACCTCTAAAGGTTCGCTCAAACCTTCGCTTTGTAGCAGGTGTAATTTTCCCATCTTCATATAAATAGTATTTTATCTGCCTTGAATACTCGTTTACAGTTTCAGTAGACAGATTTACCTGACCCGATCTTGAATCTTCAAAAGATGATTTTTGCTCAATGGAAGCGGTTTGGATTGGTTGCCCATAAGCACCTCTTCTGGTTTCGTTCGTTAGCACAACCTTATTCTTCTGCAAAAGTTTAACATCGTAATTTGCAATCAATCGCATTATGCCGCTCTTCGTGTTAAAAAAAATATCCTGCCCAATTATCACAAAATCAACACCCTTTAAGTTTAGCTTCTTTGCAATCTTTAGAAAATCCTTCTCGCTTTTAATATTATCATAATCTAAATCATCGGCGTTAATAAAGTGAATCTCATCAACAAGAATATTGTAATTCAAGAAACTTTTTGACCTACTCCTATCATCAAAGTAAACAGTTCCTTCAACAAATTCGGGGTATATATACTGCATCCCCATGGAAAGGGCATAGTTTAATGTGTCTCCTGAACTAACATTAACTTTGTTTCTTTCATTCTGAGAGAATGCTGAGAATGAAAGTAGTATAGCAAAGCAAATTGAAATAATTTTATTCATAACTGTATTTTATTAATTGCGTAAATTCAAATATAGTTCATTTTTTAATAAAAATCAACAAACTAGTTAGGAAGACCTTTTTATAAAATGCTTTGAATTACCATGCTCACCAAAGCCAATGGTATCGCCAGTTAGCTGAATTCTAGCCTCTAAACAGTTTTTGCAGTCATCAACAGCATCATCAACACACGGTTTGTTATCATATAACTTATAATCATTCCTATATATACCTGGGGTAATATTGGGCATTACAACATTGGCCCCTACCATCAGTCCCTTCTCCCTCCCAAGTTTATCAATAGCCTGAAGGGCCGTTGGTGCTGCAATATTTATATCTTTCATCAATATCCGTAGAACTGCAATCATCTTTAGAGTTAAGTTAAAGCGTTCCTCTAGAGGAATTAGGTTATCCTTTAAATTGTATAGGGGCGTATCTGGATGTTCAATGTAAGGGCCCATTCCAACCATATCAATATCCATTGATTTTATCCATAATAAATCATCAGCCAGGTTTTCAATGGTTTGAAAAGGCAACCCAACCATAACCCCAGTTCCTACCTGATAACCAACCTTCCTGAGTGTTTTAAGACACTCAATCCTTCGATCAAAATCATGTGTTTTATTTCTTGGATGTAATTTTGAGTATAGATTACGATTAGTAGCCTCAATCCTAAGCAAGTAGCGAATGGCTCCACTCTCAAACCATTCCCTGTAAGTATCTTCGCTTTGCTCTCCCATTGAAAGTGTAATACCCAACTCCCCATTGGTTCTCTTATGAATTTTATTAAGCAGATCCGAAACACGTTTAGTAAAGGCTTTACTTTCAACCTCCCCCGTTTGTATAGCCAAACTAGCATACTGGTTTTCCCAGGCAAATATTGCAGCATCAACTATTTCCTCATCGGATAAATTGTAACGTTTTACGTTCGTATTCCCTGCTCTAATACCACAATAAAAGCATCCTTTCCTGCAAATATTCGACATCTCAATTAATCCTCTAAAGAACACTTTTCTCCCCACAAACTCTTTTTTTACCTCTGCTGCCTTTTCGTAAACTTTATTCCTATCGTCAACATTAGTTTGCAAAAGCAAAACAATATCATCTTTACTTAATTCTTCCTTACTAAGGATATCACTAACAATGCCCATATTTACGTTTTTAATTTGGTGTAAATATATAAAAGAAACAACTATTCATGCAGTAAGTTTAATAGCATTTATATTTCATCCATTTTCGTTAAAACTTTTTGTAAGTTTGCTCTCGATTTTGCTTGCTTCGCAAATTATCTTTTAAAACCCTAACAATTAATTTTGAAATTTAAATAAATAACAAAATTTATTATGATTACTAAGCAGTTAATTAAACCTGAAAGCATTGTAATTGTAGGTGGATCAGATGATATACAGAAACCTGGTGGTAAAGTACTCAAAAATCTTATTGACCATAAGTTTAAAGGAGCACTACACGTTGTTAATCCTAAAGCAGATTCGGTACAAGGAATTAGTAGTTTTAAGAATATTGAAGATCTGCCCAGCGTAGATCTAGCCATAATTGCCATTGCTGCTAAGTTTTGTCCACAAACTGTTAAGATTTTAGCAGAGGAAAAAAACACACGCGCATTTATTATACTATCAGCAGGTTTTCACGAGGAGAGTGAAGAGGGTGCCAAGCTTGAGAAGGAAGTTGTAGATATTGTCAATTCAGTAAATGGCAGCCTAATTGGACCTAACTGCATTGGTGTAATAAATTCAAACTATGCTGGGGTGTTTACAACGCCAGTTCCAAAATTAGATCCTAAAGGGGTAGATTTTATCTCTGGTTCTGGAGCCACCGCCGTTTTTATTATGGAAGCAGGCATGCCAAAAGGTTTAACTTTCTCATCCGTTTATAGCGTTGGAAATAGTGCCCAATTGGGAGTTGAAGAAATCCTAAAAGATATGGATGAGAACTTTGACCCAGAAACGAGTTCTAAAGTAAAATTACTTTACATAGAAAGCATAGATAAACCACAGATGCTTCTCAAGCATGCATCGTCATTAATCCGCAAGGGATGTAAAATTGCTGCAATAAAAAGCGGTGGATCAGAAGCAGGCAGCCGCGCCGCAAGTTCACATACGGGAGCACTTGCCAGCAGCGATGTTGCTGTAAATGCTCTTTTTCGTAAAGCGGGTATTGTTCGTTGTCATGGACGTGAAGAGCTAGCTACTGTTGCAGCACTTTTTATGCATCCAGAATTAAAGGGCAAAAATATTGCCATAATTACCCATGCTGGCGGACCAGCTGTAATGCTAACCGATTCACTCTCAAACAATAACCTTGAGATTCCTTCAATATCTGGGCCCAAAGCAGAAGCATTAACTGAAAAACTATTCCCCGGATCCTCCGTTGCAAACCCCATTGATTTTCTGGCCACAGGTACTGCAGAACAGCTAGGACATATTATTGATGCATGCGAGCACGATTTTGACAACATTGATGCAATGGCTGTAATTTTTGGTAGCCCCGGGCTTTTCCCTGTCTATGATGTTTATGATTTGCTAGATAGAAAGATGAAGGAATGTAAAAAACCAATTTACCCAATACTTCCTTCTATCATTAATGTGAAAAATGAAATTGATCATTTTCTTGCAAAAGGCAGAGTAAACTTCCCCGATGAAGTAGTTTTTGGTAACGCTCTTGCTAAGGTTTTCCAAACCCCAAAGCCTCAATCTGAAAAAGTGGATCTACCCAAAATCAATGAAACAAAAATTCGATCAATTATTAATTCCTCAAATAACGGATACATAGAGCCTAAAGATGTTCAGTCACTTCTTGATGCCGCTGGAATTACTCGAGCCGGAGAAGCAGTAGTAACTACAGTTAACGATGCCATTGAGGCTGCACAAGGCCTTGGTTTCCCTGTTGTAATGAAAGTAGTAGGACCTGTCCATAAATCTGATGTTGGAGGGGTTGTGCTTAATGTAAAAGATGCGGAAGCTGTTGGGAAAGAATTTAAACGAATGATGCAGATTAGAGACACCAAAGCAATTCTTATGCAGCCAATGCTTTCAGGCGTTGAACTCTTTGTAGGTGCAAAACATGAGGATAAGTTTGGGCATATGATTCTTTGCGGTCTTGGAGGAATATTTATCGAGGTTTTAAAAGATATAAATGCCGGCTTAGCTCCCATAAGTACAGAAGAATCTTTAAGCATGATTAAAAGATTGAAAGGTTACAAAATCTTACAGGGAGTTCGTGGGCAGGAAAAAGTTAACGAGCAACATTTTGCTGAAATCGTTTCGCGCGTATCGGCTCTTGTTTCTATAGCACCTGAGATTTTTGAGATGGACCTAAACCCGTTACTTGGTAGAAGCGACAAGGTTGTTGCTGTTGATGCACGAATAAGAATAGAAAAATAACATTACTCAGCAATGCGAAAAATAGATTTCTTAACCATTCTTATAGTTGGTGCCCTAGTATCCCTGTTTATATTCATTCCTGAAATAAACAATGTTTACAAAACATACAATGCTGAGCATGGAATGATTATGAGTTTTTTCAAATTTGCTATACTGGCAACATTTGGAGAAATGATTGGACTTAGAATAAGAACAGGTTACTATAATAAGCCAGGATTTGGGCTTATTCCTAGAGCTTTGGTCTGGGGTTTAATTGGCCTTACCATAAAAATGGCATTCACAATATTCAATACTGGAACAATCCAATTTTTGGAGTATCTTGGCATGCACAATGCAACAGGCCTATTAAATGAAAGTCTATCCTGGGGAAAGATTTTTGTAGCCTTCTGCATTAGCAGCACACTTAATATAATTTACGCACCCGTAATGATGACCTTCCATAAAATTACTGATATGCATATTGTAAACAATGGAGGAACTATTGCAGGCTTTTTTCGTCCCCTTAAAATGGGGGAATTAATGGAACAGATTAACTGGAAGGTTCAATGGAATTTTGTTTTTAAAAAGACCATACCACTATTCTGGATTCCTGCACATACAATTACATTCCTATTACCAGCAGATTACAGAGTTCTCTTTGCTGCCATCTTAGGAATAGTATTGGGTGTTCTTTTAGCAATAGCCGCGTTAAAAAAATCGTAAATAAAGCATGATTAAAAAGATAATAGGTAGAGTTAAACAACTATCAATAACAGAACTCCTTCTCATAGGTACAGCAATTATCCTAGTCATTCTAATTATTAACGAATGGGATAGGATTTGGGAAGAAGTATCCAGCTCCTTCTCATCAATATTTAGGTAAACAACTTCTCAACGAATGAAGTCTAAACAACAACTGTATAAATGTTTAGCTTTGAACAATAATTGTTAATTCGATTGCAAGTTTCACTATATACAAAAGCTGACCTTACAGCTTAAAAACAAAGGGGTGTAACCGAAAAACCTTACGAGTAGGGCAAACTAAAAAAAACATACTAACCATGAAGAAAACACTTTTGTTTATTGCATTAATTCCATTTGCTTTTGCATCATATGCACAGCAAGATGAAGAAGCAGAAATTCAAGACGATTTACTCCGATCAAAAAAAGGGCATTTAATACTACCTGAATCAGGTGATATTGCACTTGGTTTTGATGCAACACCAGTTCTAAACTTTGGCCTTAACCTTGTAAACATAATGAACAATACAGGGCACACAGCACAGCATCCAGGCTACGTTAGCGGGTTTAATCAGGTGATTGTAGCAAAATATTTCCTAGAAGATAACATGGCAGTAAGAGGGAAACTAGGTATTAATTCACTTACCGAAAAGACAACTACATACTTTGATGATCCTCTATCAGATGCCACCACAAATATCCCTGAACTCGAAGATGTTTATAAAGAGAAAAACAATGAAGTTATCTTTGGTGGAGGATTGGAATTAAGAAGAGGTCATAATCGTCTTCAAGGATTTTATGGTGGTGAACTCTTGCTTGCAAGATCCGCTTATAAAGAAACTTACGAATATGGAATTAGTTACAACCAGACAAATGAGGATGAAGGCCTGGTTTTTGGTGGAGCAAATCGTCCATTAGACTATAAACAAACAACCTTTGGGCTTGGTCTTCGTGGATTTATTGGAGTAGAGTATTTCTTTGCACCAAAAATGTCGTTTAGCGCAGAATTTGGTTGGGGGCTAGGATTTTCAAAAGATTCTCGCGGAACAGAAACACGTGAATTTTGGGATGATCCAGACGGTACTGGCACCAATTCATATCGCACCGAAGAATTTCAAGGTGCAACTCAAGTATCTTTCACTGGTTTTTCAGTTGATAATGGATCCACCTCTGCAATCTTTGGTGGATCAGCAGCCCTTTCTCTCCTTTTCCATTTTTAACCCCTTGTTAATATCTGTAAATAAAAAAGGCTTCAATTATTGGAGCCTTTTTTTATAATACAATAGAAAAAGCATTGCTATAAGTATTCTATTTTATAGTAGAAAAATTTAAATAATCAAACTTTCTCAAAGCACCCCCATATCAGTAAATACAATAAATTTTATTTTCTAAGCAAATAAAAAGATCATTTTGATCATATAGTTCCTTATAAATAAATATTTAATCAAATTTTAAAATCTCAACTACAACGTTTTTTTAAGTAAATCAATTAAAAATTGAACTTGGAATCATCATTAAGCGAGCCATTGATTAAGGCTACTATAAAACGATACTAAGCAGTAATATAAACAACTAATATTTGTTGAGAACCATTTTTGTTTTAGACACACTCATTTTGACGGCATATTGACGGTATGAGTGTGAGATGATGTGGTGCACAAAACCGGAAGAAGAGGCTAACTTTATAATTATATACAAAAAAAGCCCCGATACCGTTGGGTAAAGGGGCTTGTAAAAAGGGTGGCGGCGACCTACTCTCCCACCTGATCGGCAGTACCATCGGCGCTGG
>JAWLEY010000135.1:0-7494 GCA_041685855.1 Perlabentimonas sp. | reverse complement strand
CTCGTCGATAAAAACGATGCATGGGGCTTTATCTTTGGCTTGTTTAAAGAGGTCGCGAACGCGTGAAGCGCCTACACCAACAAACATCTCAACAAAATCGGAGCCCGACATGCTAAAGAATGGAACATCGGCCTCACCGGCAACGGCTCTTGCAAGTAGGGTTTTACCAGTACCAGGAGGGCCAACCAGCAGAACTCCTTTTGGGATTTTACCGCCAAGGTCGGTATATTTTTTGGGGCTTTTCAGGAAATCAACAATCTCCATTATCTCTACCTTGGCTTCTTCTAAACCGGCAACATCCTTAAAATCAATTTTTATGTTTGATTCTTTGTCAAACAGTTGCGCTTTCGATTTTCCAACGGAGAAAATATTTCCTGGGCCACCTGCACCTCCGCCACCTGCACCTTTGCTAATTCGGCGGAAAATAAATAGCCAAACACCAACAAGGATTAGAATGGGTAGCAACCATGTAATTATTTCTCCAAAATAATTTGGCCTGTCTTCAAAATCGGGATATATCTTTTCGGAAGTGTTTTCTTGCGCCTCCTCAAGTTGACGTTCAAATGTTCCACGATCTCCAATAGTAAAATAAAAGTGAGGTCCCTCCCTGTTAACTTTTTGGGCATCTTCGCCTAGCTTGTCGGAGTACTTACTTAAGCTTTTTTGCTTTAGGTAAACTTCAACTTTACCAAGGTTGCGAACTACAACAAGCTTCTCTACATCGCCCTGTTGAAGCATTTTTGACTCAACCTCACGCCAGTTGCTCTCAATAGGCTCCTTTGCGCTATAAAAAAACTGAAGTCCTAGTATTCCAAGAATAATGAAAAGGTAAACCCAGTATATATTAAACTTTTTACCTCCAAAGTTTATATTACCACCACCCTTTGCGCCAGATGGTTGTTCGGTTTTTTTCCCCTTCTCCTGATTCTCCTTCTGCTTATCTTTATTTTGTTCTTTCATGCTAATTTTGTGTAACTATTAAATGTCTTGGTTTAAACGTAACTAGCGGTGTTTTGTTCTGCAAACCCAAAACTAACTAGTTTTCATTATCAGTAGTGTTGTAGTTGGTTCGTTTTGCATCTGCCCATAATTCTTCAAGCCTGTAAAACTCTCGCCATTCGGTTTGAAAAACGTGTACAACTACATCTACATAATCTAAAACAATCCAAATACCGTTTTCGTATCCGCCTTTTTGCCAAACTTTCTCGTCAAGTTCGTTTTCTACTTTCTCTTCAATATTCTCGGCTATTGCAGAAACCTGATTGGCTGAATCGGCGTGACAAATAATGAAATTTTTACATACTGCGTTTGGTAATTTTGATAAATCCAGACTAACAACTCCATTCCCTTTTTTATCAAGTATTGCATCAATTATACAACTATGAAGTGTTTCTGTTGCCTCTTTTTTTCTCTTTGTCATTAATAGTGTTTATGTGTTTAATAGTTAGATGGCAAAGTTAAAATAAATTGCATTAATAGCAAAGATGAATAACTTGCATAAATTTTATGTTTTGTTGTATTTTTGTAAGATTTAAAGAGAGGGATTTGTTTATGAAATATCCAGAGATTGGACGCAAAATAATTTGGCTTGATGAGGTTAGCTCAACCAATGACTATGCCAATGGAATTAGTAAAGATTTGGATAGCCACGGAGTGGTTGTTGCTGCTAATTTTCAGGTTCAGGGAAGAGGGCAAAGAGGCAATTCTTGGGAGAGTGAAAAGGGGAAGAATTTGCTGTGTAGCATTCTTTTGTGGCCAAACTTTCTGGAGGTTCAGCAACAATTTTTGCTATCTAAGGTTGCATCCCTGGCTGTTTGCGATGTGCTGAATACGGAAATTGCCGATGTTGCCATTAAGTGGCCCAATGATATTTATGTAAAAAATAGTAAGATTGGAGGAATTCTTATTGAAAATAGTTTTAGCTCACCATACCTTGACTCGTCCATTGTAGGACTGGGCGTTAACTTAAACCAGACTGCTTTTTCGCAAGATATACCAAATCCCACCTCGTTGCTTCTTGAAACAGGAAAGGAAATTGAAGTTAAGAAATTTCTTAATGATTTGTGTGTAGCATTTGATAAGCGTTTTAATACGCTTATTGACAATGATTGTGACAAACTTTCAGAAGACTATTTCAATAGTCTTTATAGAAAAGACAATTACTATAAGTACCGTGCGGGGGGAGAGGTATTTAAAGCAAAAATTGTTGGTGTGAAGAATTCCGGTGAATTGATTCTTCAAACGGAGGAGGGAACGCAGAGAGTTTTTGCCTTTAAAGAGGTTTCGTTTGTTGTTCAATAGTTATTACGACCTATTAATTACCGTTTAGTTCGAAGAGAAGTTGCGTGCCAATCCAGGCGCGGTGCTCGTTACTCGATTCTGCCATTTTATTTGCCAGCACAAAAACTTTCTGCTTGAAACTATCGTTTCGCTTGGCAATCTGACGCAAAGCGAAGGCAATGGTGCTTTTGTTGTTTGCTAGCTGCTCATTATCGTAACCTTCAATTATGTTTAAGTAAGGCTCAAATACTACATCTTTTACTTCCTGAATAGCAGCGCTACGGGCGGCAATTATTAAACCAGCCCTTTGCATTAACTCATCGTTGCCAAGGCACCATTCAATGCTCCGAGAGAGGGCGTAGGTTGATTTCCAGAATAGGTTGTTACATACCTGTTCAACCAGTTCAAGATTAGTAAAACTCTGTGCCCACTCATCAATTTGTTCGCCTGTTACCTGTTGGGGGTCATCAATCATAGAGGCAAGTATTTTACACTCTCTGGCATCATCCTTAAATAGGTCCAACGCCAGTTCGTGGTTGCCTTTATATGGTTTTGCAATTTTTTCCAGCTCGGGAATTGTAACGCCGTAGTTTATCTTATAATCGGCTCCAAGGTTCATCATACTTTCAGAGAGAACCCCATTCTGGTAACCTGCCACCTCGTTCACTATTCTTTTTAGTAAGTCTGCAGTGCTCATAGTTTTTTTATGCAATTTAATAATTATTAAGCGTATATTCCATGTTTTTCTAACTTTGACAATATATTCTAGCAATGCTATGCTAAGTTTTATTAAAAGGATTGTTGATAAATTGCTGCCAAACAGAGAGTTGTTTAAAAACTTTCTAACTCTGTTTACGGGGGCTACGCTTGGGCAGCTTATTCCTTTTCTGGCTGGGCCAGTGCTGGCGCGATTATATTCGCCAGAGGATTTTGGTCTTTATGCCCTCTTATCCTCAACTGCCGGTTTGGCATCAATTGTTGCTACAGGGTCGTACGAGTTTGCAATTCTCACTAGCGATGATGACGATGAGGCAAATTCCCTATCCCTTTTGTCCAGTTTACTGTCGTTTATATTCTCAATAATTTCAGCAGTAATAATTATTGTTGTTCTGCTGTTAGTTAAACCCTGGGATGAGAATTTTCTTGGGTGGGTATGGCTTCTGGCACCAGTTTTTATCTTTCTTCAAGGCGTGGTTAACTCTAGTAATTATAGACTAAACAGAGAGAAACGCTATGGTATAATGGCAAGAGGCAGGCTTGTAAGAGCTTTTGTGATGACAGGCGTGCAGCTTCTTTTGGGCTTTCTGAGGTTACCGTGGGGGCTTTATCCAGGAATGGTAACTGGTCATTTTACTACAGCAGGATACCAGTTTTCAAAAGTTAAAAGTAGCTATGCGAAGGCAATCAAGGCTTTTTCATTAAATAATATAAAAAGTCTTGCCCGTAAGTACTATCGTTTCCCCTCGTTTCTTTTGCCTGCTCAGCTTGTTAATGAGTTTTCTGTTCAGGTGCCTGTTTACCTCCTTAAATCATTTTTCACAACGGCAGTAGTAGGATTATACGCTTTACCTCAAAAGTTTCTTAATGTTCCTGTAATGCTAATTGGGAACTCTTTGGGTCAGGTATTCTTCCAAAAAGCGGTAGAGCAGAAAGATGATAAGGAAGCATTAGGGACAACTACCCTCTCGCTTTATAGGTTCTTGTTTAGAATTGGTGTTGTTCCATTCTCAGTAATGCTGGTTTTTGGTGATATTCTTTTTGCCTTTGTTTTTGGTGCGGAATGGCACCAGTCAGGGTTGTTTGCTCAGATGTTAAGCCCTTGGCTCCTTTTTGTGCTGGCCGGTTCGCCAATATCAAAACTCTTTACCGTGCTCGACAGGCAGAAACAGAGTCTCTGGCTTAATATTATCCTATTAACCCTTCGTACATCTGGGTTAGTTGTTGGAGCATTAATTTTTAGAACCGAGAATATGGCAGTGCTGCTTTTCTCGTTAACAGGATTTTTTTACTGGGCATTTCTTACCTTTTTCATACTAAGAATGGCAGGTGTAAGGTTGTTGCCTGTTGTATTCGAAACAATTATTACCTGGGGTTTGGTTCTTCTTCCTATGCTATTAGTTCGCTGGTATTTTATTTAACACAAATTTGTCATTAGCAACGTGTTTCTATGCTCGCTTGGCAAATGTGGGTTTAACATGACAGCAATATTTTTTAGACAAGAATCACGATGAATGGTTTTTAAAAATATTTTGCAAGTACCACTGAGCAATGTATGCATTATAGTAGTTCGGTTGTTTTGGCTGAATCAATTCTTTTCTGTTGATTTCGTTACGTAAGTGCATGGTGATTTCCTCGTAGTAAAAGGGACTTTTATTATTAGTTAGTGAGCGAACCAGTGGTGATGGCAGGTGTTTTTTTATCTTATTCTTAAAATTCTGAAATCTTCTGTAACCTCTTGATGGTTGCAACTCCTTTTCAAACAACAGGTTTTCATCCTTAAATATTTGCTCAACCACATCGTTGTATAGCTTTTTGAAAGCTCTAAGTTCAAATGGTAGTTTCAGGAAAAAAAACAAAAATTCATTGTCCCAAAATGGGATGTAGAAGTCGTAGCCAAAAAAGTTATAAACTCTGGCAGAGTTTGCTACAAATTTTGCCTGCCTATTAAATACGTTCCATTTGTATAAAGTTTCCCAATTGTCATCTACACCATGGTTGTAGTTTTTTTCTATCTCCGAAACTATTGAAGCTTTTTGGTTTTTTGAGGAGTTGATAAAAGTGAAGTTATCAGAAAAGATTTGAAATGCAGTACTGTGTAAAAAAACTCTCTTTTTACTCAAATGTACTCCAGCTATGTTATCCCCTGATAGACCAGGGATAAAAACGCTATTATCAGGAATAATCTTGTCGTCCTTCAACTTTTTTACTGCAAAGTAATCTTGCAGCCAGAATAACGATGAGTAATTTGAAGCATAAGGATAGTAAGATTTAAATGTTTCACAACTGGTAAAATCTTCAATTAGTTCCTTATTGTATTCAATAAAAATCCATTTTAAGCCCAATATTTCTGCAACTCTTTTCGCGTTGTCTAATTCGCAGTTGTTTTTTACACCATAGGTGTATGTTTGAATGCTGCCTTTATGATACATTTTAGCCATATAGGCTATTAGCCTCGAATCGTAGCCACCCGATAGCGGAATTACAATTGGACGTGTACCTAAGGCATTAAAAAGGCGCTTGAATATTTGATGCAGTAGTTTCTTTAGCTGGGTTGCGTTCTCTTCAATATCAACATCGGCTATGTTCTTTGGTTTTGGGTGGGAGAGATAGCTTTGTTTTTCCCATACATTGTTATGGAAACGAATAATTTCAGCTGGTTCAATAATGAAAATATCCTTAACTAACGAATAATTATTTATTGTATAGCCTGTTCTCAGAAAAACATCAACAGCCTTCTTTTCTGGATAAACGGATGCATGCTCACCTAAAAGTTTTTCAATATTATTGCTAATGAGAGTATCGCCATTCTTTTTGGTGAAAAATATGGGAATGCTTCTTAACTTGTCTGAGGCTACCCAGGTTTCCTTTTCAACTGTTACTACTATTGAAAATCGGCCGTTTAAATTATTAATAAGCTTGGCAAAATCATCAAACCCAGTTGGAATATTAATCTGTCTTATAGCCTTAGCGCCCGTAATGTAGGCATTGTTAACTATTATATAGCCAGAAAACCAGATATTATTATACTCTGTCCATTTATTATTATTCAGAAGGAGTTTTACCATTGGTTTCCAAGTTTTTTTTATGCTATAGGCATTACTTGCAGCTTTAAAAGTTTGATTGTAACTGTTTGAATATTCAAATCTAAAAAATTATTTGTCAGAGATTCGATTAATTCCGTAATTTTATCAATTATTCTATAAAAGGATACTAGGTAGATGGCACAACTTTTCAGCGATTTTTCAAAATGCAGGCAGGGACCATTGTCTGAGAAATCACTCAGGAGGGCTTTTGGTGTTCATAAAGCCAGTTTTGTTGTGGGGTATTTTAAGCGTATTCGTTTATGGTTTAGAAATGTTGCGCCAAGGCTTGAAGTAGTTAAACATGAGTCGGATATGGTAGTTCGCTGCTATTTCCCCTCAGGTGGTTTTGGCCCGTTTATTGGGAGTAGCTGGCGGATTCCTTTTAAGAGAGCATCGGCAAGCACATCATTAAAGTTTATGGTTTACGTACCTAGTAACTTTGATTTTGTTAAAGGAGGAAAACTTCCCGGATTAGCTGGTGGCAAGGGCAACTCTGGTGGAGCGATACCAACAGGATACGATGGCTGGAGTGTAAGGTTTATGTTTAAGGAGCACGGAAATTTGTGCGCATATTTATACTATCCTGATATGAGTGAGCGTTTTGGAGAGAAGAGATTTCTTGAAAGTAATGGTGATTTGTTGAGGCTAAAAAGAGGAGGATGGAACGAGCTTCTGCTTAGTGTTGAGTTGAATAGCATTGACAAAAATGATGGGAAAGTAACATGCGCATTAAATGGGACTGTAGGACTGGAGCTAAACTCTATAACTTTTCGTAAGGATGAACGCTTAAAGGCAGATTATTTTATGTTTTCGTGTTTTATGGGAGGAGGCGATTCTTCCTATGCTCCAAGTAGGAATCAGTATTTGTTATTTAAAGATTTTTTAATCACATATTAAAATGAGGAAAGCATTTAAGGGCATGGTTTTCTTTTTTGACCAAACAATCTTCAGATGGTTGGTTAAGCTATTCTACCCTCAATACAAGCGCCCAAGGGTTGGTTATATGAGGCATTACCGTGTTTTGTACCAGTATTTTTTTATGCAAAAAATCATGGGGTTTAACCGATGCGTTCCGTGGCCTGTAGATTTTCGCAGTAAAGTGCGAGGGTGGAAACATATTGAGAAGGGTATTATGTGTGACCCCGGCGATAACATGGGCGTTTATATAAACGCTTTTGGAGGGCTTAAGATGGGCGATAATGTTGGTATTGCACCCAATTCAATTGTTGTTACAACAAATCACGATAAGTATGACCATAGAAAGATTGGCCCTAAAAGAGGGGTTACTATTGGCAGCAACGTGTGGATTGGAGCAAACTGCTCCATTCTGCCTGGTGCAAAAATTGGCGATGAGGTAACCATAGGGGCTGGTTGTGTTATTTCGGGGGAAATCCCTTCGCGTTCTAAGGTA
>JAWLEY010000134.1:0-7590 GCA_041685855.1 Perlabentimonas sp. | reverse complement strand
CTAGGGTTGTTAAGGTTTCGATGCCTATCAAGAAAAAATCAAGCCTATATGTTCTGTTTTACCATAGTACTTAAATAAACATTTGCTATGTTTGCAAAAATTGTCAGAAAGTGGTGGCAAATTTTATAACAAATAAATATTAGAGCTTTGTTTTTTGTAGATACTCACGCACATATATTTTCAAAGGAATTTAACCACGATCGGGATAATGTTATTGCCCGCGCTAAAAGTCAGGGAGTTAAATACATGGTGCTACCAAATATTGATAGCGCTTCAATTGAGCCATTGCTTAATGTTAGTAGCTCCTACAAAGGGTTTTGTTTTCCTGCCATGGGCTTGCACCCAACATCTGTTAAAGAAAATTTTGAAAAGGAGTTGCATGTAGTTGAGAAGTATTTGAGGGAGAAGAGGTTTTATGCTGTGGGTGAAATTGGAATTGATTTATACTGGGATAAAACTTTTATTGAAGAACAGAAATCTGCTTTTCGTCAGCAGCTCAAATTGGCAAAGGAGCTAAAGCTTCCTGTCATTATTCATGCCCGAAACTCCTTCGATGAAATTTTTGAGATTGTTGAACAGGAGAATGACCACAACCTTAGAGGCGTTTTTCATAGTTTTACAGGAACCGTTGATCAGTACAAAACAATAGTTGGCTTTGAAGGATTTCTTTTAGGAATTGGCGGGGTAGTAACCTATAAACATGCTGGTGTAGATAAGGTAGTTAAAGAGATAGACTTAAATCATATTTTGCTCGAGACCGACTCTCCATACTTATCACCCGTGCCACATAGAGGCAAGCGAAACGAAAGCGCAAACCTGATTCACATTGCACAGAGAATTGCTCATTTGCAGGATGTATCACTCGAGCGGGTTGCTGAGGTAACCTCAGATAATGCCTTAAATCTTTTCCAAATACAATAGAATTTAGGAATGGAAACGAACTCTGTTAAAATCCTCATAATATACACGGGTGGAACCATTGGTATGAAGGAAAACCCTGAGACCGGCGCGTTGGCTCCCTTTAATTTCAATCAAATACTAGAGGAGGTTCCTGAATTGAAGAAATTTGGGTACGAACTGCATACCGTATCTTTCGACCCGTTAATCGACTCATCAGATATTACCCCTGATTTTTGGGTGAAATTAGCAGAGATTGTTCAGGAGAATTATGATACCTACAATGGTTTTGTAGTTTTACACGGTACCGATACCATGTCATTCTCCGCTTCGGCGTTAAGCCTTATGCTGGAAAACCTATCCAAACCAGTGGTTTTTACTGGTTCCCAGTTGCCAATAGGAAAGCTTCGCACCGATGGTAAAGAGAACCTAATAAGTGCTGTTGAGATTGCAGCCGCTACAAGTAACGGTCAGCCACTTGTGCCTGAGGTAACAATATTCTTCGAGAATCAACTTTTTAGGGGCAACAGAACAACTAAGCATAATGCGGAGCATTTTAATGCTTTTAGATCCGACAATTATCCTGTTCTTGCCGTTGCAGGTATTTCAATTAAGTATAATTTTGCTCATATATATTACCCAACTCATAACAGGGAGCTTACAGTTCACAGACATTTTAATAATAACGTGGCTGTACTAAAACTTTTTCCCGGCATACAACCCTCAATGGTAGATTCAATTCTTAGCAACCCCAAATTAAAGGGCGTTATTCTTGAAACTTATGGCTCGGGCAACGCATCCAGTAGCCCTTGGTTTGTTAAAATGATTGAAGATGCAGTAAATAGGGGGGTATTAGTGCTCAACGTTTCTCAATGCAAGGCCGGCGCTGTAGATATGGATAAGTACGAAAATGGACTTATACTTAAAAAAGCTGGCGTTGCAAGTGGAGCCGATTTAACTTTTGAAGCAGCAATTGTAAAACTCATGTTTTTGCTGGGTAAAAATTACTCCTATAATGAATTAAGGACAGCAATAGAAATTTCAATTAGTGGTGAAATATCTCAATAAATGCAGTACAGTTTAAATTTTTTTTGTAATTTGCGCCCCTGTTTAACCATGGCGTTGAGCTTTTTTTTGGAGAGATGGCCGAGTGGTCGAAGGCGCACGCCTGGAAAGTGTGTATACCTCACAAGGGTATCGTGGGTTCGAATCCCACTCTCTCCGCTTGCATTTTATAAAAAGTAATGTAATTTTGTTTAAATAAATCCGATTGTAAATAAATTTAACGAACTCAAAACCATGAAAAAACTATTTGCATTATTTGCACTTACAGGAATGCTGATGTTTGGAGCATCATCTTTCGTTAACGCTCAGGAAGAGACGACGCAACCAGTAGAAGAAACTATGGTAGACTCAGCTGTGGCTGATGCTGACACCACTGAAGCAGAGATGCCAGAGGCAGCTTCTCCTTTCGAAACTGAAACTGAAGAGTCAATTCACAAGCAGGTTAAAACAAAGTTTATCGAAGGTGGACCAGAGTTTATGGGTATTGTATTGCTAGCTCTTATTCTAGGTTTAGCAATTTCAATTGAAAGAATTATCTACCTTAACCTTGCCACAACCAACGTTGAAAAACTTCTTTCAAGAATTGAAGAAGCAATGAAAAGCGGTGGAGTAGAGGCTGCTAAAGAGGTTTGCCGTAACACTCGCGGACCAGTAGCTAGTATTTTTTATCAAGGTCTTGACAGATCAGATGAGGGTATCGATGTGGTTGAGAAATCTGTAGTTACCTACGGCTCTGTTCAAATGGGACAGCTAGAAAGCGGCTTAACCTGGATCGCACTTTTCATCGCAATTGCTCCTATGCTTGGTTTCATGGGTACAGTACTTGGTATGATTCGTGCATTCGATGCTATTGAGGCAGCTGGTGATATCTCTCCCTCTCTTGTAGCAGGTGGTATTAAGGTTGCACTTATTACAACTGTATTCGGTCTTATCGTAGCAATTATTCTACAGGTGTTTTACAACTACCTTGTTTCAAAAATCGATAAGCTGGTTAATACCATGGAAGATGCTTCCATCTCACTAATCGACATCCTTCTTAAGTATAACGTTAAAAAATAATATACCATGTCCAATAAATTAATTGAGTTATTAGTTAAGATTTTCTCATGGACATTGATGGGTGTATCCGTAATAGTAGCCTTGGTATACTTTTTCAGAATCTCTGGTGCTGAGGCAGAGCAGGAGATTGTTGTTGCTGAACCCTACATACTATGGGCCTTAATTTTATTAGGGTTAACAGCTTTTCTAGCAATTCTGTTCCCCATCATTAACATTGTCCTTAACCCTAAGAATGCTGTAAAAGCCCTGCTTGGGCTTATTACTATAGGGGTGGTGTTTCTAATTGGATATTTAGGATCTGACACTACACCTATTGAAAGTGCAGTATCGAATCCTGATTTTTCTGATCCAGCCGTACTTAGATTTGCCGATACAGGAATTATAGCTACTTACATATTGTTAGGTGTAGCTATCCTTTCGCTAATCTTTACCGGCATTAGGAGTTTAATTAAATTGTAAGCAAAATATGGTAGATTCGGGCATTGCCCGAATCTTTACCGCTTAAAAAATTATACACATGGCTAGAACAACACCAGAAATAAATGGAGGCTCATTGGCCGACATAGCCTTCCTACTCCTTATATTCTTTCTGGTTACCACAACCATGAATACGGATACTGGACTGGCAAGGATGCTGCCCCCAATGCCTGAAGATCAAACAGATGTTGAGCAGGATATAAAGCAAAGAAATATCCTTACCGTTCTAATCAGTAAAAGTGATCGTTTATTGGTTGATGGAATGCCCATGGATGTTAACATGGTTAGGGAGAAAACAAAGGAGTTTATTTCAAACCCTGAGGATGATCCTGAATTACCCGAGAAGGAACCTGCAGAGATACCCTTTTTCGGAACTGTTGATGTTACAAAGGGCGTTATTTCATTGCAAAACGACAGAGGAACATCCTATAAAATGTACATGCAAGTTCAGAACGAACTCGTTGCTGCTTATAACGAGCTTCGCGATGAAGTGGCAAGAACTAAGTTCGGAAGACCATACGAAGATTTGGATGAAGAGAAGAAGACAGCATTACAAAAAGTCTATCCTCAGCGTATTTCTGAGGCCGAACCTAAAAGTGTAGGAGGAAATTAATATGGCAAAGTTTGCAAGAAAAGGAAAGAATAAGATGCCAGCCATCTCAACGGCGTCGTTGCCCGATATTGTATTTATGTTGTTATTCTTCTTTATGGTAAGTACAACTCTTCGGGAAACTGAAATGCTTGTTTCTATTAAATTACCGCAAGCTTCGGAGGTGGTTAAACTTGAGAAAAAGTCTCTGGTTTCTTACATCTATATAGGTACTCCTGCTAGGCAGTATCAAGGTGTGTTTGGAACTGATTCAAGAATTCAACTAAATGATACCTTTCAAACATTGGTTGATATACGTGACTTTATCTCATCTGAAAGGGATGCTCTAAGCGAGGCTGAAAGAACCATGCTTACTATCTCTTTAAAGGTAGATGAGAATACAAGAATGGGTATCGTTACCGACGTTAAGCAGGAATTACGTAAGGCCAGCGCGCTTAAGATTAGCTACTCGGCCCGTAAAGAAGAAATTTAAAAGAGAAATACTTTTTATGACACAATATAAAGGCTGTGCTTGGCACAGCCTTTTATTGTTTATTTAACTCGTGTAAACAATACATCTGAATATTTGTTTTTTTTCTATATTTAAAAATTATTTAATTATCATACTCACCTCAATAATTTGTTGATATTATGCCTAAATTTAAATCCTTAGTTCTATTCGTATTTCTCCTTATTGTAGTAAGTTTTTCCGCCTGTAAGAATGAAAGTGACAGTGCGCAGAAAGCCAAATACGTATTCTATTTTATAGGTGACGGAATGGGAAATCAGCAAATAACTACTACACAAGCTTATCTCGCCTCACAAGTTGACAATAAAATTGGTACTTCGAATTTAGCTTTCACTCAGTTTCCTGTTGTTGGACTGGCAGAAACTTTTGCTTATAACAGGTATGTTACTGGATCGGCTGCAGCTGGCACAGCTTTGGCAACAGGTAACAAAACCTCAATTAATACTATCGGACTTTCACACGATTACTCAGATACTTTGTACAGCATAGCTCACCATGCAAATAATAATGGCTTTTCAGTAGGAGTTGCAACTAGCGTTAGTATTGATCATGCTACTCCAGCTGCCTTTTACGCTCACCAAACCCAAAGAAGCTATTACCACAGCATAGCACATGATATGATTAATTCAGGATTCCGATACTTCGGTGGTGGTGGACTACGTGACCCCAAAGGGAAAAAGTCTGACTCACCCAAAGGCAATGTTTATCAACATGGAAAAGAGAATGGAGTTCTTTTCACAAATAACCTTTCAGCTTCTGACGATACTCTTAGTAATTACCAAACAATTGTTTATTCAGTTCCTAAGCCAAGTTATGGTAATACGTTGCAGTATCAAATTGATGCAAAAGATGAGCATGATATAAAGTTGAAAGACATAGCCAAACAGGGAATCAATGTTCTTAGCTCTTCCAACAGTGGGTTCTTTTTTATGATAGAAGGTGGAAAAATCGATTGGGCATGCCACGATAACGATGCAGCAACAACCATAATGGATATGATTGCCTTTTCCGATGCCATTGATTTAGCCGTTGAGTTTTACAATGAATTTCCCAACGAAACGCTCATTGTTGTTACCTCCGACCATGAAACAGGAGGCATGAGCCTTGGTAATAGTTATAATGGTTATAATACTGATGTATCGTTTCTCAATAACCAAAAATATTCGCTTGAGGTTTTCAATAGCAAGGTACGGGATTTTAAAGCATCACATAATGGCTCACCCACTTTTGACCAAGTTAAACAGCTGCTGATTCATGATTTTTCATTGGGAATGAGTTACGATTCGTTGCCAAGTTCTTGTCAGGAAGCAATACGCTCGGCCTATGCTGCGTCTATAGGCAATAAAACAGATGAGCAGCAGGTAGTTATAAAAACTGAGTATGGCAGTTTTGACCCAATTGCCGTGGTGGCAGTAAGAACCATTAACCGCTTAGCGGGTATTGGATGGAGTACTGGTGCGCATACAGGATCTCATGTTCCCGTTTATGCCATGGGTGCAGGTCAGCATTTGTTTAATGGTCAAATGGACAATACTGACATTCCCAAACGTATTGCTAGGGCAATGGGGATTGATAACTTTTGATACAATTATCTTTATCGTTAATATTTTTCAGTTGCTTACCGAGACTTAACGTTAACTAGTTGTATTACAAATGTTAAAAAAGTTCTTGAGTTCTCTCGCAGTCTCCCTGTTTGGTGAATTTATTTTATATACACATTCTTCATCTCTCCAAAATAGGGACAGTCAACAACTAACCCCTTCAATAGATGTTGTATCTCGAATTCAAACTACTAATGCAACTTCCTCCCAGTTCTGAAATTATTGATAGTCATATAAAAGTTATAATATAGTATGATTATATCAATGTTTTGGCACAGCGGTTGTAGTTGTTTCAATTAATTCAAGAGTCAAATTTTCGGCTCATTTGATGAACGTAATATTTTTATTGATTAAAACGAGCGATTTATTAACTTTTTAAATATAAAGTAATATTTTTTTTTCATACTTTTACTTTATTACATACACATACTTATATACGCAGTAACTATAGTAATTTAACCCTAATTATTCTTGACCATGAAACAATTATCCCTAGTTATCATTTTGGTAATTATCAGTACACTAACTTTCTCTCAGGATATAACTGAAGAAGGTAAAATCCCTACAAAATACGATAGGAGCTCATTAACGGTACTATTTATTGATCTTCCTTCTTTGAAGTATTGGAATCGAGCAAAATCCAAAATCGATTCTGTATACTTCTCTGATAAGTATGATAATAACAACTTAGAAAGTCTCCTTATTAAACCTTCCAGTGGTTTTTCTGGAAATGATTTGCAAGAGGCTATTAAGAAGGATCTTTTGGAATTAGAAGTTGGTAAAAAAATCATCTCCAAATGGTATAACCGCCAGCCCGATGGAACCATGAACATGGAGGTGGTTCACAAAAGAGGTCGTTTCTCAGCCTCCGATGCTGATTTCCTTAGAGCAGATGCTACTAAGCGCGGAGAATCTGCCCTTAGAGACTATGGTAGCAGGTTAATTGGCTTGAGCCATATTCTCGTTATAGGAATAACCGATATTAAAACCGCCTCCGATGCTAATATTAAAAACATGAAGGGCTGGCAAGCCAATGCTTCCGGAATTCTATTCAAGGTCGATTTTAACGATGAAATAAGGAACGCTTTATACGAAACTTGGATTTACGATGATGATTCTGATGAGGTGAAAGCACAAAAAAAGAAAGCTTTTGAAGCATTGGAAATTCCAATAACTCATGTTACAACCAAATCCGTGCGCGTTACAGCCATGCAACCCGATGGAGATTCTGGGCTTAGCCTGTTTTTCAAACCTAAAACAAAAGAGCAACTTTTGCAGGAGTTAGTTCAAAAAAGTTACGACGAGTTGGTTTATAGAATAGAAATGGATGTTAAAGAATTTCAGGTTTTAACCTCACTGCACGATACTCGCCC
>JAWLEY010000133.1:2649-7596 GCA_041685855.1 Perlabentimonas sp. | reverse complement strand
GTTGATTGGGATAAGATTGATTTGAAAAATGACTATGGACGGAACCTATTCAGAAGACAGCATTAGAACGTTAGAGTGGAATGAGCACATCCGCCTGCGCCCTGGAATGTACGTGGGAAAACTGGGCGATGGCTCTCAACCCGATGATGGAATTTACGTACTCCTTAAAGAGGTGTTCGATAACTCCGTTGATGAGTTTGCCATGGGTAACGGCCGAACCATTGAGCTTAACATCTCGGAGCACAAGGTGTCAATTCGTGACTACGGGCGCGGCATACCATTGGGTAAACTGGTAGATGTAGCCTCAAAAATGAACACTGGGGCAAAATACGACTCCAAAGTATTTAAAAAATCTGTTGGTCTTAACGGGGTTGGTATTAAGGCTGTTAACGCCCTATCTACATCATTCCGTATTCAAAGTTTTCGCGAAGGAAAATCTAAACTCGTAGAGTTTAATCGTGGAAAAGTTGTTAATCAGGAAGATTTAGACAACCAAAAGGACCGCAACGGAACCTACGTAGAATTTCTCCCCGACGAGTCCCTTTTCGGCGAGTTCAACTTTCAGGACGAGTACATTGAGAGCATGGTGCGCAACTACTGCTACCTTAACACAGGGCTCACCATCAAGTATAACGGCGAAAGCTACATTTCAAAAAACGGATTGCTAGACCTGCTTAACGAGCTGCTTTCAGGACAAGAACTGTACAAGCCAATACACCTTAAAGGGCCCGATATTGAACTGGCCATTACGCATGGTAACAGCTACGGCGAGGACTACTATGCATTTGTTAACGGACAGCACACAACGCAAGGCGGAACTCACCTTACTGCATTCCGCGAGGCCTTTGTAAAAACCATCCGTGAGTTTTACAAGAAAGATTTTGACGCGTCAGACATTCGAACATCCATAATTGCAGCCATAAGCATTAGGGTTGAGGAACCCGTATTCGAGAGCCAAACCAAAACCAAGCTGGGCAGCAAGGATGTTGGCCCCAATGGTCCATCGGTACGTCAGTTTATTGGCGATTTTGTTAAAACATGGCTCGATAACTACCTGCACAAGAATCCCGAGGCAGCCGATATCATCCTTAAAAAGATACAAGAATCGGAAAAGGAGCGCAAGGCCATATCGGGCATTAAGAAGCTTGCAAGGGATAGGGCTAAAAAAGCCAGCCTACACAACAGGAAACTGCGCGATTGTAAAATCCACTATGGCGACAAGGACAGCCGGAATATTGAAACAACCCTATTCATAACCGAGGGTGATTCAGCCAGCGGCTCCATAACCAAAAGCCGAAACGTAAACACCCAGGCGGTGTTCTCACTAAAAGGAAAACCCCTTAATTGTTACGGCCTAACCAAAAAGGTTGTTTACGAGAACGAGGAGTTTAACCTACTTCAAGCTGCGCTTAACATTGAGGAGGATATTGAGAACGTTCGCTATAACAAGGTGGTAATTGCCACCGATGCCGACGTGGATGGAATGCATATTAGGCTGCTACTAATTACGTTCTTCCTGCAGTTCTTCCCCGACCTAATTCGACAGGAGCATCTTTTTATCCTCCAAACCCCTCTTTTTAGGGTTAGAAACAAAAAGAAAAGCAAGTACTGCTATAGCATAAGCGAAAAGGATAAATCGGTAAAAGAGTTGGGAGCCAATTGCGAAGTTACCCGATTCAAGGGATTAGGTGAGATATCGCCCGATGAGTTCAAGAATTTTATTGGTGAAGATATCAGGCTTGACCCAGTGCGAATATCATCGCAAGATATGATAGCCGACCTACTAGCATTCTACATGGGCAAGAACACCCCCGAAAGGCAAGAATTTATAATTGATAATCTGAAGGTTGAGGGGATAATTGCCGAAGACGAGGAGCTTGTTGAGACCGAAGAGTCGGTTAGTAACACCCCCGAAGAGATTAAGGAAGAAGCAATTGCTTAATTCCCCATTGCTAAATCAAAAAAGTTTACATTAATTTATATCATTATAGCCAACAATGCAGTTCGACGATTTTGAAGCCAAAGACTTAATGAACGGAAAGGGTTCGAAAAAAACAACTCCTGACGAGCACGAGCGTATTGCTCGTATTACAGGCGAGGGCACCAAAAAGGTGCAAGTTACGGGAATGTATAAGGAGTGGTTTCTCGATTATGCATCGTATGTTATACTGGAGCGCGCTGTACCACACCTCGACGATGGGTTAAAGCCCGTTCAGCGACGCATCCTCCACGCCATGAAACGCCTGGATGATGGGAGATACAACAAGGTTGCCAATATCATTGGTTACACCATGCAGTACCACCCACATGGCGATGCATCCATTGGCGATGCGCTGGTACAACTTGGTCAGAAAGATTTACTTATCGATACCCAGGGAAACTGGGGGAACAACCTTACTGGCGACGGTTCGGCTGCTCCCCGTTACATAGAGGCACGACTATCAAAATTTGCACACGATGTGGTTTTTAACCCAAAAACCACCGAGTGGATGCTCAGCTACGATGGAAGAAATCAGGAACCCGTAACCCTCCCGTTAAAATTCCCTTTGCTGCTAACACAAGGGGTTGAAGGCATTGCAGTTGGACTGGCCTCAAAAATACTGCCCCACAACTTTAACGAGATAATTGATGCCGCCGTAGCTCACCTAAAAGGTAAAGATTTTGAACTTTACCCCGACTTCCACTCAGGTGGGTACATGGACTGCTCCCGCTACAACGATGGTTTGCGTGGAGGTGCTATAAAGGTAAGAGCAAAAATTCAAAAACTCGACCGAAAAACGCTGGTAATAACAGAAATACCTTTTAGCAAAACCACAACCACCCTTATCGATTCAATTATTAAGGCCAACGAAAAGGGGAAAATAAAAATAAAAAAGATTGACGATAATACGGCCGAGCACGTTGAAATACACGTTCATCTTTCGCCCGATATATCGCCCGACAAAACCATTGATGCCCTCTACGCCTTCACCGATTGTGAAATTTCTCTATCACCAAACTCCTGCGTAATTTTCGATAACAAACCTCAGTTTATGGGGGTTAGGGAAATTCTAAGAACATCCGTTGAGCGAACCAAGCACCTGCTTACCCGCGAGTTGGAAATTAGGCTCGGAGAGCTGGAGAGCCAGTGGCACATGTCGTCGCTCGAAAAAATATTTATTGAGAACCGTATCTACATAACCATTGAGGAGTGTGAAACATGGGAGGCCGTAATTGAGACCATAGACCGCGGACTTGAACCCTATAAAAAGTTACTTCGCCGTGAGGTTACCCGCGATGATATTATCAAGCTAACAGAGATTAAGATTAAGCGTATCTCCAAATACGACTCTTTTAAGGCTGAGGACCAGATAAAGGGCATTGAAGATGAGATGGTTGAAGTAAAAAATCATCTTGATAATATTGTAGCCTACACCATTAACTATTTTCAGCAGATTAAGAAAAAGTACGGAAAGGGGCGCGAGCGAAAAACCGAGATACGCAGCTTCGACTCCATAGAGGCCACCAAGGTGGTTGTTGCCAACCAGAAACTTTACGTGAACCGCGAGGAAGGTTTCTTTGGCACTGCCCTTAAAAAGGATGAGTACGTTAGCGAATGTTCTGACATTGATGAGGTAATTGTTTTCCTAAAGAACGGGAAGTATATTATTACAAGAGTTCAGGAAAAAGCTTTTGTTGGAAAGGGTATTGAGAGTATTGCTGTTTTTAAGCGCAACGACACAAGAACCATTTACAACATCCTATATCGTGATGGACGCAACGGAGCAATAATGATGAAACGCTGTGCCATTACGGGTATTACCCGCGATAAGGAGTACGATATAACAAAGGGAACAGAAGGGTCGCAAATACTATATTTTAGTCGCAACCCCAATGGAGAAGCTGAAGTACTTAAGGTGTTCTTAAAGCCAAGACCACGCCTACGAAGTCTTATTATGGAGCTGGATTTTAGTCAGCTAGCAATCAAGGGTAAGCAATCGCAAGGAAATATTTTTACAAGGTACGCCATACATAAGGTACAGGTTAAGGAGCGAATTGGCAGCACTCTGGGCGGAATTAAGGTTTGGTTCGATTGGGATGTATTCCGCATAAACAACGATAATCGTGGCGAGTACATTGGCGAATTCCAAAGTAGCGACAGGATGCTGGTAGTGAATAAAGACGGAGAATACTATTTAACAGGATTTGACCCATCAACCCATTTTGAGGATAACGTTCTTCTCATTCAGAAGTTTGAAGAAAATAAGGTTTTTACTGCAACCTACTACGATGGCGAGCAGGAATTCTTCTACATAAAAAGATTCACTTTTGAGCCAACAGAACGTCCACAAAGTTTCATATCAAACGGTGGCAAATCTTACCTGATAGCAATAAACGACGATAAATATCCTTGCTTACAAGTTACCTTTGGAGGTAAACATGCCAAGCGAGAACCCGAAGAGATTGACGTTGATGAGTTTATAGCAACCAAAAGTGTTAGGGCAAAGGGGAAACGCGTATCAAACTTTAGCGTTAAGGATGTGAAATTTCTTGACCCCATAGCTAAAGAACCCGAAGAGCCTGAAGAGATTGAGAAAGAAGAAGACTCACAGGAAGAGGAGCAAAGCAAAAACGAGAACGGCAATAGCGCATCTCAAATGTCGCTCGAATTATAGCCTATAATACAAATTATAGATTTGCGCCATGGTTTTTTTGTGATAGATTTAAGTTTTTATTTAACTTTATCCCCATCAACCAATAGTAGTAAATCATGAAAGTCTTCCTTATAGGCTTTATGGCCAGTGGTAAAACAACCATTGGTGAAGAGCTGGCAAAAGAGCTAAACTACCAGTTTATTGACCTCGACAGCTACATTGAGGAAAAGCATAATAAAAGCATTAAAATTCTTTTTGAGTTTCATGGTGAGGACCATTTCAGAGAGATTGAGAACGAGGCTCTGCAAGAAGT
>JAWLEY010000133.1:0-2549 GCA_041685855.1 Perlabentimonas sp. | reverse complement strand
AGCATCATCCCTATAAGAATAAGTTGGGCCATCAATCCTCATACCCGGAGGTGCTTCCCCTTCAATTGCTCTTCCCTCCTGGGTTTCATAAAACTCTACAAATGCAAACTCGCTGGCAGGAGGTTGCCATGTATTAACCTTGCCCTTTATGCTGCACGAATATATTAATACCATAGCCATAACAATAAGCACACCAGCAGCAAAAAATCTTTTCATCATCATTTGTTTTTGATTACACAACATAAAAGTAGCTATTTTACTTAAACCAAGCCCCAAAAATACAGTCTTGTTTACCAAAACTAGCATGATAGAATTATTTCAATTTTTATTACATTTGCTAAAAATTTCAAATATAAGACATAATATACCCAATTAAATGCCATGGACATACTAACAACACGAAACATCGAGAAGCGTTTTACCAACCATCTGGCGTTGGATAATGTAAGTATCTCGGTGCCGGAGGGTAGCGTTTACGGACTGCTTGGACCAAACGGCGCCGGTAAGACCACCCTTATCCGAATAATTAATCAGATTACCGGACCTGACAAAGGGGAGGTGCTTTTTGAAGAACGGCCACTCAGAGCCGACGACATTTACCGCATAGGTTACCTACCCGAGGAACGGGGACTTTACAAGAAAATGAAGGTAGGTGAACATGCTGTTTATCTGGCCAGACTTAAAGGGCTAAGCAGGTCGGAAGCGCTAAAACGCCTTAAATACTGGTTTGAGAAGTTCGAGATTCAAGGCTGGTGGGACAAGAAGATTGAGGAGCTATCAAAAGGGATGGCACAAAAAATTCAGTTTGTTGTAACAATTATCCATGAACCAAAACTGCTAATCTTTGATGAGCCATTCAGCGGTTTCGACCCCATTAACGCAAATACCATAAAAAATGAAATTCTTGAGTTAAAGAGAAAAGGTTCAACCATTATATTTTCTACGCACAATATGGGTAGCGTTGAAGAAATGTGCGACCACATAACGCTCATTAACAACTCAAGAGACATCCTAAGCGGCCCAATTGAGCAGGTTAGACAAAATCATGGCAGCAATATTTTTGAACTTGCTTTTAAAGGTGATATTGATAAGGTTAAAAACAGCCTAAATGCAAACTACGAGATTATAACCACAAAGGAAGATGCTGGCATTGTTAAGGCCCATATTAAGGTACATGAATACTCGCACGATAATCGCCTGCTTGAAATGATACTACCAACTGCAGAAATTGTTGGATTTAATCAGGTTGTACCAAGCATGAACGACATTTTTATTAAGGTTGTTCAGGAGTACAACAAAGCACAAAAACAAAAGCAGTAATAAACCTTCTATAAAATAAGCAAAGAAATGAAAAAGATATTTTTAATTATAGAGAGGGAATTTGTTACGAGGGTACGTAAAAAGTCGTTTATTATAATGACCATCCTCACCCCAATTCTCTTTGCAGCCCTAATGATTGTGCCTGCTGTTATTGCAACAATGGAGGATACCAACGAGAGAAATATTGCCGTTATTGATGAAACAGGAATTTTTGAAGATAAAATACCCGAAACTGAGTACCTGAAATTTGACTTTTTACAGGATGTTAGGGTTGATGATTTACAAGAGAACTTTAAGGATTCCAACTATTACGCGGTGCTTTATATTGGCAAAATGGTGGCAACCACACCCGATGCAGTAATACTTTACTCCGATAAACAACCCTCAATTGATGTGACTTCGCACATTTCAAGCTCAATAAAAAACGAGATTGAGTCGATGAAGCTGATGTCCTACGATATTGAGAACCTCGATGAAATTCTTAATAACATTAAAACATCTATAAGGGTAAGAACCATAAAATGGACTAAAAGCGGAGAGGCAAAGGAGAGCTCCACTGAGCTTGCCATGGGATTGGCCTACATATTAAGTTTTCTTGTTTATATGCTAATATTCTTATTTGGCACGCAGGTTATGCGCGGAGTAATTGAGGAGAAGAACAGCAGAATTGTGGAGGTTATAGTTTCATCCGTTAGGCCATTCCAACTGATGATGGGCAAGATACTGGGTATTGCTTCAGTTAGCATAGTGCAGATTGTGCTTTGGATAATTCTTACCTTTGGCCTTGTTACCGTTGCAAGCACTTTTTTATTAAGTAGCCCCGAAAGCCAACAAGATAACAAGGAGATGGTTTCCAGTCTAATGGAGAAACAGGGTGGAGCACAGGTTATGCCTGCTGAAACTGAAGGTGAAGGTTTTGCAGAGGAGATGATGACAGCCCTGTCAAATATAAACTTTGTACTTATTATTGGAGGATTTATCTTCTTCTTCCTGGGTGGTTACCTGCTTTACGCAGCTATGTTTGCCGCGGTTGGCTCCGCTGTAGATAACGAGGCCGATTCGCAGCAGCTGGTAATGCCAATTACCATTCCGCTCATTTTGGCTATAATTGTTATGGTAAGCGGATTAAGGTCGCCCGATGGAGCCCTGTCGTTCTGGTTCTCCATGGTGCCATTCACCTCGCCCATTGTTATGATTACACGTTTACCATACGGAGTACCAACATGGGA
>JAWLEY010000132.1:0-7622 GCA_041685855.1 Perlabentimonas sp. | reverse complement strand
CCACCAACCTTATAGGTTCCGGTTCCAAGAGGTGCCGCGCGGTCGCTATCACGAACAATAGCAATTTTTACAGGGTTAAATCCTTCCTTAAAGTATGGGCCCACAGGAGTTACAAATACAACAAAGGTGTACTCATTTGCTGGTTTAACGCCAACCTGCGCACCTGAGCCAAAAAGCAAAGGGCGTACGTATAGCGATGCTCCTGTTCCGTGAGGTGGAACCAAATGCTCGTTTGATTTTACGGCCTTTACAACGGCCTGCAGGAATAGTTCGCTGGGTACTTCGGCCATGTGAATTCCTTGGGCTGAATGTTGGAATCGTTTTGCATTCTCCTCCCAACGGAAAAGGCGGATTTTATTATCCTTGCCCCGGTATGCTTTCATCCCTTCAAATGCTTGCTGACCGTAGTGTAGGGCTGTTGCAGCAATGTGTACTGGTAAATATTCTGAATCGGAAACATCAAGTTGTCCCCATTCGCCATCCTTATATGTGCAGCGAACGTTATAATCAGCTTTTATGTACCCAAAGGGTAGGTTGCTCCAATCGTACTGTTGCATGATTTTAAATTTTTTATGTTTGAATTAACATTTCAAAGGTAGGAAAATCCAGAATATAAAGCACCAATAACAATATGTTATAGGGCAAAATGTAGCATTTTGCCCTATAAGTTAAATTTTATGCAATATGTGGAGTGTCTGTTAAACTCTATCCCTCTGGGTTAATGTCGAGCATCTCTTTGCTTACAGAAAAATTTATCCTTATGGGTGAGTCTAGCTTCTTGTCGTTTATTACAAACCGATAGTTGGTCTTTTCCTTTAGTACATCCTTTAGCTCGGAAAAATTAATAAGAGCAGTGCTTTCCCCTTTTGCCTTGGAGGCATTAAATCGTTTTAGCATCTCTCCATTTTCATCCTCAATGCAAATGGACGAGTTTTTACCGGCCTTTTTTGAGCTGAATATTAAAACATCATCCCAAAGGTAAAACATTTTTACATCTGTGTATTCTTCTTTATCAACGGTGTATTTGTTTCTCACAATATATTCTCTGTCGTCTTCAAACGAAATACCCCAATGCTCAGATTGAAGATGAGGCCCCGATTGCGAGAAGCCTAAATTGAAAAACAGTACAATTAGCGAAATGGATAAGATTAATTTTTTCATGAATTTAGGTTTAGTTTGGTTTCTAATTATAACAAAGATAAAAAAATGATAAAATATGCCATATATTTCTTGTTTTTATGGATTAATAGTTTCATTCTTAGTAATTTTAATGGTGAAAATGTAATAGTTGTTTTTTATGGATAAACCGTTGCTTGAAAGGTATATAAGGCAGACTAAGGTGCTCGAATTTGGCAAGAAAGGGCAGGAGAAAATATCAGAATCGAGTGTGCTTGTGGTGGGAGCAGGTGCATTAGGATGCCCTGTGCTTATGTATTTGGCAAGTGCTGGGGTTGGGACTATTGGCGTGCTCGATAGCGATGAGGTGGATATTACCAACCTGCACCGTCAGGTAATTTATACCGATGATGACTTGGGTAGCCCAAAAGCTGTTGCAGCAAGCAGTAGGCTAAAAAGGATGAATCCTAATATCAATGTAAAAACCCATTTGGTTAGACTACACAAGGATAATGCGCTTGATATTTTCTCATCATACGACCTGGTGATTGATTGCACCGATAATTTCCCCTCAAAATTCCTAGTTAACGATGCTTGCGTTATGCTCAATAAACCCTGCATAATTGGCGGGGTGCTGAGGTTTTCAGGACAGCTATCGGTATATAATTATAACGGAGGGCCAACCTTCCGTTGCTTCCTTCAGGAGGAACCCGATTATCTTGAAGCACCTTCCTGCTCGGAGGCTGGCGTTATTGGCATGATTCCCGGAATTATTGGAACTATGCAAGCGCTGGAGGCGCTTAAAATACTGGCGGGTATTGGTGAAACTTTATCGGGCCGTTTGCTTAATTTTAACGGTTTAACAATGGCATTTAGTGAGTTTGAAATATCATTAAATGAAGATAATCTAAAAATCACCGAATTACCCGATTATGAGTTTTCTTGTCCCGATTCCGTTTTAAAGGAAAGCGAAATTGAAAAGGATGAGTTTCTTGAAATGTTAACAAGTGATGATCCTCCTTTGGTATTAGCCTTTGCTGATGATGGTGAGCCAATTAAGGCGTTATCTTTCCAATGGCAAACTATTCCGCTATATGAACTTCCAAATATGTCGGCAAAACTACCGCACGATAGGAAGATTGTTCTTATTTGTGAGCACGGATTAAAAAGCATTGCTGCCTTACGCTACCTTGCTGTTAAGAAAGAGTTTAATAATGTTTACCATTTAAAGAATGGGGTTTCTACCTTACGTTTATAATTTGTTATGAAAAATATTTTGCTTGTTGCTTTTGGGGGTGGCCTGGGTTCGGTTGCACGGTATTTGCTATCGCTTTATATTGTTAAAAATTCTAACGGTACCTTCCCGTTGGCAACACTTGTAGTTAATGTTATTGGATGTTTGTTAATTGGTTTACTTTTTGGATTAGCTGAGCGTAGCGGTTTTCTCTCAGCTGAACTGCGCTTGCTTCTGGCCGTTGGATTTTGTGGAGGGTTTACGACTTTCTCAACATTCTCCAACGAGACTTTTGAGTTAATGCGCGGAGGACAGGTTTATAGTGCATTGTTTTATATTCTTTTAAGCGTTCTGCTTGGCTTTTTTGCCGTTATGCTAGGATATAAGTTAATAACCTTAATACGTTAGGCTATGATAACAAACAATGAGACAGTCAAGATGACAATATTTCTTAGCTCCACAGACCGTTTTCACGGGAGCCTCCTTTACGAGGCTATCACCATTGAAGCGAAGAATTATGGTATTATGGGTGCCACGGTAACTAAAGGTATAATGGGGTTTGGCGAGAGCAGTAGGTTAAAATCAGTGAAATTTTGGGAACTTGTTGAGAAGGTTCCTGTTGTAATTGATTTAATTGATGAACGTAAAAAAATTGAGCGTTTCCTTTACCACATAAAACCCTGGTTTGAGGAAGCCGAAAAGGGGCACATGGTGACAATAACGCCCACAGAAATTGTTCTGGTAAAGAAGGGTGGATAGTATAATCCTCCTTATTAATGGGGCGTTTTGTCAATTATTAATGAATGTCGTTAGGTTAAGAAAAAATCAGACTTCGACTTCGCTCAGCCTGACGTCATCCTGAGCGAAGTCGAAGGGTGAAACACTAAATTATTGCTTCATGTATATCTCTTAACTAAACGACATTGAATTATTAATCATTATGTTTTTATGAACAGGATTGTAAACTGGGGGATTATTGCGCCTGGCAAAATTGCCAGTAAATTTGCTTCGGATTTAAAGCTGGTGAATGGTGCCCGCTTATATGCCGTTGCCTCACGCGATGTGAATCGTGCTAAGAAATTCGCAAGCGATTACAATGCCAAAAAAGCCTACGGAAGTTATGAGGAGCTGGTTAAGGACCCTGAGGTGGATATTGTTTACATTGCATCGCCCCACGTTTTTCATTACGAACAAACCTTACTGTGCCTGAATAACGGGAAGCATGTTCTGTGTGAGAAACCCATGGGCATGAATGCCCAACAAGTAGAAGAATTAGCACAAGTTGCCAAAGAAAAAAATCTGTTCTTGATGGAGGCACTATGGACCCAGTTCCTCCCGTCGTTTAAAAAATTAAAAGAGATAGTGACCAGCAGTATAATTGGCGATATAAGATATATTCAGGCTGATTTTGGATTTAAGGCAACCTATGATATAATGGCAAGAACTTTCAATAAGAAGCTGGGAGGTGGTTCTCTGCTTGACATTGGAATATACCCCGTGTTTTTTGCTTTGGAGTTAGCAGGTAAGCCAGAAGAAATACTTGCATCAACCATTATTGGACAAGATGGAGTAGATGAATCCTGTAGCATGGTTTTTAGCTATCCCAGCAGGGGACTTATGGCCAATCTTGCCTCATCGTTTCTTGTTGATACGCCAACAGAAGCAATAGTTTGTGGAACAAACGGATATGCTAAGTTAAATACAAGATGGCACACTCCAACCAACCTTACGCTTATGATAAATAATACTGAAGAGTTAATTAGGTTTGACCAATCGGTATATGGTTATAAGTACGAGATAGAGGAGGTTGTTGGATGCTTAAATAGAGGTGAATGCGAATCGGAACTTTTCCCGTTAAGCAAAAGTCTTCTACTTCATCAAACCATTGATGCCATTCGCGAAAAAATAGGATTGATTTACTAAATCAAATTTCTTTGTAGTTCGCTTTACTGAAGAATTTTTACCACCAAGAGTCTAAGGTGTTCATCGCCAGTATTTCGTACCCCTCTGTTAATCCCCATTGGAATTTCAATGCACATATCAGGCTCTACCGCTGCTGATTCCTCATCAGTTTCAACAACGCCATACCCTTCCAGTATATAAAAAACCACATAAAAGGGGTTTGTATGTTTCTCTAGAACCTCACCTTTAAGAAGTTTTAAATGAACAATTTCAACATTGAGGCCTACGTACATTTTTCTCCCATCAAGGTTGAAGGGGACTTTTTCTGCTGTTGATAGGGTTTTGATTTTCATGACACTTATGATGTAAGTATATGCTTATAATGCTGGTTAAATTTATTGTGCAGCTAATAAGAGTTTCCTTTTTTTATTATGGCAAGCTTCTTGCACCTTCTCGGTCTCGGTACATTTCAAATTCCATGCATGAAGCATAATAAATAAAACCGCTAAAACCCCAACTTCTCAACCCTTCTGTAAAGAACAGGAATGCCAACACAAGCCCTGTTCTCTCTAAAATCATCAAATTTAGCATCCTCCGCTAGCAGGGTTAGTTCAACTGTAACAATGGTTGTGGTTTCGCTTGTAAAACCTATTGATTCAACATAATTGTCCTCCTGATTATCAAACAATACAATACCTGTTTCTTTTTCTGTAATTACGTAGTGTATTGGGTAAAACTTACGATCTGCACAAAAAATTACGCGGTAATCCATATTCCTGAAGAAAGTCATATCAAAGGAATATGTTTTTCGCGCTTCAAGTTCAGCACTGCGAGACTGGCTGGAGATAACCATATCTTTTGCTTCCTGAGGGCTGGGTCTGCACTTAACGCCTAAGTGGTAATCATCGCATCGTTGTGAATATGTTGTACTAGCCCATATTGTTAAAAGGGATAAAAGTATTAACTTTTTCATCTGTCTATTATTTTATTTTTAAGGTACAGATAGAACACCCGTGGTTTTTCATTTGTAACATTATGTTCCTTTGTTACGGGCATTTCATTGTTATGGTTAAATTAGTATTCTTGGTTAACAATACTTTGCCTAATTGAACTAACCATCACCTTCATTTTACTAATGTTGTGCTTATTTATATCGTGAGTTACTTCACTTTTTAGAATGATTTCTCCCTCGCTACGGATGGCTCTTGATGTTTGGGCAATGGTCATTGATGTGAAAATTGCTCTTAGCTCCTGAATATCTTCCGCCAATTTCTCAAACGCAGGTTCGTTGGGTCTCGATAAAGTAAAATGTAGATAGTACGTATCGAATAGGTACGATAGGTCAATTGTTCTGTTGAAAACCTCTTCGCCCAGCTGTTTCTCGTCAATGGCTTTTGATGCGATATACATACCTTCAATTATTGACCCTGTAGAAATTAGGAACGCTAAATCCTTGTTTCCTATGGAGTTCATTTTGTTAAAGAACAGCGTTGATTGTTGCAGAGAGAGAGTTTTAAGCGAATCGGGATTTGAAAGGTTTTCCAGAATGCTATTAAAGAACTCGTCATTAAAATAGTTCTCAACACCCAGCATCTGGGCCATCTCCTGAATGTGGTACAAATACTTGATTGATTCGGTTTGCTTCTCAAACAGTAGCAGGTATGAGAAATCGGTGAGGTAAACTCCAAAGTTTAGTGCTTGGTTGCGATAGAGCACAAAGTTGCTTGGGTTTATAATAGGATTAATAAGTTCTTCCTGATAAGCCATACCCGTATTATGAACTACATCAAGTAATTCGCCAGGTGAGGGAAGGAGGGGCATTATTTGTTCAATCGATAAGCTGTCAGATTCTGTCTCCTTATTATCAACCTCACCCTCGGGTGATGCGCAACCTACGAATAGTGCTAACAGGGGTACGATGAGCAATATTTTCCAATTCATTTTTTTTGAGTTTAGTACATTCAAATATATAAATTATTTAGCGGAGTGAGCTCAGTTCTAATGCTTTTTAATCAATTTTGGTATTAAGTTATAAATAAAAACCTGATAGCTGATGAGAATTATTAATACCAATATTGTAACATTGAACCAGTATGTTTCAAGCAGCATCCGCCCCAGCCTTTTGTAGGGGGCGAAGAAGTGAGCCCTTCCGTATAACGATGAGGGTATTTGGTATATTGGGTCTGTTTTTTGTATGTAGGTGTTGTTCCATTGAACCAGCGGGAGGGGAGTGTTGCTGTTTTTTACCAAACTCTCAACGGCCAGGTTGTGATGCTGATTCTTAATTTTGTTCATCTTGTTTCGCCCCTCAGGTGTATTGGGGTAAAGCTTCTCAATTGCTATATCCCGTGAATGTTTCACATTGCCGTATTCGTCAGCAATTGTTTTTTTGGTCTCATTAAGTAAGTCATATATCTTGTTGATTGAGTTTTTTGTCCATGGATTAAAATTCGATAGTATTACCGAGTGCTTGTTTTCCTCAAGCAATAACATTAATCCGCTTTTAAGTAACTCCTTATCATTATTGGTAATGCTGTCTGGTTTTTCGGTAAACTTTTTCAGCAGGTCGTTAAGTTCAGGGATAAGGAACATTAAGCGAAAGCGCAGCTTACTCTCATTAAAATTATACTTGTATAGCGGTTTGTTATACTTGTTATTCATAAAAAAGTCAACAATTAGCCCTTCGCAGGCCCATCGGGAGGGCATCATCTCGCTAACAACAGGAACCTGTTTTTGCGATGTAAGTTTTGGGTTTAGATTATCGAAAGGAACTACAAGTCCGCTAAAAAGTATTTGAGGAATTATTAGAAATGGAACTAGAATATAAATTGCCACAACAGATTTTAGGGTTGATGATAGAATTAACCCCAGTAAGTTGCTAAGTAGAGAGAGCAGGAAAAGCATAAGCCAAAGAGTTAAAAGCGAGCCCTTAATCTCAAGTATTAAAATGCCAGGCAATGCAAACAGAAGAGTTTGCACAGCACTTATTGTTAGTAAGAACAGTAGCTTCGCATTGTAAAAGTATTTTAAGTTTAGCCCAATGCTCTGCTCTCGTGAAATGACCCTTCTGTCGCGAATAATATCTTCGCAGCTAACAATTAGTCCAAAGAATAATGCCGACAGGATACACATGAAGAAGAAGGAAGGGATATTGGGATTTGTAAGCAGGGTGTATTCTTCGGCCCCAATTTCAGGCTGGAACGAAAATTTTAAATACAACGAAACAATAACCGAAAGTAATGGTGGAAGAACAAGGGCAAAGAATAAAAACTCCTTATTGCGAACTTTAGTTATTAGGTTACGGCGAAAGAAGCTGGTAAATTGTTTTTTAAAGCCTGGAATATCATAAGCGGATTTTGGTATATTGCTT
>JAWLEY010000131.1:0-7647 GCA_041685855.1 Perlabentimonas sp. | reverse complement strand
GGAAAGCCTATCGGCTCTTAGTTTTACTTGTTTAGCGCTCTCCTCTCCCGAAACGTAAAGTACCTTTAGGTTGTTTAGTTTCAGTGCCATTTGCAGGGCAAGTGTAGATTTTCCAATACCCGGCTCTCCTCCCAATAGCACCAACGAACCAGGAACAAGCCCACCTCCCAGAATACGGTTCATTTCGTTGATGTCCGTATTGATTCTTTTCTCGTTGCTCGATTCAATATCTTTCAGAGGTTTAGGTGTTGCGCTTCGAGAAACATCAACTAAGCCGGCTCGGGGTTTACTTTGGCTTACACGTTCTTCTACATAGGTGTTCCATTCACCGCATGCAGGGCATCGCCCAACCCACTTTGCAGATTCGGCTCCGCAGTTCTGACAAACATAGCTGGATTTAACCTTGGCCATTCTTCAAATATCTATTCGCAGCAACAAGGATTATCGGACTTTGGCTTAACAGGCTCATCTGTATCAACAATATATACGTCACCTTCCCATTCTTTAACCTGCTCAAAAGCCTTAATTTCCGTTTCTGTGGCATGCTTGCAAGCAGTAATGGCTGCGGGTTTAACCTGTTCAACCAGCTTGCTGGGGTTTTCCTCTTCTACTATGTAAACTCCAGAAACCAGCATTTGAGCAGCAATTGCCAGGGCTCTGTTACACTGTTGATTTTTTGGATTTCCTGCGCCCTTGTGCTTAGTTACCAAATCGTCGGGTTTAATTGCTACAAGCAGAACATCGCCCTTGTTAGCCGCTTGTATAATCATTTCAATGGTGCCTGGTTTCAAAACATCAAATGTTCCGTAGGCTAGCGATATACTCTTATTTTTAAAGTGCCAGAAGGCAACCATTCTTCCCATATCCTCTGGGCTTAGAATTTTTTTATTAAGCAGTTCTCTTTTATCCATTATACTAATATGGTTTTATTAAAAATCGTATCTACAAAGTTATGTAAAAGTGTTCTGTAAACTTAATAATGATAAACAAAATTTGAAGTTAGGTGATTGGAGTATTTCTTTTTTTTAGGCTTTTTAAAAATAGAAACACCATAAACGCAAGAGTCATTAAAATAAAAAGGATTGTTTGCGACTCGTGTGAAATAATTGCAAAGATTAGTCCATTCTCCCACGATATGCCATAAATACCTAAAGCCATGGCCGTAATTACATGGAAAGCACCAAAGCCCCCTTGCACTGGTGCAGCCATACCAAACGAGCCAACCACCATTAGGAACAGAGCATCGATTGGACCGAGATGGCTAGTTGCTTTGGTAGCAAAAACGAGGAGCCAGGTCATAAGCCAGTAAAGTACCCAAAGAAGTATTGTGTAAAAAAAGAAAGCTTTCCGTTTTCGCATTTTGTAAACGGACCTAACTCCATCAACAATACCCCAAAAAATGCTCGATATTTTTTTGTTAAGGTAGCTTCCAAAAACATTTCGCTTAATGAGTACAACTATAAGAGCAATAGCTAGTATTGCTAAAATTGAATACAGTGGCGAGTATGATAAGAGGGAAGTTAGCTTATTCCAGATAGGTACAAGGGCTTTATCTAAAAGGAATGTACCAAAAAAATCGAGTCTAATAAAAAACACGAGGGCCAGCAGGGTGAAGATTGAAATAACATCAAAAGCCCTTTCAACTAGAACGGTTCCAAGTAGGGAGTCAAAAGGAATCTTGTCGGTTTTTTTGAGAGAACCGCAGCGGGCAACCTCACCAATTCGAGGGAAGATTAGATTGGCCGAATAGCCAAATGCCACGGCGCCCAAAGTGTTTTGCAATGATGGTTTATAGCCAATGGGCTCCAGCAGTAGTTGCCAACGCAATGCTCGCACAGTATGTGAGGCAAATCCAACCAGCATAGAGAGGATAACCCAAAGGTAATTGGCGTTTTTAAACCCTTTTACTAGAACCTTAAAATCAACATTTTTAAAAGCAAAGTAAAGTAGAACTATTGCAAGTAAAAGGAAAATGATGAGCGTGATTGTGCTTCTGGCAGAGAATTTCACTTTACTTTATGCTTTTGTGAAGTTTATTTATACAACCTTGTTGGTTTCTGTATCGGGGAAAATTATTGTGGGCTTAAAGCCTTTAGCTTCCTCAAAATCCATCATGGCGTATGAAATTACAATAACAATATCCCCCTCACTGCATTTACGGGCTGCAGGGCCATTCAAACATACCTCGCCCGAGCCTTTCTTACCTTTTATTACGTAAGTTTCTAATCTCTCTCCGTTATTGATATTTACAACCTGGACCTTCTCATTCTCTATAATATTTGCTGCATTCATAAGGTCCTCGTCAATGGTAATGCTCCCCACGTAGTAAAGGTTGGCTTCTGTAACCTTTGCCTGATGAATTTTTGATTTTACAACTTCAATATACATTTTACGTATTAGTTATCAGTTTTAAACAACACATTGTCAATTAATCTCACTTCGCCTGCCTGAACCGCAATACACCCTACCAAGTTTTTTGCATCATTCCAGTTGTTAATTGGCTTTAATGTCTGGGCATTGGCAATTTCAAAATACTCTACCTCAAGCAAAGGGTCGTTGTTAATCTCTGTAATTACCCAGTTAGTCAACTCCTTTACGGACATCTCTTGCATTTTGTTACGAGCAGCAAAGAGTGTTTTTGCAATTAATGGGGCACTTTTTCTGTGACTTGGTGTAAGCAGCTTGTTTCTGGAGCTCATGGCAAGTCCATCCTCTTCTCGAACTGTTGGGCAAGCTACTATGTTCGTATTGTAATTGTAATCAGCAACCATCTTTCGGATAACAGCAAGCTGTTGGAAATCTTTTTGTCCAAAATAAGCATTTGTGGGCTTTACAATATCAAAAAGCCTGCTAACTACTTGTGCCACGCCATTAAAATGACCAGGGCGATGCTTTCCTTCCATTACCTTGCTCAGGAGTCCAAAATCAAAAATTCTTTTATCGGGTGTTGGGTATATTTCTTGCTCACTGGGAGTAAATACGTAGTCAACATCTGCCTCCTCACACTTTTTTAAATCATAATCAAGTGTGCGAGGGTAGTTTTGCAGGTCGTTAGGATTATTAAACTGAGTGGGATTAACAAATATGCTAACCACAACCACTTTATTTTCTTTTTGAGCCTGATTAACAAGCTCTAAGTGCCCTTTATGAAGAGCACCCATGGTGGGAACAAACCCAATTTTTTCGTTTTTACTGAGGTCCTCCTCAAGAATATTCTGTAACTGCGATGATGATTTTATTGTAATCATATACAACCATTTATAGAAAAATGATTTGCAAAAATAGTTCTTTATCAAATAAGCGCCAAATACGTTGTAGTTTATCCATTACAAATTAAATCTTCCCTTAACGTTTCTAAGATTCGCCTATCGGCCGAATGATGGAAAGTGAAATGAAGGGCGGGCAAGACTTTCCAAAATCCGAACGACCTTGAGACGTATTTAACAACTACAATTCTCCAAATTCACTACCATCAGCTTTAGCTCCATAAGTGACTTAGGGTTGAACCCTTAAGAATTTGAATTTTCAGTACCGTTGACTTTTCTTCAATAGGTGATACAGTGAATAGTTCGATAAACATACCGTAGCACTTGCCGAACTGCTCAGCAACCTCCCAACGACAATAATTATGTTTACCCTAGTAATAGATACTTTTTCTATTGCATGGTTTAGATTTAACAAATCTTAAGCATTGCTGAAAATCAAATAGTAATAAATAGCAGCAAAGTCTTATAATTTTTTTATACTTTTGTAGGATGAAAAATTTAAATCATCACCAAGGTGATTGAAAATTCTTCATTGTTTTGTTAACAAACTGTGCTTATGTAACTTGCCTAAAAATGAAAAGTGTAAAAGTACTATTCGTCTCTCAAGAAATTACCCCATACCTCGAGGAGACAAACATGTCAGTTATTGGCAGGAACCTGCCACAAGGAATTCAGGAAAAAGGTAGGGAGATACGAACCTTTATGCCTAAATGGGGCTGTATAAATGAGCGTAGAAATCAGTTACACGAGGTAATTCGTCTTTCAGGCATGAACCTTGTAATTGACGACTCTGACCATCCTTTGATAATTAAAGTAGCTTCAATACAGAGCGCCCGCATGCAGGTGTATTTTATTGATAATGAAGATTATTTCCAGAGAAAAAGAACTTTAATTGACGAGAAGGGAAAGTATTATGATGATAATGACGAGAGGGCAATTTTCTTTGCAAGGGGAGTACTCGAAACCGTAAAAAAGTTACGCTGGGCACCCGATATTATCCATTGTCATGGCTGGTTCCCATCATTTGTACCAATACTTATTAAGCGTACTTACAAGGAGGACCCTATGTTTGCTAAGTCAAAAGTTGTGTACTCTGTGTATAACGATGAGTTTGATGGTACGCTAAACCCAAAAGTAAAAAACAAACTCTCACTTGAGAATATTTCAAAAAAGGACCTAGAACAACTCTCACAACCCGATTACCTTAACCTAAGCAAATTTGCATTAAATTTCACCGATGGCATAATCTTTGGTGATAAAGAAGTAAAAAAAGACCTAAGTGAACATATTAAAAGTACCGGAAAGCCCGTTCTCAATTATCAAGAAATGGATGAGTACATAGACAACGTTAATAATTTTTACGATCAGGTCTTAAATAATGAATAAGTAATGACAAACATTTTTTTTTCTAAAGTTAGCCTCACTTTTTTAAAAAGGAACGTTAAGGTAATTTCAGTAGCACTACTCTTCTTATTTTTAAACTGGCAGTGTATTTCACCCCCCGATTTTTTGGGTGGAGATTTATTGCCTGAACAGGATGAACTTAGTGTGAAGTCTGATACTTCATTTGTCCTATCAGCATACACAACAAGCTACGATACCCTTAGTACAAGCTATTTTACCGATGCGGTATTAGGAGAAACTCTCGATGATATTTTTGGGCATACAAGATCCTCTTTTGTAACCCAGTTTAGGTTGGGATCTTTGGAACATGATTGGGGAGAAAACCCAACCATTGATTCTGCAGTCCTAACCTTAAACTTAAAAGAAAAGTTAGGTGATGCGCCCTTAGATTTTAATGTATTTGAACTTACCGATTCTCTATCAGCTGAAACGGAGTACAATGCATTCGATCCTATTGAGAACTACGATCCTGTTCCCAAGGGCACAACAACAACCGCATACGCAGGCGAAGAGGATCTGCTAAAGATTTATCTGGATGAAAACTGGGTAATGGAAAGGTTAATCGACCCAACAATTGCCGATACTACAATAATGGCAACTCAGGAGAATTTCCTTAAGCATTTTTATGGTTTTTACGTTAAACCATCCGCTGAAACTACTCTGAGCGATCCAGCGAAGGGCATGTATTACTTCGATTTTACCAACATTCAGTCAAGAATGATGGTTTACTATAAGAACGATGACCACGACACGGACACTTCTTCGCTCTCATACTCATACATTTTTACCGAAGGTACAGAGAGGTACAACCACTATGAGCACAATTTTGATGAAGCCTCCAACGACCTTGGGTTAAATTTTAACCCACCTGATGAAGGATCAGAACAAGACTCAGTTTTTTACGTAAAAGGACTTGGTGGGGCAATGGGCGTCATTGTTCTTGATGATATTCTTGAATGGAGCGGTAAAATGCCAATAGCCATTAACCGAGCTGAGTTGCGTATAGAGCCTGAGAACCACGATGCTATGCCAAAGGATTCCCTTTTAAACCAGCTGTATGTTTTCAAAATGGAGGATAATCAACGTTACAATATAGATGATTTAGTTATAGATGAAGAGAACTATGGAGGGACGTACATAAAGAGTAAAGGGTACTACTCTTTTAACATAACACATCATTTGCAGTCGCTTTTAAAAAGTGCGGACCCAAATGATAAACTGTATATTGAGGGGCGTAATTCTTATATGAGAGCAAACAATGTAGTTCTCAGGAGCGGAAATCACTCCGAAGGAAGGATAAAACTTGTTATTACATACATAAACCTGTAGTATTAATGTGCGGTATAGTAGGATATAATGGGTACAGAGATGCTTTCCCTGTTATTATAAATGGGTTAAAGCGGCTTGAGTATAGAGGGTACGATTCGGCTGGCATCTGTCTATCAGATGGTGAAGCCAAAATATATAAGCACAAGGGTAAAGTATCCGATCTTGAAAAATATATTGGCAACGATCCAGTTGAAGGAAGCATTGGAATAGGCCATACTCGTTGGGCAACACATGGTGAGCCTAATGATACGAACGCCCACCCTCATCAATCGATGAACGGACACTTCATAATTATTCATAACGGGATAATTGAAAATTACGGACATTTAAAGAGTCGCCTTGAGCGGAGAGGATATGAGTTTTCCTCCGAGACTGATACGGAGGTGCTGGTGAATTTAATAGAGTATATCTATCTAAAGGGGAATATCTCTGCAGAAATAGCCGTAAGGCTGGCTTTAACAAAAGTTGTAGGAGCGTATGGTATTGTTGTAATTTGTCGCGACGAACCTAATATGCTCATAGCAGCACGAAAGGGAAGCCCACTTGTTATTGGCGTTGGCGATAATGAGTACTTTGTTGCATCCGATGCAACCCCAATAATTGAGTACACCAACAGCGTAATCTTTTTAAACGATAACGATGTTGCCATTATTCGTAAGAATGAGCTTACCCTAAAAACCATAATGAACGAGGCTTTGGAACCTAATATCCAAACGCTCGACTTGGACATAGAGGAAATTGAGAAGAATGGTTTCGATCATTTCATGCTAAAGGAGATATTTGAACAATCCAGAAGCATTAAGGATACTTTTAGGGGACGTATATCTTCTGACCATAAGAATATTCATCTGGGAGGACTGTATCAGGTTCTTCCACGATTAACCAAAGCAAAAAGAATTATACTTATTGGATGCGGAACATCATGGCATGCAGCCCTGGTGGGTGAGTATTTGCTTGAGGAGTTTGCACGAATACCAGTAGAGGTTGAATACGCATCGGAGTTTAGGTACCGGAACCCAATTATTTATAAGGATGATATTGTTATAGCCATTAGCCAGAGCGGAGAAACAGCCGACACCCTGGCAGCCATTAGACAGGCTAAGGAAGCAAATGCACTGGTGCTGGGTATTTGTAATGTAGTGGGATCAAGCATACCCAGAGAAACCGATGCCGGTGTTTATACCCATGCTGGGCCAGAGATTGGGGTAGCTTCTACCAAAGCCTTTACTGCACAGGTAACGGTTCTTACCCTTATGGCCATGCTGCTTGGAAGAAAACGTGAAATAATAACTCAGGAAAGATACGAGCAGCTTATATGTGAGATGATTGCTGTTCCTGATAAAATTGAAAAGATTCTGGAGTCTAACTCTAATGTGGAGGAGATAGCTAAGATATTTAAAGATGCTACAAATTTCCTTTACCTTGGCAGAGGGTACTTCTTCCCTGTGGCTCTTGAGGGAGCGCTTAAGCTTAAGGAGATTTCCTATATCCACGCTGAGGGTTATCCCGCCGCAGAAATGAAGCACGGTCCCATTGCACTTATTGACGAGAAGATGCCTGTTGTGGTTATTGCTCCTCAGGATAGTAGCTACGAAAAAGTTGTGAGTAATGTGCAGGAGGTTAAGGCTCGCAAGGGGGTTGTAATATC
>JAWLEY010000130.1:0-7652 GCA_041685855.1 Perlabentimonas sp. | reverse complement strand
GTTTTACATTGATTGTTTGCTTACTTTATCATCAAGGATAAAGTAAGGCTAAACCTTGGCTTTTCAAAAATAATAGGCCATACTATAATGGGAATGCTGGTCAAGAGAATCCTACTAACAAGGCAAAGCATTGTTGTTTTTAAATGGGGTGTCTCATTGCACAAAACAGGATGCAGCCTTCTTTGTATCGAAAAAATTGATATTAGGCCCTTTATTATTTCTCTGGGTTTTGCTACTTTTATGAAATAATAAAAAAAAGAGCAACTCCTAAAAAATTAACCTGATAAAGCAGAGCATGAGAAAAGAGGTAGAGATTATTTGTGAGAATACGAACCAACGTAAACATTTAAAGCCAGGTCTTTCACTACTTGATATATCCGAAGCATTTGGAATTAAGCTTCAGCAACCAGTAATTGGCGCAATGGTGAACAACGAGCTAAAAGAGTTGGAGTATGAAGTTTACACACCCAAAAGCATCTATTTTATTGATATAACCCATCCTGCTGGTATGCGAATGTACCAGAGAAGCCTGTTCTTTGTTCTCCAAAAAGCGGTACACGATACTGTCCCAGGTGGAAGAGTTAGAGTGGAGCACTCCGTATCAAAGGGATTTTACTGCGAAATAGATGGCCACGACGAACCGCTTGACATCTCACTAATTTTTAAAATTGGTGACCGAATGCGCGAGATAATTGCCAGCAATATCCCAATAAGGCGCGACAAAGTTCTCACAAAAGATGTAGTAACCCTTTTCAAAAGAAACAACCAGCATGAAAAAGCAAGTCTTTTTGAGACCAGGGCAACACTTTACACATCAGTTTACTACATAAACAGCATGGCCGACTATTTTTATGGCTGCCTTGTACCATCAACAGGATATCTTAAACTCTTCGATTTGGTTAAGTACTATGATGGAATGCTACTTATGGTACCCAAGAGAGAGAAACCTAATGAACTTGAAGACATTGTACTTCAGAACAAAATGTTTGAAATTTTTCAGGAGTACAAGGAATGGGTTGATATTCTGAGCGTTAGTAACGTTGCTGCAATTAATAAGCGGATAAAGAAGGGTAATTCTAGCGAACTAATAAAAATATCGGAAGCCCTGCATGAAAGAAAAGTCATTCAAATTGCCGATCAAATTATCCATAAAAAGGATGATGTTAGGATAGTTCTAATTTCTGGCCCATCCTCTTCGGGAAAAACCACCTTTGCTAAACGAATTGCCATACAACTTAAAGTAGCAGGTTTAAAACCACACACAATTTCTCTCGACAACTACTTTGTTGACAGAGAGAATACGCCACTCGACGAAAAAGGTGAGTACGATTTTGAATCGTTAGGAGCTGTGGACGTAGAATATTTTAACAAGAATCTTATAGATCTTCTTAAAGGCAAGGAGGTGGAACTTCCAAAATTCTCTTTCGAAACCGGGAAACGATTTTTCGATGGCACCAAACTCCAAATTGAAGATAACGGAGTAATTATAATTGAAGGGATACATGCTCTAAATCCAAACCTAACACCAAAAATACCTAAGGAGAAAAAGTTTCTGATATATATTTCCGCCTTAACATCACTCTCAATTGATGGCACTAATAGAATCCCAACAACCGACAACAGGCTAATCCGAAGAATAATTCGCGATTTTAGGTACCGAGGGTATAGCGCACTTGACACAATATCCAGATGGCAAAGCGTGAGGCGTGGAGAAGAACACAATATTTTTCCTTATCAGGAAGAGGCCGATGTTATGTTTAACTCCGCATTATTGTATGAATTTGGCATACTAAGAACCTATGCAGAGCAAATACTTAGGGATGTTCCCATGAATGCACGCGAGTACTCAGAAGCCAGAAGGTTAATAAAATTCCTAAGCTTTTTTGTAAGGATACCCGATAACGAAATTCCCCCCACATCAATACTAAGAGAATTTTTGGGTGGTAGCACATTTTCTTATAAATAGCACATAAGACAGTTCGCTGAATGTTGAAAATACCAGTTAAACCAAAGAAAAGTTTTTAACATTATTGTAAAAAAATTAACATACTGCAATATTTACATCACATAATTTGCCATGTAACGGTTTTATTTGCTAATATTGTAAACAATTACTAGGTTTAGCAGATAAATATTACAAAAAAGCATAACCGCTATGGTTAAATATTTCATACTCTTGCTGAACATGCTAGGAATCATGCTTGCTAACATACTGTCTAGCAGTGATGTATCCTTAAAAATGGATGTTCCCAAAGAGGTTAACGCTGGTTTAGAATTTGATGTTGAGGTCACCCTACAAAAAAGGGGAATAGAAAGTTTTGCTAGATTTCAGCAGGAACTACCCCGTGGGCTTACCGCTCAGCCAATTGACAATCCAAATGCCAGCTTCGCTTTTGAAGATCAAAAGGTAAAATTTATATGGCTCCGATTGCCCGCTGAGGAGGAGCTAAAAATATCGTACCGAGTTAAAGTAGATAAAAGGTTAAAGGGCAACTTTAATATTGATGGCTTGTTCTCCTACATTGATGGGAACGAGCGAAAATCAGTTGAAATTGCTTCAAATAGCATTTCCATTCTGCCCTCTACTAACATTGATCCAAACTCAATTGTTGACATCTCCGAGTTCCAAAAAATGATACCTGCCCAACAACCTGTATCGCTCGTAGCAAGCAATGTTCGTTGCGTAAGGCAAACACCTGATTTTACCGGAGAAGCCAACGACATGTTTGTTAATATACTGGTAAACAGAGGCTCGGCAGATAAGTTTGCCAAGATTGAGGAGGAGATTCCTGAAGGATACACAGCAGAAGCGTTAGAAACTCAGGATGGTATATTTACATTCAAAGACCAAAAGGCAAAGTTCCTTTGGATGAATCTTCCACCCGACCCTAAGTTTATTGTAAACTACAGGTTATCTCCTGAAGATGGTACCGGAACTACAGATCTGGACATTGATGGCACCTTCTCCTACATATTAAATGATGCTACCCGAGTAATTGAAATTGTTCAACGAGATGTTGACCTTACCAACCCTGACCCTGCACACCTTGAGGGAATTATAGCTTCTCTCCCTACTCAGGAATCTTCCCCACCTAAAGGAACTGAAGGGGTTCCTGCAAGCACAAGTTATACTGGAGAAGATGGTGGCCGTGAGATTCCAGTGCAGTATCAAGAAATTAAGGATAAGCCCAGAACGAGCCGCGCAACACCTGAGCTTGATATTTCGTATCAACTAGAACCTGAAGAAGGCGTTTACTATAGAGTACAACTTGCCGCGGGGCACAGACCCATTAACGTAAAAACCTACTTCTCACGGCTAAATATAGCAGAGGATGTAAGAACTGAAAGGCATGAAGGATGGTACAAGTATTCTATTGGCTCATTCTATGAATACAAAGACGCACGCGATAGAAGAAATGAAATATGGTCAACCACACCAATTGATGATGCTTTTGTAGCTGCATACAACGATGGTGTTAGGATCACTGTTCAGGAAGCTTTAATGATCCTGAACCAACAATGGTACAGATAATGCAACCGGTGTTTTTAAAAATGATAAATAATAAGATTACTTATATTTGTATTGCTCTCATTCTGCTACTTGCACCCAAGGTTTGGGCTCAGGATGATGAAGATGAAGATTTTTATGGGCAGCAGCTAGTTAAGGAGGTAGAGGTTGAAAACCCCGTTTACAAGCCCGTTTTATCACTGGGAACCGGAGTTCTTCACTTTTTAGGTGATGTTACCAGCCAAAACAGCAACCCATTAGTTGGGGATATTGGTTATAAGTTTAACATATCCACTTTTGTTGGGGAGAATAACTACTATCGCCTAAACTTTTTTCTACTTTACGGTAATTTGCAAGGGCACGATTTTGAGCTATCAAGACAAATGCAAAGCAACACCGATTATCTAACCCAGAATAATGAAGGAAACCTAATATTCCATAACTCCACATTTAAGACTGACTTCTTTGAGCTGGGTGTTAACTTGGAGTACAACTTTGGGCATTGGCTGGGAATGAAAAGACGTTTCCGCCCATACTTCTCCATTGGTGTTTCTCCATTTATTTTTGACCCAAAGGGTAATATATACAATCAGGCGGAAGAAAACTATCACTTTTGGGATGATGGTACAATAAGAAACCTACCACAGAGCCACCATAACGCATTTCAGGCAAACGAAATTACTTTTGATGATGAGTGGGGTACTGATCTTCTTAGAAGCGATTTCCATGGCATTGGGAACTATACCCAAACCGCTCTGGTTATTCCCATTGAGGCAGGTTTCGATTTTTATCTTTCGTACAGAGTTAACCTAAGGGTCTCCACATCACTGCATTATACCTTTACAGACCTACTGGATAACTTCAACAATCAGGCTGCCGAAAAGTATGGACTTGAAGGGGATGGCTTCAACGATATGTTTATGTTCACAAATTTCTCCATAAACTTTGACCTATTCTCCGATCCTGAAATGATTAAGGTTGACCTTTTCTTTGCTGAGATTGACTTTGACTATGACGTAATGTTTGCTGACCAAGATATGGATGCAATTTACGATAGGCTTGACGAGTGCCCCGATACACCTAGTGGTGTTGAGGTTGACTCCGTAGGTTGCCCATTTGATTCCGATTTAGATGGAATTCCAGACTACATGGATGAGGAGGCGAATACTCCATCGGGAGTTGTTGTGGACGACAGTGGCGTTCAAATATCGGAAGATAAACTTGCTGAGATGTTTGAGAAACCAACAGCAGTTAGGCGTGAAGAGGCAGAGGTTATTCCGGTTGCTCCAATTTGGACAAGAAGCATAACGTTTACACCCGGTGAAATTCCTAGCAAATTTAAGGAGGTGGATAAGGATGGGGATGGATATGTCACGTTTGAAGAGCTCCTTGAGGCGGTAGAGAAGTTCTTTGATGGAACTCTTGATTTAACAGTAGAGGAGATATATGAGCTAAACACGTTCTTCTTCTCGCAATAGTATTTATTTACACCAAAAGAATGCTGCCTCAAAACTATTGTCACTATTTTTAGGCAGCATTCTTATTATACCTCAACTCGAAATAAAGGATTGCTAACAAGTTGTAGAGACTATAAAAACAACATTTAATTATTTTTTTTCTTTGATAAAATAATTAATAACTATTCGCTCAATACATAATATTGGTGCTAAGAATAAGTTTTTAAAAAGTAGCATACTGTAAACTGCTTAGTGTTTATTATCTTATATCGAATTCGGGTTACTACTTGCTATGCATTTCCCCTCGTTGCATATGCATGCGAAGGTACTCTCCAGTATATCCTTTCTTTTCATTTAGAATATCTTCAGGTACACCGCTAAACAGCACTTCGCCACCATTAACTCCACCTTCAGCTCCAACATCTATTATATAATCTGCAACTTTAATAACATCCATATTATGCTCTATTACTATTACAGTGTTCCCTTTATCTACCAACTTATTTAGGACATCTAAAAGCACCCTTACATCCTCAAAGTGAAGTCCGGTAGTGGGTTCGTCGAGAATATACAAAGTTTTTCCTGTATCCCTTTTCGAAAGCTCGGTAGAGAGCTTAACCCGTTGGCTTTCTCCACCTGATAATGTGGTTGATTGCTGGCCTAATGTTAAGTAACCCAAACCAACATCCTGCAAAGTTTTAATTTTTTGAAAGATGGAAGGAATATTCCCAAAGAATTCAACTGCCTGGTTAATGGTCATGTTAAGTACATCGCTAATGCTTTTACCCTTGTATTTTACCTCTAACGTTTCGCGATTATACCTTAAGCCATTGCATCCCTTACATGTAACATAAACATCGGGCAAAAAATTCATCTCAATAGTCTGAACTCCGGCACCTTTACACTCCTCGCAACGCCCACCCTTCACGTTAAAAGAGAAACGTCCTGCTTTGTATCCTCTAATTTTGGCTTCTGGAGTAAGTTCAAAAAGCTTACGAATATCGGTAAACACTCCAGTGTAGGTAGCGGGGTTTGACCGTGGCGTTCGCCCAATGGGCGATTGGCTCACCTCAACCACCTTGTCAATATGCTCAAGCCCCTCAATTTTATCGTAAGGCAGCGGTGTAGTAAATGACCTGTAGAGATTTTGTGCTAACGCAGGATGGAGCGTTTCGTTAACAAGGGTTGATTTCCCACTGCCCGACACGCCTGTTACACAAATAAATTTACCTAAAGGGAATTTTACGGTAATATTCTTTAGGTTATTCCCCTTTGCACCAATCAGTTTAATGGATTTCCCAGAGCCTTTCCTTCGTCCTTCAGGAAGCGGTATATCTAGCTCCTTACTAAGATATTTTGAAGTGAGTGAGCCGCTTAACATGATTTCATCCGGCTTACCAAAAGCCACTACCTTCCCCCCTAACCTTCCGGCATGAGGCCCCATGTCAACTACATAATCGGCAGAGAGAATCATATCCTCGTCGTGCTCCACAACAATTACAGAGTTACCCGAATCGCGCAGCTGCTTGAGGGAGTCAATTAGCCGGCTATTATCGCGTTGATGTAGTCCAATACTTGGCTCATCTAGAATATACAACACATTTACCAGCTTTGAACCAATTTGAGTTGCCAAGCGGATTCGCTGGCTCTCGCCTCCGGAAAGAGTGGCTGCTGTCCGGTTTAACGACAAGTAACTTAGCCCCACATCTAACAAAAAACCCACACGCTCCCTAATCTCTTTGAGTATCTCCGTAGCTATGGCTTTCTGCTTTTTAGTAAGCCTTTCATCCAAATTATGGAGCCACCCAGCTAACTTATCAATATCCATTGATGATATTTCAGTAATACTCTTCCCATCAATTTTAAACCAGCTGGCTTCGGGACGCAACCTACTACCCTTACAGGTTGGGCAAGCTACATGCTGGATAAACTGTTTAGCCCATTTAGGGCCACGTCCACCCATCTCATCATTATTATGGTAGTTATGAATAAAGTTAACCACCCCCTCAAAACTTAGAAAATAGTTTGACCTTACACCAAGATTTGAATTCCTCAGGGTAAACTGCTCCTCTGATCCATACAAAATCACGTTCATTGCCTCATCGGGGATGGTGTTAATGGGATCAGAAAGACTAAAACCATACTTTGACGCGATCGCCTCAAGCTGCCAAAAAATAAGGGAACTCTTATAGGGGCCAATGGGCTGCAGTCCACCCTTTTTTATGCTTAACTTGGGGTTAGGAATAATTTTTTCTAAATCGGCCTCAGCAATAGTACCAAGACCATTGCATCTTGGGCATGCGCCCTTGGGAGAATTAAATGAGAAGGTATGCGGCGCTGGCTCTTCATAGGCAATACCGGTTGTTGGGCACATTAGGTTACGGCTGTAGAAACGGCTCTCGTCAGTCTCCATATCAAAAACCATAATTGTTCCCTTGCCTTGCTTCATTGCTGTGCTTACAGAGCTAGCGAGTCTTTTAGAATCGTCGGGGCTAACCTTTAACTTATCAATAAGAAGCTCAATGTGATGAGTCTTATACCTATCTAACTTTAACCCTGGTTTCAATTCGGTTATCTCTCCGTTAATCCGGGCATGCAGGTATCCTCTTTTTCTCATCTGTTCAAACAGTTCGCGGTAATGCCCTTTTCGTCCTCTAACAACAGGAGCTAGAATGGCCAGCTTCTTT
>JAWLEY010000129.1:0-7695 GCA_041685855.1 Perlabentimonas sp. | reverse complement strand
ACCCCGAAAGGTCATTGGCAAGAAGAAATTTTGTTCTCTCGCAAATGAGTAAGTATGGTTTTATAAAGCCCCAAGAGCGAGATTCTATCTCAGCAATACCAATAGAGTTGAATTTCCGAGTTCAGGATCATAATGTTGGATTAGCAACATACTTTAGGGAGACTTTACGCCAAATGCTTTCGGCTAAAAAACCAGAAGCCAGACGCTACTACTCTTATGCTCAGTATAAAGAGGACTCACTTCAGTGGGAAAATAATCCTTACTACGGTTGGTGCAAAAAGAATGTGAAGCCAGATGGTACCCCCTATAATTTATATAGGGATGGGCTAAAAATTTATACAACCATAAATAGTCGCATGCAAAAGTATGCTGAGGAAGCAGTAGAGGAACATCTTGGCGACTTTTTACAGCCTGAGTTCGATAAAGAGCAGAAGGAAAGAGGGAATAGATTATTTCATGATGATTTATCCAACGACCAGGTTGATGCAATAATTTTGCAAGCAATTCGTCAAACAGAAAGATATAGGGTGCTAAGAAACAATGGCGTTTCGATGGATAGCATTAACAGGCACTTTAATAAAGAGGTGCCAATGCGAATATTTACATGGAATGGCGATAGAGACACCACACTCTCGCCGCTTGATTCAATCAGGCATTACAAGAGACATTTACGTGCTGGATTCATGGCAATGGATCCTCAAACCGGATATGTAAAAGCATGGGTAGGAGGGCCCAACTTCAGGCATTTTAAGTATGATCATGTAAAGCAAGGCAAACGGCAAATTGGCTCAACGGTAAAGCCGTTTCTTTATACCTTGGCTATGCAGGAGGGTTATTCACCTTGTCATGTTATTCCCAATGTGCCACAAACTTTCGTAATTCAAGATTCGACCTGGACGCCAAAGAACTCAGGTAGTTCCCGATACGATGGTGAGATGGTAACATTGAAATGGGGGCTGGCCAATTCTGTAAACAATGTTTCTGCTTGGTTAATGAAACAGCTTAACCCAAGTGCTTTGGTTGAAATTGTAAGAGAAATGGGTATAACAAGCAGAATTGATCCAGTACCTTCGGTGTTTTTAGGAACAGCAGAAATTTCTCTTCACGAAATGGTTGGTGCTTATGGAACATATGCTAACAAAGGAGTGCACATTGATCCCCTTTTAATTACAAGGATTGAAGATAAAAACGGAAACGTACTAGCTACCTTCCACCCTCAAAGTAACGAGGCTATGAGCGAGCAAACAGCATACCTTATGATAAACCTGATGGAGGGGGTTGTAAATCAAGGAACTGCAGGGCGTTTACGTTGGCGCTATAACTTTCAAGGCCCAATGGCTGGGAAAACAGGTACAACTCAGAATCATTCCGATGGCTGGTTTATGGGTATTGTTCCAAATCTTGTTGCAGGAGCTTGGGTTGGTGCTGAGGATAGGTCAATTCGGTTTCAGAAAATCGGTATGGGGCAAGGTGCCAATATGGCATTACCAATTTATGCGCAATTTCTTGAAAAGGTTTACGAGGATAATAGGCTTGGTGTAAGTCCTATGGACCAATGGGAGAAACCATTGAGGCTATCTAACATGATTCTTGATTGTGAGGATGTGAATGATTCTACAGAAAACCCTTTTGACACGTCAAATGATGATTTCTTTTAATCATCTTTTCCAGGCACAGAGTTAATTAGTCTCTTCGCGTAGTCAGTTTTTGGATTGGAGTAGATAGTGTCAGAGTCACCATACTCTAACTTCTTGCCATCCTGCATTACAAGCATTCGGTTGCTCATATACTTTACCACTGCCAAATCGTGCGAGATAAACACATAGGTTAATCCTAACTCCCTCTTTAGCTTGTTTAATAAGTTGAGTATTTGTGCTTGCACGGAAACATCAAGGGCCGAAACTATCTCGTCGCAAACTAAAACTTTTGGTTCAAGGGAGAGTGCTCTTGCAATTGCAACCCTTTGCCTTTGTCCCCCAGAGAACTCATGAGGATATCGAAGGTAGCTGTCTTGAGGCAATGCAACCAGACTTAAAAGTTCTTTTACTCTTTTGCTTCTATTTTCGAATCCTTTTACAATTCGATGAAACTTTAATGGCTCCATTATAGCTTCACCTATTGTATGGCGAGGGTTTAATGATGAGAATGGATCCTGAAAAATAAATTGTACCTCGCGTCTGAATTTTTGCAGGTCCAATTCATCCATCTTACAAATCTCTTTTCCCAAGTATGTAATTTGTCCCTTGTTATAAGAAGCCAGACCCATTATGGCTCTCCCTATGCTGGTTTTTCCACATCCCGATTCTCCAACTAACCCTAGAGTTTCGCCTGGATATAGTTTAAAATCGAGCCCTTTTACTGCTTCAAATACTTCTGTGGGTTTTCCCAGAAAATTCCTTTTAATAGTATACGCTACATCTACCTTTTTTACTTCAAGAACTGGCGTTTGAGAATAGATTTTACTATTAGTCTTTTCCCACTCCTTGTTAGTTATTTCTTTAACGTTATCGGGTTGGCCCGTATAATCATTTATGGTTGGGAGTTTAAGTGGGCGTGAGGTAACAGGGGGCCTGCAGGCAACCAACCCTTTGGTATACGAGTGTTGCGGGTTTGTAAGTAAATCTTGCGTATAGCCTTTCTCTACAACAGCTCCATCCTTCATTACCAGTAAGTTATTGGTAATTTCGGATATAACGCCCAAATCATGACTAATGAATAGCAGGCCCATATTCCGGTTTTCCTGAATGCGCTTTAAAAGTGCCAGTATCTCTTTTTGAACGGTAACATCAAGGGCTGTTGTAGGTTCATCTGCAATAAGTATAGAAGGGTTTCCTGCGAGAGCAATGGCAATAACTATTCGTTGTTTTTGTCCGCCACTAAGTTGGTAGGGATAACTTTTGTAGGCTTTTTCTGGGTCAGGTAGCTGCATCTCTTTTAGTAGGGATAGGCATTTCTCTTTTGCATCTTTTTTAGAAATCCTTTGGTGTAAAATGATGGACTCCTCCACCTGTTTGCCGCATCGCATGGTGGGGTTCAGGGCGGTCATGGGTTCCTGAAAAACCATGGCAATATGTTTACCCCTGATTTTTCTATGCTCATCCTGTGATAGGTCTAGCAAGTTTAAGACATGATTCTCGTTTATGTTAATTTTGGCGATACCAGAAATAACTCTAGCGTTTGTTGGTAGTAAACCCATAAGAGCTAATGCTGTTATTGATTTTCCCGACCCGGACTCTCCAACAATCCCTAGCGATTCACCATGCCCTAAGTTGAAACCTAACTCATGAACAATGGTGTTTTTACCAAACGCTATAGACAATTCGCTAATATTAAGCATATTATTGTTAACCCAATTTACTGATTGGTTGCTGACTGCTCCTGAGCAAAAATCCGCTGAGTAATTATTGTAACAGGAAATTTAGCAGCAAAAAAGCTAATTGCAATAACTAATAGTAAAATTAAAGAGATGTCTAGAAATTGAATATCAATGGGGTAAGCATCAATTATAAATCCTCCGGTTCCCTGTAGTCTAACCAATTTAAACCGAACTTGTAACCAGCAGATTAATAGCCCGAATATTGCTCCCAGAGCGGTGCCAGATAATGATATTAGAAGACCTTCCATTGTAAATATTTTCTGAATCATCCTATTATCAGCGCCCAGGCTTCGGAGCGTTTCAACATCTTTCCTTTTGTCAATAATTAACATTGATAATGAGCCGATTATATTAAAGGATGCAATTACCAGTATGAGTGAAAGTATTAGTCCAATGGCAAGTTTCTCCGATTTCATTGTACGGTAAAGCGACTCGTTCTGCTGCTGCCTGTTTAGCACCCTGAATTTTTCGCCAACAATCTCTTGAATTTCCTTCTGTGCCTTTGAGTATCGATAATCTTCCTTAAGCATGATTTCTATTGAGGTTACCTCGTTATCGTACTTTAGCAGATCCCTAACAAACTCAATAGGTACGATTGTGTATTCGGAATCGAATTCCTGCTCAATACCAAAAATGCCCGAGGGCATAATGGCTTTTGAGTTGAAAGCGGTTGCAGTGCTTATGGTTGGTAGCCTGCCCCTTCGGGGCATGTAAATTTCCAGCGGATCGAAGTGGGCTAAATTTGCATTTAGGTAGTAGGCAACACCTTGTCCCATAACCACCAAGGGTTGGCTTTCCCGCCATAGTTTGAACTCGCCATTAGTCATCATGGAGTCTATCCCTGTTTGATCGGCATAGTTGCGACTCACACCCTTAACGATACCAATATGCTGCCTTTTCCTATATTTAAACAGAGCATTCTCCTGAAGCACCTCAGAAAAAACAGCAACAGAAGGATGATTTCTAACGGAATCAATCTCTGCCAATGAATCAGGAAAGGTTTTTCCTTCAACAAGTTGAATTTTCAAATCGGCGTCGAAAGTTGAGAACATGCTCTTAATAAGACTGTCGAAGCCATTAAAAACGGAAAGCACCACTACCAGAGCCATAACACCGGTAGCCATTCCAACTACAGAAATTAAGGAGATTATGTTAATTATGTTGTGCGATTTCTTTGCAAAAAGGTATCTACGGGCTATATATAAAGGGAAGTTCATTGCTAAGGTGTTATGGGTTTTACACAAAGATATATAACTTCGTTAAGGGGCAAAGCGTAACGTTTGGTCATTTCTTCAGGTAGCGTTTTAACAAAATCATCCTCAGTAACTATAAAGCCAGCGTCACGAAGTCTCTCGGGGTAGTCTTTCCCGTATAAACGGAGATGATCGCGCTGACCAAAGTGTTTTTCGCGCATTTCAGGGGAGGTAATATTCGAGTCCTCATAGGTTTTGTTAAGAGAAGTATCAATGGGTACTTGAAAAATGCCAAAACCTCCTGGTTTCATTACCCTGTAAAGTTCTCTCATGGATTTTTGGTCGTTGGGAACATGTTCCAATACATGGTTGCAAAGAACTACATCAAAGGAGCTGTTTGTGAATGGCATATCCTGTACATCAAGCTTAACTTTAGCCCAGGGTGAAATTAGGTCAGCAGTTACATACTCAATATTCTTAAGATTCTCGAACCGTTTAATAAAACAGTACTCGGGGGCAATGTGTAGTACCTTAAGTTGGTCAGTAAAAAAGTTGGTTCTCTCTTTAAGGTACAACCACAACAACCTGTGTCTTTCTAGCGACATTGAATGAGGTGCCAGAGCGTTTGGTCGTGAGTTTATTCTACCATATGGTAAGAGTTTCCTGTATTTTTTTCCTGTAATTGGATCCTCAAACTTGTTGCCAAGGTAAAACACACCAATAACCCTGAGCACGAAACCAGAAAATCGTTGCAAATGGTGCCTTGGTATAAATCTACTTAAAAATGATACTGCAAACTTAACCATTACTACTCTTTAAGGAGACGATCAATGTTTTCTATGTAATCAAGAGAATCGTCAATGTAAAATGTTAGTTCGGGCACAATTCGCATCTGCTTGCGGACGCGTTGAGCAAGTTCATGCCTAATGGTTTTTGTTTGCTGTTTAACCAACGTAAGCATCTCCTCCTTATTTTCGGGAGGGAAAATGCTCAGGTAAACCTTAGCAATGCTCAAGTCTGGTGTTACCCTAACGTTTGTAACAGTTATCATTTTACCAAGAAAAAGTGCCTGTGCTTGGCGTTGAAAAATCTCGCCCAAATCTTTTTGAATCTGGCGTGAGATCTTGCTTAGTCTTGTTCCTTCCATCGCGTTTTCCTCCTTTTTATTTATTTGACAAAGATAGCTTTTTGGTTTAAACCCTCATGTTTTTCATAAGCATGAAACCATGTGATTGGTAAAAAGGCATAAAATCTTTTATATCTTTGTGCATTATTTTAAACAGAAGATAACTATGGATATTGTTGTAAGCGGAATTCGTTCAACAGGGAAACTTCATCTTGGCAACTATTTTGGTGCCCTTAAGAACTTTGTGAAGATGCAGCACGAGAGCAAGTGCTACTTTTTTATTGCTGATTATCACTCATTAACCACTCATCCCACACCTGAGAATCTTCACTCCTCAGTAAAGCAGGTGCTAGCTGAATATATTGCATGTGGGCTCGATCCTGATGTTTCAACCTTGTACGTGCAGAGCGATATTCCAGAAATACCCGAGCTTTACCTTTTGCTTAACATGAATGCCTATTTGGGAGAGCTAGAGCGCTGTACATCATTCAAAGATAAAATTCGGTCACAACCAAATAATGTTAATGCAGGTTTGCTAACTTACCCAACGCTTATGGCTGCCGATATAATTATTCATAAAGCACATAAGGTTCCGGTTGGTAAGGATCAGGAGCAGCATTTGGAGATGACCAGAACGTTTGCTAACCGTTTTAACAGGCTGTACAAAACCGAATATTTTCCTGAACCTGTTGCTTATAACTTTGGGGAGCAGCTTGTGAAGATACCCGGCCTTGATGGAAGCGGTAAGATGGGAAAATCCGAAGGGAATGCCATATACCTTTCCGATGAGCCTGCTGTGATTAGAAAAAAGGTTATGAAGGCGGTTTCCGATAGCGGTCCTACCGAGCCTAATCAGCCTAAGCCAGAGGCAATACAGAATCTTTTTACTATTATGAAGGTTGTTTCGTCGGCTGATACGATTGGGTTTTTTGAAGATAAATATAACTCATGCGAAATTCGCTATGGCGATATGAAGAAGCAACTTGCTGAGGATGTTATTGCTTTTACAGAACCTTTCCGTGAGCGAATAGAAGATATATTGGCTGATAATGATTACCTGCGCAAGATTGCAAAGTTAGGGGCAGAGAAGGCTCGCGAAAGCGCAACTAAAACACTTAAGGAGGTTAGGCAGATTATTGGATTTAGGGAGTTTTAAATGCTTCAATCCCTTTTTGTTATTTCGCTAGTTGTCGTATCGTTCAATATTTTGTACTAATCGAAACATATCTAACTATTCAGCTTCATCTTTCTTTTTTATGGGTAAGATGGTTACTTAATCCTTCCTATGATTTAAAAACTATTAACAAATATTTATACCTTTAGCTAAGTTTTCATATCAACTGTAGTATGATTAAGAGAGCGTACACTTTTTTGCTTGTGCTTATTTCAATAAGCCTAAATGCACAGGTTGCCTACCAGCACGTTAGCGATAGGGATATTTATTTGTTTCTAGATGAGCTGGCAAGCATTCACGTTATTGATGTTGCTACGGTTGTTAAACCATATAGCAGGAATAAAATTGCAGGCTACCTTCACAAGGCAAGTTTAAAAAGGGACAAGCTAAGCCGTGCTCAAAACTCGAGGTTAAACAATTATCTACAAGAGTATGCCATGGAGTTGAACAGGCTTAAAACGGGACAAGGGCAGCTGGTTAAACGTGACTCCTCAGTTTCTGTTCATCTTTTTCCGCCGGAGGTTTCCTATAGAGACACCTTTTTTTCTGCATTAATCCGACCGGTTTATGGTATTCGTTACTTTTCTTCAACCAACGAAGATTTTTGGGCATCTTATGGTGGAGCAGAGGCAATTTCTTACGCTGGTAAGAACTGGTCAATCTATGCTAGCCTGCGCGACAACTATCAGGCAGGGCAGAGATTATCGCAACCAACATATCTGACACAGGAGTTTGGGGGCACCTATAAAAGTTTAACAGGAGGAGGACAAGGAGGTGAGTTTAGCGAGATGAGGGGAGGTATAACCTGGTCGTGGAGTTGGGGCTC
>JAWLEY010000128.1:0-7700 GCA_041685855.1 Perlabentimonas sp. | reverse complement strand
AGAGAACCCTTTGTAAGCACCTACTTCCTTTTTGGGTTTACTGGTTTTGGTTTTATCCTTAGGTTTATCTTCGGGTATTTCCAAAGAACCTTGCAGAAACTCATTTTTAGGTATTTCGGAAAGGCCAAGAGCGAATGCTTTCCACTCCGAGCCATTAAGGCTGGTTAGGGTTGCTACGTTTAAATTTCCATTGGCATTATCACCAAAGTAAGCGGAAGCCAGTAAAGCAGAAGTTCCCATCATGTTCACTCTTTCATAACGTATCTCTTTAATGCTACCATCCCAGGTTTTTGCAATTTCTACCAGAGGTTTACCATCGGAGCTTTCAAAAAACTCATCGTTTAAGGCATACTTCAGTACAGCTGTTGCATGCTTCTCAAGCATACCTAAGTCTTTGTTTTTGTATGCTTTAATTATCTCTTTGGCATAAGGTTCAGGATCGCCTTGCGCTGTTACCGCTAAACTGATGGCAAACAGCAAAATAACGCTTGCTATTCTTTTCATAATTACTAGGGTTAAGTTTAATTATTTAAAACTAAGGTAAATCAATTTTCTTTAAATTCATGCGATTAGAAACAAAAAAGTTAAGGGTTAGAATTAGAAAAACATTTTACCTACTATGAAATTCTGGTCACTCAACTCATTAAAAATATAGAAAAAGTATGGTTCTCAAAATACTTGGAAATGAGTAAGTTTAACAAATTAAAACCTTCTATATTGCTATATTTCAAAGGTTAAAACATTTTAAAAAAATCAAACTAATGTTGATTTATAAATGACAACAGCATATGGCATAATTATTGATGGATTGTTTTGCGTTTATCTATTTTTATTTAACTTTAATCTTAATTTACAAATTGTTAAAATTTAACCTAAACTTTTAAAATTATGAAGACAAAAAACCTTTTTAAGAAAATTGGCGGAATGCTAGTTGCATTTGCATTCGTTTTTACTGCATGTGAGGATGATATTGTAACATCTGAATTAAATCTTGATGATGCCCACAAGGGTACACTAAAAATGTATCTTAATGCAGAACTAAACCTACAGGAAACTGACATAGAGGGGGTACCTGACAGCACCATTGTTGTGTTAACTGGAAACAATAACTCCCTGCATTCAAACGCAAGCGGAAGTTGGACCCGTGAGGTAGCATCCGTTGACGGTGTTATTGAGGTTACTGATGTGCCTGTTGCCAATGGCGGATCTAATATTACCATTTTCTTCCCTGAATTTTTCTACGATCAGGTACAGCACCACAACGCTCCAGAACAAACCATTAGGAAAAGGTACTGGCAGAATCAAACATCCACAAACATACTTCCAGACCAGGTTAAAACATTAAACATTGACTATAATGTGGCTAACGACTATATTGTACCAACAAAAGAAGTTTCTGTTACTATTGAACTGGAGCATTATAGAAGATATGAGAATTCAAGTTGGTACATACAGGAAATTCCTCTAAATGGCACCGTAATTCTTTATAACGACTGGACCTCAGAAGACCAAAACTGGTCAAAACAAGTAGATGTTACCGATGGTATCCTGGAAACTACAGTTCCTGCAAATAGTGATTTCCGCATTGAGTATCAAACTACAATTCAGCATGGCGATTATGAAACACCTGGTGATGACAATACCCCCTGGGTGACTGAAGAAACTATTGATTACGTTCTTGATATATCTGTTAATGGTTTTGATGAGAATGAGCCACCTAGCCATTACGAAAGAAGCTATAACGCTAATAATTGGAATTACAACCAGTGGCAATAGTGAAGTTTGGTAACTTTGATTGCTAGAGATTCTTACATATAGCAATCAAATAATTTACAGAGTTTTTTAAATTAAACATGATAACGATGAAAAAAACAATCATAGTTTCAGCAATTCTTATATTTGCTCAAATATTTGCCTTTGCGCAAGAAGCGGAGCAAAAAGGTGGGGCTGGAGCAGGGACCTTTGGCATTGGAATAAATGCCGGAGCAATCCTGAACAACAGCTTTAACACAGACAAAAGTCTATTAAGTAATGACAATTCCATTTACCTTAGGTATTTCATTAGTAGCCAGGGTGCTGTACGCCTTCAACTTGGTGCCAACATTAGTAACACTATTGACACTAGGCTTGTAAGGGATGATGTTGCATACCTTGAGAACCCATTAAGCAATAAGCAGCTAGAGGATAGGCGCACTACCGACAATACCATGTTTATTGTTAGGGCTGGTTATCAGCACTACCTATATAATAGCGGAAGGGTTAGAGCTTACGCTGGTGCTGACCTTGGTATAGAGTTTGGAAAACAAGCAAGTACAATGGAGTACGGTAATACAATGACAGCTACTAATAACAACCCCTCTTCATCCAATTTTATTTGGTATAATAATGGTCGTGTTATTGAATCAGTTGAGCCAACCCGCACCTTTTTTAGCGGTGCTGCCTTTGGTGGTGCAGAGTATGCCCTGCTGCCTAACCTTCATTTAGGAATTGAGGTTGGCTTAAGGTACAACCACCAGCTTAGCTCTCAGCAATACATTACCTACGAAACTGTTATTGGAGGAGAAGTTGTTGAGATGGACGAGGTAAGAGTTCCTGCCGATAGAGACAGCTACCTACCAACATACACTAAGCTCTCTTTATTTATTGACCTATAAGAGATAGTGAATATTGATTAAAAAAGAGAGGCCGATAAAGCCTCTCTTTTTTGTTTTTATGCTATTTCGTAGCATGGTTCAAAATCATTACTTTACTTACCACATGAGGGGGCTTGTGAGGTAAGGGCGGGCAGTTGAATTTGATTGGGTTTGGTCCTGTAATGGTTGAGTATTTTTTATCTTTAATCGCTTCTATTGTCGGCATATCAACGCTTTTCTGATCTAAAAGTGCATCTCTCCATTATACATAAACCAAAAAAAATATAAGATTAAGCACCAGTTTTTGTTGAAGGTTTAACAAAACAATCCACTCAAAACTTGCTTCTTGAGTGTCCTCTATTTACGGTATGAACCATTGAGGATTACGGAGCCACTTCACTTTTAAGAGATTATGAACGTTGATACGGTGTTCAAAACTCGAATAATATACTCCCCTCCAATGTTTTATGACCGAGTGCTAGCAACGTAACTACTTCAACTTATCAAAGTAGTTTCCCAGCTTATCTGTTCTTATTAAATCATTTATCATTGCCGTATCTATCCCATATGCTCCATTTTCATTTCTAAATGTCCCATCATCATGTCGATAATAATAATCAAGATATGGGTCTTTCTCAATCAATAAATTGTATAAACTATCTATTCCGGGCTTAATCTCATAGGCGTTATGTTCTTCAATTGTTAATGACAAATATCCCGTATTTACACCCATTGAACCGTTTAAAAAATAGTTGTCAGTAAGTTTCACGGGCATTCTAGTTATATTTCCAGGTGCTGAAGTGATTTCATTTTTATCAACAGAAAGCTCCACAGGAACATTGTTTGAATAATCTGTTGTCTTAAATTTATAAATTTGAATTAACGTATCCTCATCTTTAACCTTTTCACAAGAGTAAAAAAGATTAAAAACACTCAAAATTAAAATAATTATTAATCGTGTCATCTTTCTAAAATTATTGGTTCTACTGCAAAATTAATAATATTAATCGTAGATTCAAGCTAAACAATTGTCGGGTTTTATGAGGGGATTATAATTTAAGGGAAGGATTAGGTCTTTAGATTTTTTTTAAATTTGCAAAATGAATAATCTGAAAAAGCACTACTCTCTTATTCTTTTCTTTATTGTTATTACCATAGTTTATTCTTTTCTTATTCTAACATCTAACTATAGGCATTTCCCAACAAACGGTGTTTTTGACTGGATTCAAATAGCTGCTCATTGGCTTATATCAGCGCAAGGAATGTTTTGCCTGATTGTTGCAATGGGGGTCAATAAGTATATATTTGCAATACTGCTTCCTCTCTTTACCTTCATTTCATCAATTACAGCTCATTTCACTTGGCAGTTTGATGTTAGCATTAATTCTGCTTTAATAGAATCCTTGCTACACACTCATAAAGGCGAGATAATGAGCTATATTTCAATTCAACTTGTCTTATTTGTCGTTTTCTTTTTAATCATTAGTGCCTTAACAATTTACTTTCGTTTTAAATTTAAATGGAGCAAGAAGCAGGCAATTGTGGCTGTAATTCTTTTTTTAATTTGTTTCTTTTCATTTAAACTCGTAAACAAATTGAGGTATAACACTGTGATGGATAGGGCTCCATACTCAATTTACTTAGCAACAAAGCACTACTTAAGTGAAAGAAAAGAAATTAAGAAAGACAGGGTAATGCTTGGGAATGATGCAAACACAAAAAATGATTCATTAATAACCGTGTTTGTGATTGGTGAAGCACTAAGGGCAGACCATGTGCAAATAAATGGTTATCATCGTGTAACTATGCCCTACATGGAGGAACGAGGGGCCGTTTTCTTGCCAAATATTTTCTCGCCATATACCCATACAGTTCAAAGCTTACCTTACATCCTTACTAGAGCAACAGAAGATACTCTTTACTCAATTAACAACGAGAGTTCCTTTATTAATGCTTTTAACTCTTCTTCTTTTTACTCTGTTTGGTTGGGTAATCAAAATCCAATCCGACATTTCCGTTTCTTTGTTAATGAATGCGATACCGTTTTCATTAACAAACCACAAATATCAGATCGTAGCAATGTGAAAAAAGTTGATTCAGACCTGATTGAACCTTTCCAACACATTATAAAAAAAGGGAAACCTAAGAACCTTATAAATCTGCACTTTATCGGAAATCATTGGTGGTATAATAGCAATTATCCCGATTCTTTCGCTGTTTTTACCCCAATATTAGACAATAAAATTGTATCGCCTTCTAATCGTGATAAAATGATTAACTCCTATGATAACGCAACCCTTTTCTCTGACTTTGTTCTCGAGCAACTTATTTCAAAAATTGAAGACAAGAAAGCTTTACTTATATTTTTATCAGACCATGGACAGTCCTTTGGAGAAAACGGTAAGTGGCTTCATGCAAACAATGCCCCAGCTGAGCAAAACCCTGCAGGGTTTATATGGATGTCGGAGAGGTATAAGGCAGACCATCCAGAGAAACTGGAGGCTCTACTAAGTAATCAGTATAGCAGCATAAACACATCTTTTCTGTTCCATACAATTATTGATGGTTCATTGATAGAAACAGATGTCATCGACTTTTCGCAGAGTTTATTCTCCACGAATTTCCAACAAGAAATGGAAAATAACGATTAATTAATAGAATAACCGGGACAAGCAGAACTATCTGAACTACCCCATATGCGAGTGATAACCAGAGGTTAAACTGTAACTCAACACCAAATCCAAACAGCATAACTCCTTTGATTATTGATAAAGCGGGAAGATGGAATGCAAGCAAAGGGAGTGTATTGCGCCCAACCCAAACCAAAAACGGATGCGTAGGTAGCATCTTTACTAGACAAAATGCCCAAATAAAACCAGTTATGCCATTTAAAAACATAACTGGGAAATTTCCATACTCTCCATAGTAAAAAAGAACTCTTCCATTATACTGTGTCCCAATATAGTGGATAACAAAAAAAATTGCGAATAGGACTAATGGTCTTAGCCATCCGGATAAATAGGTAAAGATGTTTATTTTTCTTAGCAGCTTACCAAAAAAATAAAATACATAAACAACCAAGGCAATATCGATACTCCAAGGCAAGTGAAAACCAAGAATCCTGAAAGTATATAACCCAACAATAGGGAGGAAAATAACAAGAGCCAATTGAGCATAAAATGGAGTTCTTGACAATAAAAAATCTATTGCAAAAACAACGAAAAGAGCAGGCAGGAACCACATTGGTACTCCCCAATTCATGTATTCTGGACCACCCTGAGCATAAAAAACTCCAATTAAGTTTTTAATCGGGTCATAATTCTGAGCAACACTTTCTCCAAAATTCCTACCAATAAAATACCAGAAAAGATAAAGTAACACGCTGATACTAAAATAAGGCAGAAGTAGTCTTTTTGAATACTTACTTATAAATTCTCGAAACGTAAGAACTGACTTATCCTTACCTATTATACCTGATAAGATAAAGAATAATGGTAGCCTAAATGAAGAAAGGTACACGCTGAATTCTGAGGAATAATCATTATGCCCAAAAATAATTAGGTAAATGGCAAGAGCCCTCAACTGATCGATATAAAGCAAACGCTTCACTGCATACAACGTATTATAAGAACTTACCCACTCAGTCTAAAAAACTGAATGGGCAAGTTCAATTCATCTAACTTCAATCTACTTAATCTCCACCTCAATCCATTCCGACCTGTCGGGGTCGGCAGGAAGTGGCCACTCCTTGGGTGGGTTCTCCTCAAGCTGCTTAAGTAGCACCTCAACGGCCTTCTCCAACGATGGGTCAAACCCTTTGTATAGTAAATGTGGCTTATCAACCACCTCAATATCGGGGTAAACGCCAATGCCTTCAATAATCCATTCGCCCTCATCGTTGTAAATTCCGAACCGTGGTGCGCCAATATAGCCGCCATCCATTAGGGAGGCATTGCCTGTCATACCAACCAATCCGCCCCAGGTGCGAGTACCAATAATGGTTCCTAAATTCTTCTGACGGAAGAAGTATGGAAACGCATCGCCACCCGATGATGAGTACTGATTAATAAGCATGGCCTTGGGGCCGTCGTGCGCAACGCCTGGCGTACGCATTGGATCGGGCAATCCGGCTCTGTGCCATAAGGCATGGGTGGTACGACTAAGCAGCTCAATCATTCTGTCGGGGATAAAACCGCCGCCATTAAAACGCTCATCAATAATTAAAGCATCCTTATGGTGATAAGCGTACATTCCTCTATGTAATTCGCGGTTACCCTCAACTGCCGTGTTGGGAACATGCATATATCCAATCCTACCATCGGATAGTTTGTCAACTAAGGCTCTGCGGGTATTCACCCAATCTAAGTACATTAGCTCAATCTCGCTAGCAATTGGCCTGATGGTATATGTACGTGCCCCTTTTGCCGTTGGTTTGGAGTTTACGGTTAGCCTAACAGCCTTATCAACTTTATTCTCAAGCAGCTTGTATGGGTTTATGTTGGTTGTTACATCCTGTCCATCAATTTTGATAATATAATCGCCTGAGTTTATATCAATACCCTGCTCGGTGAGGGGCGAACGACGTGCGGAATTCCAATTCTCACCATCATAAATCTTCTTAATAAGGTACCGCTTGCTCTGAACATCAGCGGCCAGTTTAGCACCAAGCAAACCAGTTTCTACCCTATCAACCCGTTCAAAATCGCCATAATTTACGTATGCATGGCCCGTATTGGTTTCTGCCACCATCTCACCAAAAATATAATCAAGGTCGAACCGATGGTTCAGGTGTGGCAGCAGTTGTGAATACCTCTCACGGAACTCGTCCCAATCAACATTATGCAGATTATCAACATAGAAGAAGTCGCGGTAGATGCGCCATCCGTCAACAAAAATTTGCTCCCACTCCTTAGGGGGTTCAATACGCATGCTCATATCGCTTAGGTCGAGTTTACCAGTTCCGCTCGATTGATCTGGCGAGAGTGAAGCCACCCCATAATCGTCTCTGCTCTGGTACAAGAATTTTTTCTCGTTGGCCGATACCTGCCCCGAACGAATTCCGGACAT
>JAWLEY010000127.1:0-7719 GCA_041685855.1 Perlabentimonas sp. | reverse complement strand
GACAAATAGTTTGGAATCTTGTAAGCAATGCCGTTAAGTTTACAGAGAGTGGTATGGTTACTTTTGGTTATAAAACAAGCGAAAGCAGCATTATTTTTTTTGTTGATGATACCGGAATAGGAATTGAACCCGTACATCAAGAAAAAGTCTTTCAACGTTTTGTTCAGGCAGATTCAACTATCCAGCTTAAATACGGAGGAACCGGTTTGGGCTTAACCATAGCAAAAGCATACGTAGAAATGCTCGGCGGTACAATTCACATATCATCAAAGCCAGAACAGGGAACTTCTATCACATTTTCACTTGCTTTAGACCAATCCACAAAAGGAAAACCCGTAAATCCAACAATCTTGAATGAACAAAACACTATAAGCAGTAAAACAATACTTATTGCTGAGGATGAGGAGTATAATTACCTCTATTTAGAGGAACTTTTATCTGAGCAAAACCCAAAACTTATACGTGCAAAGAATGGCAAGGAGGCTGTTGATATTTGCTCCGGAAATTCTACTATCGACCTGGTTTTAATGGATATTAAGATGCCAATTATGAATGGCTACGAAGCCACCAGACAAATTAAGAAGTTGCGTCCAAGCCTGCCTGTAATTGCTCATACAGCCTATGCGTCCCATCAGGATGAGAATAAAGCACGTGCCCACGGCGTTGATGGCTACCTTGCTAAGCCTTTAGATGAGAAGAAACTCTTTGATTTACTAAAAACACATATAGGTTAAAGCTAAGTTATTATAATAAGAAGCATGGAAAAAACACTGAATAGCAAGAAGTACAGATGGGTTACAGTTGTTATTACGTTGCTTGTTCTTTTGCTACAACCTGAGGTACAAGCTCAAAATTCGAGGAAAAGTAATTGGCTCGATTCTAAAAAAGCACATATTGGTCGTTGGCGCATAGGTTCAGGACTTAATGTTGGCGAGCCAACAGGCCTGCATGTTCAATTCTACAAGGTATCAGGAATATGTACAAAAACAATCAACATAAGAAAAAAGCTCTCTTTAGACCTGGGGGTATCGCAAGAAGGGCTAATCTTTCCAAAACTCATTAATGAGAATAATCCCACTTGGGATAGTGGCGGATTTAGGTTTGGGCTCGATTTTAAGATTTATCTGCCCATAGCACTTAACCCCTACCTAGGGGTAGGTACTGAGCTAGGCACAAGGAGCATTAACAGCAGTTCTGGTTTTTATCCCGACTTGGTGGGACGCTTTGGAATTGAACAGAAATTGTTGGGTGTTAAAATCTCAACCCGCTCCCTGTTTCATATGAGTTTTTTTATTGAAGGCAAATACAACTACTGTTTAACAGAAGATTATACCATGTTGCTGCCAACAGGTGGTTTAAGATTCCATTTTTTGTAAAAAAACCTAAGACCCTGTTATGTTTTTAGTATCTTTAAGCCTGAAACTCAACAGGAGAAAACTATGAGAACTAGCTGGTTTATTGGAGCTTTAGCACTTTGCATTTGCTCATCATTTGCTTTTAGTCAATCATCAATGCCCTCCGTTAGTGAAATGAAATGGGGCAGAGATTTTAACCTTCACGTAAAACTCTCAAACGACACAAATTACGTCATGGATGTGAGAGCACTGCACCATGAAGAAGGTTTAAGCTTTGAACCCGATGAGGAGTCAACCACATTCTATCCCGTTAGTCTTGACGAGGAATTTATTGAGCATATAAAAAACAGGAAGCTTGAAACAGAGAATCAGGAAGATACAGCAAGAAAAAGTCAGGAGCCACCTCGTACCCTTTGGTCAGCTTTACATAGTTCGCTTGGCGGCGGTTATGTTCACTTTGTTAATTCCCTAATATACTCGTTGGAGTCGCAAACACTTAAGCTCTCCGACCCAATTATGAAACGGCCCGAAACCAACTGGAAACCAAGGCCCAGAACAGATACATACAAAAGAACACGTAAGTGGGATTACTATATTCCGTACAATCAAAGGCTGGCGAAAAGGGAATACCGCAAGAGAAAGAAAGAGGATGACCTAAAGGATTTACAGGGCATCCCCCAACCATTCATCGAACTGTTTCTTGAAACATCACAAAAAGACTACGAGGAGATGAAGGCAACGGGCAAGCGAATGATGATTGCACAAATAGACATTGTAAGGCTTTTGCTGGGCGCCAAATACCTTGGCATGGACCAAATTTCCTTTATTCAGAATAGAGTAACATCCGCGGTACTTAGGTACAGTTTAAACAACTTACCATCAGTAATTATTTTTGATGACTACGATGCTGCCGTGGCAATGACACTCGACAAGACTGGTTATAAAATTGACCATGTGGTTTTCCGGGACCAGGATAAAATTTCCCGTGATGAGAAAAACCTCAGAATTGACAAGATAGAGGCGCTTCTAAAGTCTATAAATGAGGCCAACGATAAGGTTTTCCAAAAAAGGCTCTCAACCTATTACGGTTCATAGATTGACAAACTGCGTTGATTGCAACTATTGCAATAGTATTAAATCAATTACCCTAAAGAGTAATCTTTTCCCAAAAATGGTTATTTTTGTGACTTGTCGATTAATAGAGAGAAGGCATTTTAAGATTTAATCAATATATAATGACACTAAAAAAACGCACAAAAATTTCCGATTTGCTCAAAAGCAAAGCCACCAACTCTAATGTTACTGCAAAGGGTTGGGTTCGAACACGCAGAGGTAACAAGAACGTTGCATTTATTGCCCTTAACGATGGCTCTACCATTCACAACATACAGGTAGTTGCCGATGTGGCTGTTTTTGGCGAAGAGTTTTTAAGAGATATAACTACCGGTGCCTGCATTAATGTCGAGGGTACTCTGGTTGAGTCACCAGGAACACAGCAACCCGTAGAGATACAAGCAAAAAGTATTGAAATTTACGGAAAGGCCGATACAACAACCTATCCACTTCAGAAAAAGGGGCACAGCCTTGAGTTCCTAAGAGAGATAGCACACCTTAGGCCTAGGACAAACACTTTTGGAGCGGTATTACGTATCCGTCATGCCATGGCCTACGCCATTCATAAGTACTACAACGACAAAGGTTTTTACTATATACATACCCCAATTATAACTGCATCCGATGCAGAGGGGGCAGGAGCACTGTTCAAGGTAACAACCCTTGATATGAACAATCCCCCAAAAACTGATAACGAAAAGGTTGATTTTTCTGAGGATTTCTTTGGAAAGGAAGCGAAACTAACTGTTTCCGGGCAGCTTGAAGGGGAGTTGGCAGCGCTGGCTCTTTCAGAGATATATACTTTTGGACCAACCTTCCGAGCCGAAAACTCCAACACGCCTCGCCACCTGGCTGAGTTCTGGATGATAGAACCAGAAATGGCCTTTTACGATATTGAGGACAATATGGATTTGGCAGAAGATTTCCTTAAGTACCTCATTCGTTATGCCCTTGAGCATTGTAAGGACGATTTAGAGTTTCTGAATAAGATGTGGGACAAGGAGCTGCTCGAAAGGCTCAATTTTGTTGCTCAGAACGAGTTTGTACGCCTTAAATATACCGAGGCAATTGATATCCTCGAAAAATCGAATGTAAAGTTTGAGTTCCCTGTATATTGGGGAGCCGACCTACAAAGCGAACACGAAAGGTACCTGGTTGAGAAGCACTTTAAAAAACCCGTAATTCTAATTGATTATCCCAAAGACATAAAGGCCTTCTACATGAAGCAGAACGACGATAATAAAACAGTTCGTGCCATGGATGTGCTTTTTCCAAAAATTGGAGAGATAATTGGGGGTTCGCAAAGGGAGGAGAATCTTGAGGTGCTAACGCAACGAATAAAGGAGCTAGGAATACCTCAGGAAGAGGTGTGGTGGTACCTCGATACCCGAAAATTTGGTACTGCACCGCATAGTGGTTTTGGATTGGGATTTGAACGCTTATTGCTATTTGTTACAGGAATGGGCAATATAAGGGATGTGATACCATTCCCAAGAACACCCAAAAACTGTGAGTTTTAACAAAATTATTTAATATACAATGCTTAAGCAAAGGCTACAACAAAAGTTACAACAAAAGTTATCGCCACAGCAAATTCAGGTAATTAAGCTGCTGGAGATACCTACCATGCAGCTTGAGCAGCGTATAAAAAAGGAGCTCGAAGAGAATCCAACACTCGAAGAGGGACAGGATATTGATGAGGACACTCGCCTTCAGGAGGATGAGCAAACCAAGAATGATGATGAGTTTACTCTGGAAGATTACCTTAATGATGAGGACGTACCATCGTATCGACTTTCAGCCAACAATTATTCTAAGGACGATAAGCATGAGCAAGTTCCCTTCTCAACGGGCGTTTCATTCCACGAGTATTTAGAGAACCAGCTAGGATTAAGGGTGCTTGATGAGAAGCAGAAGAAGCTTGGTATGTATCTTCTTGGAAATATTGACGATGATGGCTACCTACGCAGAAAATTATCTGCAATTGCCGATGATTTGGCCTTCTCAATGGGCATTGAAACCAACGAGGATGAGTTGGAGCAGATACTATATATTATTCATGATTTTGACCCAATAGGCGTTGGAGCACGCGATTTACAGGAGTGTTTGCTTCTTCAGATTGAGAATAAGAATCAGAAAATACCTGAGGTAGCTCTTGCACGTAAAATTCTTAAGTACCAGTTCGATGAGTTTACCCGAAAACACTACGAAAAAATTAAGAATAAGCTAAACTTAACCGATGAGGATTTAAAGAGCGCCATTGAGGAAATTCTTAGATTAAACCCAAAACCCGGCGGTAGCTTTTACGACCCACACAACAGAGCCTCATACCATATTGTACCCGATTTTATTTTAGAATCAACTGATGGTGAGCTGGTACTTAGCCTGAATGCCAAGAATGTCCCTGACCTCAAAATTAACAGGGAGTACTCTCAAATGCTGCAATCATACATTGCAAACAAGGATAATGCTTCAAAGCAGGATAAGGAAGCGGTGTCATTTGTTAAGCAAAAGATTGACTCAGCAAAATGGTTTATTGATGCCATTAAACAGAGACAAAACACGCTTCTATTCACCATGCAGGCAATTATTGAGTATCAGGAAGAGTTTTTTAAAACTGGAGATGAGGCCAAGCTAAAGCCCATGATACTGAAAGATATTGCAGAGGCAACCGGACTTGATATATCAACCATTTCAAGGGTAGCTAACAGTAAGTACATTCAAACCAACTTCGGAATTTACTCATTAAAATATTTCTTTAGTGAAGGGATGCAAACCGACTCAGGCGAGGAGGTGTCAACCAAAGAGATTAAAAACATACTGCATGATTGTATAGAGGCAGAGGAAAAGCAAAAGCCGCTAACAGATGAGAAGTTAATGGCCATACTAAAAGAGAAAGGTTACCCCATAGCACGAAGAACCGTTGCAAAGTACCGTGAGCAGCTGGGTATCCCTGTGGCCCGACTCAGGAAAAAACTATAAATCATAAAGAATAATCCATTTTGCAATGACAAAGGCAATTGCCCAGGTAGTATCAATTCTTTTACATCCTTTAATAATGCCTTCTTTGGGTTTATTATACATACTAACCTTTGGAACAAGCGTTTTTATGCTCCCATACGAGGCTAAAAGGGTAATTACAATAATTGTTGCAATAAACACGCTGGCTTTACCCCTTCTTATGATACCACTTTTTTATCGTCTGAACGTGGTTAAAAGCCTCCAAATGCACAGCCACAGGGAAAGAACAATTCCTCTTGCTTTTACTCTGATACCTTACATTTTCTCTTTTTACTTTTTAACACGATTACCAATTGTAAATGAAATTCCTGGCTTCATTTTAGGTGCAACCATTACCATTGCTCTTGCATTCATTGTTTCTTTCTGGTGGAAAATTAGTATTCACATGATTGGTCTCGGAGGTATTGCGGGCATGCTCTTTGCCCTTTCGTACCGTTTTTCTGTTGATGTTATTTGGCATTTGGCCATTGTGGTAATTCTAGCCGGTATTCTTGCCTGGGCAAGGCTTACGGTTAATGCTCATAAGCCTTCGCAGGTTTATACTGGTTTTATAGCCAGCTGGATTATTGTTGCTTTAACTATAATCATGTTTTAAAATAGGAGCCATGAGAGTGCTTTATACACTTATAATAGCAACTCTTTTGCTTACATTGGGTTGTACAGCAGGCAAAAAACAGCACACAATGCATCCAACAAAAGACATAAATGTTGAGCAATTCATGGGTACTTGGTACGAAATTGCTCGTTTTCCACACAAATTTGAGCGTAATTTAGTGGGCGTAACCGCTAGCTACAGATTAAAGAAAAATGGGAAGGTAGAGGTTGTTAACAGGGGTTACGAGAACACTCTCGATGGAAAGCCTAAAAAGGCTAAAGCTTTTGCAAAAATCCCAAATCCAGACGAAACGGGGCGCCTAAAAGTTTACTTTTTTTGGCCATTTGGTGCCGACTATCTCGTTCTGGATATTGACGAGGATTACACTTGGGCACTAATTGGCAGCAGCTCTCCTGATTATCTTTGGATTTTAAGTCGTACACCTCAGTTACCAAATGATACCTACAAAAAAATTGTACAAAAAGCCAAAAGCATTGGTTACGATGTTAGCAGGTTGGAGACTGTTAAACAGAAAGTAAATCAGTAAAATCTGGTATGCAACGCTTCTCGGCAAACTATATCTTTACAAATACAGGTAATCCCATTCGCAATGGTATTGTTGAGGTAGATGATACCGGGGAAGTGATTCAGGTTATAGACCCAAAGGGTGAAGAGCGGGAGCTGGCAAGTACAGAATTTCACAATGGAATTATTGTTCCCGGTTTTGTAAATGCGCATTGCCATACGGAGTTAGCTCATCTCAAGGGCAGAGTAGAAGGAGGCAAGGGGCTGTCATCGTTCGTAAATTCTGTAAGGGACTATAGGCTAAAAGGAGAAGCCGTTAGTCAATCCTCCATTGAGGAGGCAATTAATGAGTTAAAAAGATTAGGCGTTGTGGCTGTTGCAGATATATGTAACACCTCCGATTCTTTTGTTGCGAAGGAGAAGTCTTCGCTACAATTTATCAACCTGATTGAGGTGCTGGGCTTAGACCCCCAAAAGGCTAATGCAATAATTGATAGAGCCCGATTATTGAAAAATGCTCTTGAGCAAGAGGGAACAAGCGAGTGCTTTATTACTCCCCACTCAACGTATAGCCTTTCCGAAGAGTTGTGGAAACAATTAAGGAAAGAATTTGACCCACACCAGGTAATTTCAATTCACTTTGCCGAGAGCGAAGCCGAAGAGATGTTTACATTAAACAGGAGTGGTGCCATTGACAACAACTATAAATTATGGGGATTACCAACGGACAGCTCTCCCTCTGGCAGTTTGAGTGACATAGTTAAGGAGTACATTCCAAAATTGCCAACTGTTCTTTTTGTTCACAATACCTTTTTAAGTAAAGAGCAGATATTTGATATAAACACCCATTTCCCAGATGCGTATTTTGTTCTCTGTCCCGAGTCGAACCTATACCTTGAAAACAGGCTGCCCGATATTGAAATGTTTTATAATTTAGGAGTGAAGGTTGCCATTGGTACCGATAGCCCTGCCTCATCAGCAAGCTTTTCGGTTTTTGAACAGTTAAAAATAATAGCCGAGCATTTCCCTTCTATTCCTTTTTCCGACTTATTACTTTGGGCAACAAGCAATGGTGCTAAAGCGCTCAATCTGGATTATTCACTAGGGAGC
>JAWLEY010000003.1:1847-32419 GCA_041685855.1 Perlabentimonas sp. | reverse complement strand
AAAGAGCTTGGAGTTGAATAATAACCTCTTTAGTGATATGTAGAACAGCTCAATCACCGTAAGGAGGTTGAGCTGTTTTTTTTAATTACAAAAACATTTACATGATGAGGATTGGCGTTTTTGACTCTGGATTAGGAGGTCTTACCGTACTTAAGGAGTTGGTAAAGCAATTGCCAAATCTTTCTTTCATCTACTTTGCCGATACAGCGAACTGCCCATATGGCCCAAAACCCACAAACGAAATCATTGCGCTATCGAAAAGAATAACCGAGTTTTTAATTTCAAAAAAATGCCAAGCTATTGTAGTTGCTTGTAACACCGCCACAGCATCAGCCATCGATTATTTAAGAGAGCATTACAATATACCCTTTGTTGGCATGGAGCCTGCAATAAAGCCAGCGGCTCTTGCTACCAGCACAAAGTCGATTGGTGTATTGGCAACGAAGGGAACCTTTAACGGCAGACTATATAGAGAAACTACATCAAAGTATGCTGCCAATGTAAATGTAACCTACCAGATTGGCGAAGGGCTGGTTGAACTGGTTGAACAGGGTAAATCAACATCAAATCAAGCACTTGAACTACTTGCTGAATACATTAACCCCATGGTTGATAACAATATCGACCATCTTGTTCTAGGTTGCACACATTACCCCTTTTTCACCCCACTATTAAGAAAAATCCTTCCTGAAGGAGTTAAAATTGTTAATCCAGCACCTGCCGTTGCAAAACAAACCAAAAGGATTTTACAACAAAGAAACAAAGAAGAATTAGTTTGTAAGGATACTTTACCAAGCGTTCATTTTTACTCTAGCGGAAAAATATCTACCCTAAAAATGCTGGTAAACGAGATAGAAAAAGATAACGGTACATTTCAAAACAAGCAGTTCTTCGAAAATATATCCCTTGGTTAAACAATTCCATCCAATAGGCTAAGCAAGTATTTTTAAGCTCTTCAAGAAGCAAAATGAAAGAAGCATAACCCCCAAAAGAGCTATGCCTCATATTTACTTTAAATAGTTGCGATTATGAATTCAGCAAATCCACTATTTTTTGGATAGGAATCTTACTTCCAAGCCCCATCTCATTAAGAGCTTCAATTATTGCATCATGCTTAATAATTCCTGTTATGCTAATAAATTTCAAAACAGAATACAACGATGCATTTTTAGCGCCCGCTACTCTAAAATCGTGCTTAACAACCTCTGCTCCAGTATCTGGCACATCAAGACTTGAATCAATAAGCAGCAAACCACTCTTCATGCCTTGAATTTTTTTCAAGTTATGGTTTAGCCCATCCTGCGAAGTGATAAGAACAGCATCGGGAATAGCCATGCCATGATAATTTATTGGTTCAGGTGAAATGTTGACCTCAGATGTTGAAAAACCGACACCAACGGTAACAGGGTAGCTACCCTTTTGGGTTACATGAAAACCCGAACTTAACGAAGCGCGGGAAAGAATGGCTGAAGCAACCTGAACTCCCTCTCCGGCAGAACCTGACATTACCAATGCGTAGGGTTTTTCAAGGTTTCCTTCTTGTTTTTTCTCAACCACTGGTAACTTGCTTAACAAGCTGTCAATTTTTGGGGTTTGAGGGTTACTATATGCAGGTCTTTCGTTTTTCCAGACACCCTCTTCGTGCCCCATGGTCTTCATAATTTCACTAAGCTTCCGTTTTGGGTTAAGCTTAACACCATAGCTGGGGCAAATCTCAACCACCTCAACTACAGAGCATCCCTCAACGCTGTATGCTTCCTGTAACTTTTCGGTAATGTTTCCAACTCCCAGAATACGTGATACGTATGCTGCACCTGCAGTATGGGTAAGTTTACAAATATCGTGAGCACTAAATGGGTTGCCGTCGGCTGCGGTTGTGGTTCTAAAACCGCTTGGAGTTAAACCGCTGGTCTGCCCGCCAGTCATCCCGTAAAGCATGTTATTATGGATAACAATGGTCATGTTAAGGTTCATTCTAGAAGCCTCAACAATGTGCTGAAGTCCAATTGTAGCACCACCATCACCAAGAAAAACGATAACCTTCTTATTGGTATTCTCCATGGCAAACGATACGCCTGCTCCAAGAGCAGCTGAACGACCATGTAGACCGTGAACCGTATGAGTGTTAAGCGTTTTATCAATAATACCGTGACAACCAATATCGGTTACCATAACAACATCCAAAGGCGAAAGCCCGAGGTTATCGAGCGCCTGAGCGGTATTCTTAGCTATAAGGTCGTGACCACAACCCTTGCAAAAGGGTAAATTGGGTGTATTTAGTATGGGTGTACTCATGGTTACTCTCCTCCGTTTATAATTTCCTGTGGTGTAATCATCTTTCCAATTGAGCCTACTGTTGCAATTTTTTCTGGTAAGCGATGGCCAAAAAGAATTCGTGCATACTGTGCATTAATATTCTCTTCTACCATTACCACCTTATCGTACTTATCCATGATAGTGTAGTAAACATCAGGGATTGGGAAAAGGGTTTTTGGTATTAGTAACGAAACCTTCTCTCCATTAGCACGCATCTTGGCAACTGCATCTGTAGCTGCTGAGGCAGATATGTCGAACGCTACAATAAGTTTCTTTGCATCGGGCTGCTCATCCAGGTGATAATTTGTATACGAATCTAGATGATGGTATGCCTTCTTCTCAAGTCGCTTGGTGTTGTCTAAGGCCTCTGGCGTTGAGTGCTGAAGCAACCCTTTGGTATCGTGAGTTGAAGCAGTAATTCTTACCTGATGGTCTGGATTACCAACCTCCAAAAACTCTGGGACTAAGGACGAATCTGCTTTATATGGCAGATAAGGTTCACTCTTGCTGTAACGCTTCTTAATTGCTGGCTCAATTTCGCCAAGCAAGGATAAATCAAAGCTGCGCTGAGTCATTACCCCTTCCTTTGATGTAAGTAACACAACAGGTGTACGTAATTTAACTGCCAGACGAACAGCCTCACCCGATAGATTCCAGCAATCCTTATAATCTGATGCGCATAGCACAGGAAGTTGATGCCCTCCGGAAATCTGACCTCTAAGCAAGGCTAAATCTCCCTGCGCACCGCAAGTTGCAGTTCCAGTTGCTGGCCCTAAACGTTGCACCAGAATAATTACCATGGGCAACTCCATCATAAAAGCCATGTTGATGGATTCAAGCATAAGCGCGTATCCTGGGAATGATGTTGCGGTTACAGGAATCTTACCACCTGTTGCCAACCCGCTCATCCACTGCAGAGTGGTTATCTCATCGGGAGCAGGCAACATCATAGGCATGCGCTGTGCCGAGTATGAGTAGAGGTGATTGGCAGGAGTAATTGGGTAGCCAATAAAAGCATCGGCACCAGCCCTAACCATGGCCTCAATCATAAGACGGGAACCATCGGTTATTACCATCTTATTGTTACTACTTTTTTGCTGCATATACTACTTTTTGATCGATTAAACTTTCAATTTGCTCGTTGGAAACTCCCAACATGTCAATAAGTATCTGGCGAGTATGCTCTCCGTAATGTGGAGGGCGGCTTATATTACCATTAGATTTTTGCCCATTCACATTAAATGCTACAGAACTTACGCCCTGTATTGTTCCATCATCAACAGGTGCCTCTAGCACCATGTCTTTAGACTCAGGTGTGTCAAACACCTCCTGCATGTTAAAAACTCCACCAGCTGGCACTCTGCGCTCTGCTAGCATGCCCAGAATGGTCTCACGGTCATATTTCTCAATTAGTTCCTGAAGAATTGAATTAATCTGCTCCTTATTCTGAACCCTGTTGAAGTTTGTGCAGAATTTTGAATCTTGAGCAAGCTCTGGCCTCCCAAGCAAATCGCATAAAGCCTGAAACTGCTTCTCTGTACCAGCAGCAACTACAATTCCTTTGCCATCGGAAGTGTTGAAAATAGTACCATAGGGTACAATGTTTGGATGATCGGAACCCATACGCTGAGGGATTTTCTTACCCACCAACCAGTTGGTAGCCTGGTTTGCTAAGGATGAAAGCCCTGCCTTAAACAACGAGGCATCAATGTAACATCCTTTGCCCTGTCTCTCTAACTGAAACAAGGCTAGCAAGATTGCCTCCTTCAGATGATGTGCTGCCAAAACATCCATAAGAGCTACCGGCATTTTAGTGGGAGGCCCGTCTGGTTCTCCATTCATGTACGTAAATCCGCTCTCTGCCTGAATTATTGCATCGAAACCTGCGCGCTGGTTCTCTAAGCCATAGCCAGTGATATGGGCATATATAATTGCTGGATTAAGCTTGCTGAATGTTTCATAATCTACCTTTAACTTCTGTGCATCACCAGGCTTATAGCTTGCTAAGATAATATCTGATTTTTTGCCCAGCTGATAAATTATGCCTAGCCCCTCTTCCTTTGTTAGGTCAATTGCTAATGATTTTTTGCCCCAGTTAACGCACGAGAAGTAACCCGACACGTCAGTTTCTTGTGATTCGGTGGAGAGTTTCCATTTTCTGGTAACATCACCATCGGTAACAAGGTTCTCAACCTTAACAACCTCAGCACCCAACTCTGCCAAAAACATTCCTATGCTTGGCCCAGCAAGTACGCTGGCTAATTCAAGAACTTTTATTCCGTTTAATGGTTTGTTGCAATTCATAATTTCCCTTCTTCTATTGAAATTTCTAACAAGATACCCTGCTATTTTATACCTCTTGAAGCGCGGGCTCTTCTTTGTATTCCTTTCTTTCTGCTATTTGCATAAAAGTTTCCAATAATAATAAAAATTACAGCGGCAGCCAAGGCCATGTATGTATTCTCTAACATCCACCAACCTGCTACCTTGGCAATAATATTTACAAATACTGCTATTGTACCACCAACAAAAGCAAATCGAACGCCATCGGTAGATATCCAACCTCGTTTATATATACCCAGTACAATTACAATGGCACCAATAGCTCTAATACCATAAGAGATATATGCCATACTTAAAATTGCACCAGTTGAGTAAATTGCCAGAGGTATTGTAACTAGATTAACAAGAATAACAAGCTTTCGTGCTGTGGAGATTAACTTCTTGTCAACAGCTGTTTTATTGATAAGCCCATGATAAATATCCTTTGTTGCAATGGTTACCACAGCAAAGTTAACAGGCCCAACAGTTGAAAGGATTGCTGCCAGAATACCAGCTAAGGCAATTCCACCCATAACGGGATGAATAAACTCGGGTGTTACCATTAGCGTTGGAAGCACCATTTTGGGATTGATCATACCAACAACTCCGGTGTCGGGATTGATAAGGTCAGGATTCCAAAGCGGACTAGCTGCTGTGCTAACATCAAAATAGTTGCCTGTTTTTGCGACCAATCCAAGAATTGCTACCATAATACCAAATGGAGCAATTATTAACGATGAGAATATTGCAGCCTTCTTAGCAATATCGGCTGTTCGGGCTGCAAAAATTGGTTGAATACTAGCTTGTCCGGCCATTCCCCCAAGTACTCCACCTAGTATAAGACTCCATGCGTAACTTAATCCTCCACTAAATGGGTTGTATAGGTTTTCTGGTGAGCCATGGTTCACTACCATATCGGCTTTTAAGGCTGCAAACCCACCAACATCCGTAATACCAGTGTATGTGGCAAACCCAATTCCAATAAACATAACAACAACATGCATAATACCAGTAATTGCCAAAGCATGCATACCTCCAATGTAAGTATAAATTGTTATTACTACAGATGAAATTATAACAGAGGTAACCCAATTCAAATCAAACATTGAGGATATTACGCTTGATGCCGTTTGTAGCTGAACGAAAGCCAGCACTATATATGCAAATAGAAATGCTACAGCAGAAACAGCTCTTGCTCTTTTTCCGAATAAATTTTCGAGCATCTCACTTACAGTATGCACGTTATTACGACGATAATGACGGGCCACCGTGAAACCAATTATTATCATCCCAATGGCTGTAGAGATATTGTAAAGAATTGGTTGGAGAGTACCTGAATCAAAAGCCTTTTCGCTAACACCAATGGTACTCATACCTCCTAACCACTCGGAAGCAACTACTACCGCGCAAGCAACTATACCCAAATTACGACCAGCTACCAAATAATCGGCTGCAGAACGACTTGCTACTTTTTTGGTTAAAATTGATATTAACGTTATAAAAGCAAAGTAGCCCAAAACAACAAGCAAATAGGTTGACATACTATAAATTGTAGATTAATAAGATTAATAAATAGTTAACTAAAATTTTTCCGAGGTGTTTTCGGATTAACGTTTGGCAAATTTACCTATAATAATGAAACATGAAAACCTTTGCAATAATAAAATTAACTCAAAATTCTGCCATTCGCTTTTATATTGATATCCGTTTAGCCTTATCTGACTAAAATTATAAGCACAACTCATTAATTCCAGTTTATTTGTTTATGCTATATAAACTAATATGTTACCTTCTTGAAGATAGTTGAGACATAAGGGAGATGTAGAGGTTGAATCGCTGCTGGTGAATAACAAAGCGCAAACATCTCAAGTTAATACAAGTCCTACAATTAGTAGAGATTGAGAGGGGTGGTCTTTTAAATAAGGTATTTAATTACTCTCTTTCAAACCAGGTAATTTGACGCATACTGGCTACCTAGCTATGTAAAATGATTAAGAACTGCTAGGATTTTTTAACTAACTCCCAGAGTTGCACACGCTCTTTTCTACGAATCTCTGACAACCAATGCTTTTTTACGGATGGTTTTTGTTTCACTGGCAACTCATCCTTGCATATTAATGTGAAGCGATTGTATTCAGACAATTCCTCTTCAATAGGATTTTTATCAACCACTCCCGCTGCCTGTGCAAATGTTGAGAACAAAAGAACCAAGGTGCAAGCACCTGGCAAAGCCTTGTAAGCCTGCTCAAAAAACGTATTGAAAAAATTTGGTGGGTAATACATGGCATTATCTAAATCACCATGGCTAGTATCGGGTATCCAGGGTGGATTAAAAACAACTAAATCCGTGTTGTTTACGTCAACCCCTTTAAACATGTTGGCCTTCTGCGTGAATATTCTATGAGATAGATTGTGTTGTTTTGCATCTTTTAATAAACTCTGAAGTGCCATTTCATTAATATCGGTAGCTAATACCTCATTTACGCCATGCTTGAGCATGTAAAAAGTAAGCACACCACAACCAGTTCCCATGTCCAACCCGCGCTTAAAGTTCGGCTTATTTTCTAACCACTTATCAAATAGTTGCAAATGCTCGGTTCTTGTTGGAAAATAAACATTGCAATACGGGTGAAGTTTAAAATTTAGATTAGGAAACTTAACTCCATTTACATGCCATTGCCACGCTCCATTAATACCTAGAACATCAGAAAAGGGCATGAAAAATTCATTATACTGAGGATACAGTTCTTTTAACCAGGGAACTTTTGGTGCTTTTGCAAGGTCAACGCTATTATTACAAACTCTAACATAAACCCTACTTGTAAGAGCATGAAGTTGATTCCGATTATTTCGTGATGACTGGTAGTTAAATACAGGGTTACTCTGGCTAACCTGCTTTTTTAACCATGAGTAAAAAGCCATGGCAGTACCATAAGTACCAGTAAGCAGGTAGTTTTGCCCACGACTTAAACCAGCTAAAACGCTACGATTTGAGGTAGATGCAGTAATTTTAATGAGTTCTTTTGAACTTAAAAGAATTCTTGATGTTTTGGAGCAATCCTGTTGCATTAAAATATGATTATTGTAAAAAGAACACCTCTATTTATCCTCCTCGTACCAGCTCTTGTACATTAAATACCCCTTGGCAATTCTTTGGTTAATCTCTTTAGACTGCTCCAAATCCATCTTTTTCACAAACTTTGCTGGAACACCTGCATAAATTGACCCGGGTTCAATTTCAGTTTTAGCAAGAACCAGGGCATTAGCGGCAACAATGGCACCCTCACCTACATTTGCATAATCCAATACTGTTGCTCCAATCCCAACCAAAGCGCCAGATTTTACAGTTGCTCCATGTATTGTAACATTATGCCCAATAGTAACATCATCCTCAAGTGTAACAACAGATTTTTTGTAGGTAGTATGCAAAACTGCGTTATCCTGGACACTAACCCTATTGCCTATACGTATAGGATTTACGTCGCCCCTTAACACAGCTCCGTACCATATACTACAATCATCTCCAATCTCAACATCACCAATTATCACTGCCGTTTCGGCAATAAAACAATTTTTTCCGATTTTCGGAGTAATTCCCCGTAATGGTCTAATAATTGACATAACAATAAGTTTTTATTCACTTAGAATCATTAACAAAGATAACTCAACTTAGATTAAAAAAAGATTAATAAATTTTCAAAACAATAACTAAAAAATCACAGAACGCTTGTTCTGCTCACTATCAATCAATTAACAATAACGCACATCGGAAACGTTTTAAAACAGGAATTATTCATGTTATAAAACAACCAAAAAAAAAGATTTTAACGTTTTTCCTTACATAAAATAGCTAATTTTGTGGTATAAATTTTCACGTGGGGGTTATTTAAAAGCCTGAAAACAAACATGCATGCATATGGAATTACGAAAGATTCTATATGCATTTACATTTTTAGCACCCTCCAAAGAAAAACTAATAAATTTCAAACCACTATGAATAAACAAAGGCAAGTGCTTGAAGTAGATGAGGTCTCCATTAGATTCTCAGGCGATTCAGGCGATGGAATGCAGCTAACAGGAACATTGTTTTCCGATGCTTCGGCGCTTTTTGGTAATGGTGTAAGCACATTCCCCGATTATCCCTCTGAAATTCGTGCTCCGCAAGGCACCATCGGAGGCGTTTCTGGGTTTCAATTAAAAATTGGCAGCAAGAAGGTTTACACTCCAGGCGACTACTGCGATGTGCTAGTTGCAATGAATCCTGCAGCACTTAAAGCCAACTCAAAATGGCTAAAACCTGGTGCCTCCATTATTGTCGACAGCGATACTTTTAACGAGAAGGGTGTACAAAGAGCAAATTATCAAACCGATGATCCTATTTCGGAGTTAAAACTAGAGGATTACAATATTGTTTTCGCTCCTATTTCAACCCTTACAAAAGAGAGCCTTAAAGAAACGGATCTTGACAACAAGAGCATCATCAGAAGTAAAAACATGTTTGCTTTAGGCATGGTTTACTTTATGTTTGACAGACCCTTAAATTTTACTGAGAGTTTCTTTGAGCATAAGTTCAAGAACCGTCCGCGTATAGTTGAGGCAAACAAGAAGGTGCTTCGCGACGGATACAACTACGCAAGTAACATTCATGCCATTGCAAACACTTACAAAATTCCACCAGCAACCAGCATACCCAAAGGACTCTACAGAAACATCAATGGTAATACTGCTACTGCTTGGGGACTTATGGCTGGAGCAGAAAAAGCAAACCTGCCTTTATTCTGTGGGTCATACCCAATTACACCAGCCACTGAAATTCTTACCGAACTTGCCAAACGCAAAGATTTAAATGTTAAAACGTTTCAGGCTGAGGATGAGATTGCGGGTATTTGCACAGCTATTGGTGCCGCATTTGCTGGAAGTTTTGCTGTTACAACAACTTCAGGGCCCGGTCTCTCATTAAAATCTGAAGCTATTGGGTTGGCAGTAATGACAGAATTGCCTCTGGTTATTGTTAACGTTCAGCGCGGGGGGCCATCAACAGGATTACCAACAAAAACCGAACAAAGCGATTTAATGCAAGCGCTATACGGTAGAAACGGTGAATGTCCAACTATTGTTCTGGCAGCCAGTTCTCCAAGTAATTGTTTCGATTGGGCATTTAATGCTTCTAAGCTATCCATGGAGCACATGACTCCCGTAGTTCTCCTTACAGATGGGTATATTGCTAACGGTACTGAGCCATGGAAGATTCCTAGTATGAGCGATTATCCGGAGATTAAACCACCACTTGTACCCGATAACACCGAAAACTACGAGCCTTACGAACGTGATCCTGAGCGTTTAGCACGCCGCTGGGCAATACCTGGCCAAAAGGGGCTGGAGCACCGTATTGGCGGTTTGGAAAAAGATTATATAAAAGGTTCTGTTTCACATGATCCCAACAACCATCAGCGTATGGTTAACGTCAGAGCAGAAAAAGTGAAAAGGGTTGCCAACTTTATTCCCGAACAAGAAGTTTTTGGTGATAAGGAAGGCGAACTTTTGGTGATAAGTTGGGGTGGAACATATGGCCACACCTACACAGCTGTTAAAGAACTAAGGGAACAAGGCAAAGATATATCACTTTGCCATTTAAGCTACATAAACCCACTCCCTAAGAACATTAGGGCAATATTAAAGCGATACAAGAAATTACTTGTATGCGAATTGAACATGGGACAAATGGCCGATTATTTGCGCATGAATTTCCAGGAATTTAACTATTTACAATACAACAAGGTGCAAGGCCTGCCTTTTACCGTTGTAGAACTTAAAGAACATTTTAACCAAATACTGGAGGACAAGTAATCATGGGTAATCAAAAATATACAATTCAAGATTTTAAGAGCGACCAGCAAGTTAAATGGTGCCCCGGATGTGGTGATCATGCAATTCTGAACTCCGTTTACCGCGCTTTACCAGAAGTGTCCGAAGAGTTTGGATACAACAAGGAACGATTCGTTTTTGTGTCAGGGATTGGATGCTCAAGCCGATTCCCATACTACCTTGACACTTACGGATTTCATGGTATTCACGGTAGGGCCGCTGCAATTGCTTCAGGAATGAAGGTTGCTAACCCCGAACTTAGCATTTGGGAAACAACCGGCGATGGTGATTCTTTGGCAATTGGAGGAAACCATTTTATTCACGCTATTCGTCGTAACATTGATATAAACATCATCCTGTTTAACAACGAAATTTACGGCCTAACAAAGGGACAGTACAGCCCAACATCAAAACTGGGTGCTGTAACAAAAACATCGCCCCACGGAACGGTAGAACAACCATTCCGCCCCGGTGAACTTGTTATTGGCGCGCAAGGCAAGTTTTTTGCACGCTCTATTGATGCCGACATAAAACTTACCGCAGAAATTCTTGTTGAAGCGGCTAAGCATAATGGAACCTCAGTGGTGGTTATTCAGCAAAATTGCGTTATTTATAACGACAAAACCCACGCTGAAATAGTTGACCGTGAGACGAGAATGGACAGAACCATTGTGCTTAGGCATGGAGAGAAAATGATTTTTGGTAAGAATAGCGACAAAGGACTGGTTATGGATGGCGGGCAGCTGAAGGCCGTGACAATTGGTGAGGATGGTTATACTATGGACGATGTTCTAGTGCACAATGCGCACAACCCCAATCCTGGCCTGCATGTTATGCTCACAAATATGAGCTACCCAGAGTTACCTCTTGCATTAGGAGTGATTCGTGCAGCAAAGTTCCCAACATATAACGATAATATTTGTGCTCAGCTTGAAGAGATACAAAAGAGTGCTAAAATAAATTCAATGGACGAACTTCTGAATAGCGGTGACATTTACGAAGTAAAATAGCAAGTTAAGAAGCCGACTTCAGAATTATTAGATTGATAGAGAGGTGCATACTTAATGTGCCTCTCTTCGTTTTTAACTATCTACTGGCCGCTACCAAATCGTTTAGCCGCTGAAGGTTCTGTTCAATGGCGCTGCCAACAACAACCATAGCTGCTCCTGCCTTACGAGCACTTAATACTTGCTGAGGGGTTCTTATCCCTCCACCAACAATTATTGGAATATCTATGTTATGCTTCACCTCCTTAATAATAGATGTTGATATGGGTTCCTGAGCTCCGCTACCACCTTCAAGGTATATGGCCTTGTTTCCAAGCTGCTCTCCTGCAATTGCTGTTGCTACAACAATATCAGGCTTATTGCCAGGAATGGGCATTGTGCCGCTCATGTACTGTACCGATGTGGGTTTCCCAGTATCAACCAAAATGTACCCCGTTGGGATTACCTCCATCCCACTATCCTTTATTGCGTGTGCGGCAACAACATGGTTCCCTATTAAAAACTCTGGATTTCGTCCAGAGATAAGCGACAATAGAAGAATTCCATCGGCATTTGGACATAACTGAAAAACGCTTCCGGGAAATAGGACCACAGGAATATTTGCAGAAGCTTTAAGAACATGAAGTGTTTCCTCCATCCCCCTTTTTATTAAACTGCCTCCAAGTAGAAAGATATCTACCCCACACGTATCAGCATGACTTGCTATTCTTCTCAAACTATCGGCATTATGCTTATCAGGGTCTACAAGCAAGGCGAAAAGCCCTTTGTTTGAAGATGATATTAACTTGGAATAGATGGTCATAACCATGCAAGATTTTTTGGATTACAACACACCCATACAACATTAAAATGGCCCATGTAAAAATAGTTAAGATGAAAATGCTGTACCGTTCCTCCTATATGCACGCTAGCATCAAGTTTACCTTTGTCATACAGGTTCTCAATTGGTTTTACATCCATATCAACCCCACCTAAACCATCCATGCCAGGTAGTTTGTAGATTGCCTCCTTCGCGCTCCAAATAAGAGCGAGCCTCCGGTTGTCGTCCAAATCCAGCCATTCTTTCTCGTGTTTGGACAAATACTTATCGGCTACCTGAATGTAAGGGCGTTTGTATGATTCTATATCAACACCTACATAATACTGCTCACTTAGCACAACGGCCACCAGTGGGTATGAATGACTTATGGAAAGATGCGATTTGGAATTTGCAAGAAAGGGACGACGTGTTGGATGGTACATTACGTGACCACTGTAGCCAAAATCTCTAAGAAGAGAACGTGCAGCTAGCCACTCCAGCCTCCTACGCGGATGTGTCATGCGTGTTAACCCAGGAAAATTATCGCCCCCAACAATCTCTTTCAGTTTGCCCTCATCCTCCTCAACACGCCAAACTCCCAGCGTAAATTCTTCCGTTTTAGTTACATCAACTATTCCCATAACTGGCTATTCTATTTCGTTCCACTCCACCGTTTCCATTAACTTAACCAAATCTTTCCCAAAAAAATCATTGGCTGGAGCCAAAGAATCTTTGTTAGGTGTAACAGAGAAATAGAGCGCTCCGCGCAAAAAGTGCTTCACTGAATCTGTAACATAAAACTGCCAAGCGCTTGCTGTATTCCCCTTCAGGTTATACAGCAGGCCGTAAACATTAGTTTCATGATTAGTGTAAAATCTCTCATTTATTGCCTCTGCCCTGTATGCCTGTTTAAATGCAAGTGTTCTGGAATCTTCAATAAGAGAATCGAGCCTTCCTTGTGCATCCTTATAGCTAATATGAATTTTTGCGTTATACCCGGGAAATTCAACATTCATCCAATATTTCTCGGCATTCCTTGATTTATCCTCAACCGCCTTAGCATAGGTTGGATAATAGAAACTGTATGGATAGTGTGTAGAATCGAACAACTGGTAATCCTTCTCCGGGAAGTCAATTCTTAAATACCCCCTTGGTTTGGGAGTTGAACCACTTCCACATCCAAAAAACATTAAAAAAAGGCCCAACATGGCCAACCCTGTTAATCCAAATCTTATCATACTACTCATCCTTATTTTTAATGGTCAACTTTACCCGCTTTATTCTTTTGTCATCAACTGAATCAACAGTAAACTTAAACATCTTGTGATTTATAACATCGTGCTTCTTTGGCAAGTACCCCGTAATTTCAAGTATAACGCCAGCAAGCGTTTCAGCCTCCCCTCGAACATCATCAAAAATGGAGTCGTCAACGTTAAGTACTTTAGAAAAATCGTTCAGTAGAATTTTACCTTCAAACAGGTAGTTTCTATCATCAATCTTTGTATATAATTTCTCCTCATCATCAGATTCATCAGATATTTCGCCTACAATCTCCTCCAGAATATCCTCTAAAGTAACAATCCCGCAAGTTCCACCATACTCATCAACAACAATGGCCAAATGGATTCTATTTGTCTGAAACTCCGATAGCAATATGTTAATCTTTTTGGTTTCAGGAACAAAATATGGTTCTCTTACCAACTTTTGCCAATCAAAATCATCAGGTTTATCAATAAAAGGCAAGAGATCCTTAACGTAAAGTACACCCCTTATTTCATCGAAGGAGTTTTCATATACGGGAATTCTGCTATGCCCAGATTCAATGACTAGCGCCTTTAGCTTATTGAACCCTGTTGTTAAATCAATAGCAACAACATCCAAGCGGGGCTTCATAATTTCTTTAACCTCAGTGTTGCCATAGGTAACTATTCCACGTAGAATTTTTCTCTCCTCCGGATGCTGGTCTGAAGTTATGTCTAACGCATCGCTAAGGTCATCAATAGATATGTTCCTGCGCGGCGTGAACCTCCGGCTAACCTGTGCTGTAGAACTAACCAGAAGATAGTTAAGGGGCTTAAACACCCTTGTTATAACATACAGTGGGTAGGCCATAAACCGCGAGAAAGAGAGGGCTTTGGTTGTGGCCAGAATTTTTGGAATAATCTCACCAAATAGCAATAGGATAAAGGTTATAATAACCACCTGAAAAACAAAACCAAAAACTGGAGCATCGGTAAAATCTATAGCTGCATTTGTTAGGTAGGCTGAGAGTATTACTATACCAATATTGATAAAGTTGTTTGCTATTAAAATGGAAGCAAGAAGCTGCTCTGGAGTATCGAGCAGCTTAAGCACAATTTTGTTGGACTTAGTATTGTCAGCCTCTAAATGCTTTAGGTTTGACGGTGTTAACGAGAAGTAGGCTGATTCTGACCCAGAAACCAGGCTTGACAGAACTAGCATGATTACTAGCACTAAAAAACCCAACACTACACTAATGCTAATAGGGTATAATGCAATGTTTGGCATGGAGAATGAACCTACAAAACAAAATAGGGATGATTCCAAGTTAGATTTAATTTTCAATTAATAAATAAGCTAGAACGGCAAATCATCCTCGGGCTCAGGCATTGGTGGTTCTGGTTCGTTCTTTGCTGTTGATGCTCCGCCCGACTGCTCCTTCTGTTGCGTATCGCCTGATGGAGAGCCTAAGAAACGGAAATTTGTACAATGCACCTCCGTAAAGTACTTTTTGGTTCCAGTCTGCTTATCGTCATATACATTGGTGCGCAACTTGCCCTCAACGTAAAGCAGCTTGCCTGTGGTTATGTACTTCTCTGCAACCTCTGCCTGACCTCGCCAAACAACAATATTATGCCATTCTGTTTGGGTAACTTTCTGTCCGCTTTTATCATTATACGTCTCGTTAGTTGCTAATGGGAATCTCGCAACAGTATTTCCCCCTTCGAGATGCCTTACTTCAGGGTCTTTACCAACATTACCAACTAGAATAACTTTATTAACACTCATTGCTTTAGTTTTTTAGGGTTTAACATGTAAGATACAAATATAAGGATAATTTTATACCTATTAGCATGGGCGTTGCTAAAATAAATCAACCTAGAAAAAGCAACGAAGTTGGTTTTATCGGCTATTTAACCATACCAACAAGTTCACTTACTTTTTGCTCATTTATATTTGATACTGTCTGCGATAAGCCCGTAATTCTCTTTACTATGAATCGCTCAAGGAGATTCATCCTGTTAAATAAAAATTCGCCACCAACCGCAGTGCAATAAGCTGCATGCTTACGTAAGAGTTCCGGGTAGGCATTTTTGAGCTCAGTTGGAAAATCCTTTTCGTTCATACCACAAATAAATAGAACAACCCGCTTTTGCAGCAAACTAACCATATTCTGCTGGCAAAATTTTTTTACGCATCGCTGAATACTCCCTGCGTGTATTGACCCGCCAATAATTACCTGCTCAAAATCACTAATTTCAACCCTCTTTAATTTTTTTAAATTGAATACTGCTGTCTCACCTTTTAGCTCCTTGTTGATTCTATCCACAACTTTCTGAGTGGTTCCGTGCGTGGTTGCATATACTATTGCTGTTTTCATAGTTTACTGCAATTTAAAATTGGTAGATTATTCCATACTTAACGAACGCCGTACCCGGCATTTCAAAATCAGTGCGATTATAAAAATCTTGGTATGCCTGTGTGCCTCGGTAGCCATCAATATAAAATCCGATTTTTGTACCATTATTCAACCTAAAAGGGGTTGTTGATATACCAAAGGTTGCCCCATTACTAAAAGCATTCGTACTATAATTGGGAAGTGTTCCATTTGCATCGGAAACCGAAAGAATATTAAGCTGCAGCATGTACCCCACCTTTACTTGAAACAAACCCTCGGCATTATTCTTTTTAAAAACACCTAAACTATAGGTAACAGGAATCATCAGCTGGGAAACGCCTAGCTTTCGCTTGCCATAAAAGCCATTCGCTTCATCATTATATGAAAAAGTTTGACCATTATGCATTAGTTCAATGCCCGTTTCAACTGCATTCCTCCCGAGAGGAACCAGCATTTTTGCGCTGGCATTAGCACCCTTGGTGGTTGCGCCGGAATACGCATCGACCTGCGCATTGGGAATCACCGACAAGTCTGTGTTTTCAACTACCCCACCCTTGTTTAAGCCAAGCTGCATTCTGTATTTGGGCTTTCTTTCTGCTTTGTTGATGGTTGATAATGGAGTTGAGCATCCCATTAAGAGAAGGAAAGCAGCTAAAATTGTTGTTGTAATTTTTTGCATCGTTTAAATTTTTAGTTAGAATTTGTGATGCAAAAGAAGGGATAACAGCCCGAGAATGGGTATTACTTTTAGGGCAAATGGTATCAACTTAGTTGAAAAAAGGTCTCATTTTATTGAGACCCTGTATCGTTTAGTATTCCGGCTAGCGTATAACCAGTTGCGAGCCTACGCCAAACCTAACCGTAAAGGTACAAAAATAATCAAACAGCGAGAAAGTCTGCTAAATGCATGTTGCGCAATTGGTTTTTACGCTTTGCTGGGTACTGGCTTTAATCTTTCAGAGCGATTTCTAATTCTTTAATTAGCTCTTCTTTGTTTGGCAACACATAAGTAAATCTTGAAGCAAAAACATTGTTTTCATAACCACCTAAAATATATTCAGCACCAACTTCATCTTTTTCTGCACATATAATAATTCCAATAGGCGGATTATCATTTGCTTCATTTATCTCAGTTTTATAAAAATTCAAATAGGCGTTTAGTTGACCGGCATCAGCGGCTTTTAACTTTCTAGTTTTAAGCTCTATTAGGATATAACTTTTCAGAATTTTATTATAGAAAACCATATCCACGTAATAATGCGTGTTGTTTATGGTAATTCTTTGTTGTGATCCAACAAACATAAATCCTTTACCAAGCTCTAAAAGAAAGTCTTCAATGTGTCGAATAAGTTTCTTTTCTAAATCCTTTTCAAGGATTGCTTTATTTTCAGGTATTCCTAAGAATTCAAAAACATAAGGATCTTTAACAATATCATCAGGTTTCGCTAATTCTTGTCCTCTTTTTGCTAGTTGATTTACCTTTTCTTTATTCGCTTTCCCAGAGGATAGCAGTAGCCTTTCATAAAGAGAACTTTCAATTTGTCTTTTCAATTCTCGAACAGACCAATTGTCATTCTCGATTTCTTTTTCATAAAAGGCTCTTTTTTGCTTATCTTCTATTATAAGTAATTCACAGTAATGAGACCAACTTATTTGTCCAGACACCGTCTGGACATTTTGATATTCAAGATAGAACTTTCTCATATTGAATAGGTTTGCACGAGAAAATCCAGAACCTAATTCTTTGGTTAGTTGATTTGAAAGATTTAAAATTAGTTGTCTTGATGATTTTTGGTCAAAATTACTGCTGGATTCAACATCAACTATCATTTTACCAATTTCCCAGTAGGTTGATAAAAGTTCAGTGTTGATATTCTTAGCAACACTTTTTCGAGCATCAATTATTATTGAACGAATGCTATCAAGCAATCCTTCAACTCGTTTTGATATTTCATTCCCTTTTTCCATAAAGTAAAAGTAGCAATTTCTGGAAGTGTTGCCAAATATTGCTTGTGCTCAACAGCCATATAAACAAACCAGGAAGGGTTTATGATAATGATTTTTGATATTCGCTGGGCGTACACCCAACCTCCTTTTTAAACACCCGGTTAAACGTTGCCTTGGAGCTAAAGCCGCAATCGTAAGCCAAACTGATTAGGGTTAAGTTCCTATTTTTAGGATTCTTACACATTGCTTTAAACTCCTCAATACGAAAATGATTAATAAAATCGAAGTAGTTCAAATTTAACTGTCCATTAATAATACCTGACAGGTACTCAGGACTCACCTTTAATTCGCCAGCAAGGGAAGCAATTGTAATATCGGGGTTCTGGTATGGTTTACTATCCCTCATGTACGATAGAAGATTATGAACAAACTTTTCATCTCCTTTTTCAACTTTTTTATTTGAAAGAGATGTGCTTAACGCCCCATCCATATCGAATTTTTTAGGTAAAGAAGTGAAGACATCTCCCTGCCTAATCCCAAAAAATCCCAGAACCAGAACAAAAACCGAAGCAATTCCAAACCCGGCAAGCTGAAGAGTGTGGTAACTCATCAAATTAAAAAACGCATCAATAAAATACAGTAAACTTATGCTTGCGTAGCAAATAAATGCAGACAGAAGCAAAAAACGGAGCCACGCCAAATTAATAGTGTCGGTTTTTGAAAAGTAGGTCTTTAGCTTCTTCCTGTACCTACCTATTAAAACAAGCCCCCAGAATGTATATCCCAAATTGGACATGGCAATTAAGGCAATAATAACAAAAAATGATGGTTGGTTCTTAAACTGTTCGGATTGCTCCACAATAATTTTAGCATCATCGGGCTTAAGATAGTTACCCGCCATAAGCATGGTAAGAACCAGCAAGAAAGGAGCTAAAAGCAAAAGGTAAACCGGTTTAAAACGAAAATACTGTTCGGTTAAAGACTTAACGTACAGCCATATTACAGGACCAATAAGTAAAATAAACGGTGTAGAGATATTAATTAACCATGGGTAAGGGTAACCGCTATTCCTGTTCCATATCTCAAAATAAGCAAAAAGAATAATAAGAGCCGAAAGCAACAGGTAGCCCGACAAAATGTAATCGGGCATTCTGATTGGCTTTTTACCCAACAGCAAGAAAAATAACATAAGCGCCTGAGCGGCTCCAAGAATAAGTAGAAATATCATTGGCACAAACCTTACGAGTTAAAAAAGTAGATGGTCGCAAAATACCATTTTTTATAGTTACAATTTAAAAAAAACGAAAAGTTTTTATTTACAATGGCTAACTTTGCAGTAATTTAAAACCAGATGAGTAAGTTCAAGTTTATCGATCTTTTTGCCGGCATTGGAGGATTCCATTTAGCAATGAAGGATTTAGGAGGGGAATGTGTATTTGCTTCTGAAATTGACAGGTACGCCATTGAGACCTACCGAGAAAATTTCGGCATCAATAGCGCTTTTGATATCACCCATACATCTGAAAAAAACATTTCTAAGCACGATGTGCTTTGTGCCGGATTCCCATGTCAGGCTTTCTCAAAAGCAGGTAAGCAAAGTGGTTTTGAGGACACCCGAGGCACGCTGTTTTTTGACATTTTAAGAATACTCAAGCACCATAGGCCAAAATATATTCTTTTGGAGAATGTAAGAAATTTGGTTTCGCACGATAACGGTAAAACGTGGGCAGTGATTCACAAAAATCTTGTTGATTTGGGATACCTGATACCCGAGAAACCAATAATTATTAGCCCTCATCAAATTGGCATCCCTCAGCTTCGCGACAGAGTTTTTATTCCTGGCGTACTGAGCGAATTATCTGGTATAAGCAGTCTAATTTTTGACATACCCAAATCAAAAAGAAATTTAACCGATGCAAAGACTGCATTGAACGGGCAGCCTGATGAAGATTTAAAAATATCTGACTACGAAGAGTTTGTACTAACTGCCTGGGACAATTTTCTGAGAGGACTTAAACAGAAAGTTATTGGTTTTCCTGTATGGGCAAAGGAGTTTGGCAGCAGTAAAAGCATAAGCAACCTACCCCAATGGAAACAGGAAATAATATTAAAGAATAGGAAACTATACAATGATAACCAGAAGCATATTGACACCTGGCTGCAGAAGTACAACAATTTAAGTGAGTTTGTAAATACCCACACTAAATTTGAATGGCAGGCAGGCAATTCATTAGCTAGCGTATGGGATGGAATAATACAGTTCCGCCCTTCGGGAATAAGAGTAAAAAGGCCAACCGAGTTTCCAGCGTTGGTTGCTATGGTACATATTCCAATAATTGGATGGAAAAAACGACGAATTTCCCCTCGCGAAGCAGCGAATCTACAGTGTTTCCATAAAGATTTTAAGATTAATGCCAACAAACAGCAGGCCTACAAACAGCTGGGCAACTCAGTAAATGTTAAGGTAGTAAAGTATATTGCTCAGCAACTCTTTAGGGATGAGTATACATTAAAGTAAAGGTAGTTAAACTATCTTGTTAATGAACTATAGTTATCGGGTATCTCAAAAATACTGCTATTAAGCTCCTGCTCATTAATATCAACAACAGCAACCCTTAGCTTATCTTTACGAAGCAACGTTCTCTCCTCAGTGAGCATTGGAAAGTAGCCTGCATTATTTGGAATGGCATTAAATGCTGAGAAACTTAGCTCCGTTCTATTAAGCAATTTTAAAAGTTTTTCAAAAAAATCAAACCGCTCCTCAAAAACCCAGTAGGCAATCTCCGTATTACGTTTAACATCCTTAACTCGCCACTGATAACAGGTAACACCATTTATCTCCTTGTGATTTCCTGTTTTGTTAATTTCCAATCCATTTGAACCATCAACCATTCTTGGGGAGATGGGAACATGGGCGAAGAGCTTTTTGCTATGCGACAAGGCAACAACCTTCTCCTTCTCAATATCAACAATCTGGCTGCTAACAAGCTGCTTTCTTTTGTTATGCTCATCTACCCTTACCATATCACCTTTTACATTTATCTGGATATAGGTGGTATCGTAAATAGTTTCGCGCACAAATCGTATCTCCCCTTCAAAATTTTTTATGCTCGCCTTTAAAATACTGTGGGATGAAAAAAGTAGAAGTAATAAAAATATGCTGTTACGAACCATGTAATACCTCCATTATAAAATGTTTTTATGTATATTGCAAATAAACTTATTTGTTACGTTTTCTTATGAAAAATTTCGATGATTTGCCTCACCACCACAAGCTGGGAAAAGAAGGCGAGCAGTACGCCCTTGAGTATGTTACAGGTAGAGGTTACAAGGTTTTACATACTAACTGGCGTTCTGGTAATAAGGAGATTGACATTATCTCACAGAAAGAAAACACCCTGGTAGTATTTGAAGTAAAAACCCGGTTTAGCAATTACTGGGAAGAACCCAAAGATGCTGTTAGGCTACGTAAACAAAAAAATATTATTGAAGCAGCAGACACCTATGTTGAGAAGTTTGACCTTGACATGGAGGTGCAGTTTGACATAATTAGCCTTACCTATAATGGCAAGGGATTTGAACTTGAACATATTCCCGATGCTTTTTATCCAACGCTATAACTATGAATATTGAAGAGCTAAGAGATTATTGCCTTTCACTAAAAGGAGTAACTGAATGTTTACCTTTTGATGAGGTTACGTTGGTATTTAAAGTTGCTGACAAAATGTTCCTCTTAACCAATCTTGACGGACCACTCAGCATTAACATTAAATGCAACCCAGAAGCTGCCATTCAGCTAAGAGAGCAATATCCGGCAGTAACCCCAGGCTACCATATGAATAAAAAACACTGGAACACAGTAATGCTTGATAATTCAATTCCATACCCAACAATAAAAGAATGGATACACCAATCATACCTGCTGGTTATTAGCACGTTGCCTAAAATAAAACAAAAGGATTTAATTTAAATAATAAATTTTCTATTTTTGGTACGAGAGTTGATATAACTAAACTAAGAACATAAAACAAAAAATCTACAGATATGAGATCACTAAAAGTTACCCTTGCCATTCTTCTGTTCATAGGCTTTAGTGCCAGTGCACAGGATATGTATCATGTTACTCGCGTAAGCGGTGAGTTAACAAACTTAAGCACAGGAAAAATTGTTGAGGCAGGCGATGCTCTCAGCCCCGACGATCTTATACTTTTCGAGAGCATGGAATCGTACGCTATTGCAATAGGCAGCTCCATGGGGCGTTACCAAATAAAAATTCAGGAACATCATATCGATGATCAGAAGCAACGGTTAGCCTTAACAACTAAAGAGGCTGCATCACCAACAAAAATGAGGAACCTGATGCTTGCACGTTTCGACCCAAACCAAACGGAAGTTTCTGACTTACGTCAGTATTTTGGCAACGACAAATTCTCAATTATTGGCGACACCGTTAACGTTCCTCTTAGTGAACAAAAATACCCCCTATCCGACGATAAATTTATTGTTTTCTACTATAAAGTTGACAACAACCCGGTTTCTAAAAAAATTGGTCATCAGCAGCAGACTTTGGTAGTTGATAGAGATGCTCTTGCCAAGAGCAGCGTTGGAGCTATAGATGGTAATGAAATTTCTGATTTAGCTGTTTACGAGTACGAAATGTCATCGCGAAGCGGAAATGAAATAACCCGCTTCACCCTGGTTTTTGTTGATAAGGAGGAGTTGGTAAACGAGTTTCATACTATAATCCCAATTCTTAAACGACAGGGCATGTCCGATGATGACATTAAAAAGTACCTTATTGAATACTACTACGATTTTTATGGAGCCACCGACTCAAAAACCATAGATAGCTTTGCCGAACAAATTGTAAAAAACTTTTAGGAGATTTTTATCCTGCATATTAAGCCCCGCTTTGCTCGGGGCTTTTTTTATTGTAAATTGTGATTACACAACCTTTTTTTACCTTAAATTTGAATAAAAATTACCCGATGGTCAATATATTTTTCGAAAAGCATCTTGAGAGTATAGTTCTCTCGCTCCTACTTATACTAGCTGGAATAGCCGCCCTGTTTTTAACCTTTAAACTGATAAAAAACAAGGTTAAGCATTTTAAGGACAAGCCGTTTCAATTAAGCCTGATAGCAAAGGCAGCAACCCCTATTCTGCTACTCTTAATATTCCTTTTAGCCAAGCTAAATATTCATCATTTTATTGAGAGTGAAAGATTGCTCTCAGTTTCAAACCATATGCTTACCACATTAACCATTATTACTGGTTCATGGCTACTTATTAATGCAATACGAATAACCCGAAAAATTATTTTGCTCCGTTACGACCTTTCACAAAAGAATAACCTTGTTGCAAGAAAAATGCACACTCAGCTTAAAATTATTGAAAGGATAATCATTTTTATTATAATATTCATTGCATTGGCAGCAGTACTTATGACCTTCGATTCGATAAAAAGGGTTGGCATAAGTCTTTTCGCCTCTGCAGGAATTGCAGGGCTTGTTCTTGGCCTGGCAGCCCAAAAAGTTATTGGCTCCGTGCTTGCTGGCATTCAGCTGGCAATTACCCAACCCATTAGAATAGACGATGTTGTTATTGTAGAGAGTGAATGGGGATGGATTGAAGAGATAACTCTAACCTATGTTGTGGTTAGGCTATGGGATAAAAGAAGGCTTGTTGTACCCAGCACCTACTTTATTGAACAACCTTTCCAGAACTGGACACGTAATTCATCCGATATTCTTGGAAGCGTCTTTATTTATGCCGATTACACCATCCCCGTTAACGATCTTAGAGATAAGTTTAACCAGCTTCTTAAAGATAATGAACTCTGGGATGGGAAAGTAGCAAATGTTCAAGTAACTAACTCAACAAACCAGTCTTTAGAGCTACGCTTTTTAATGAGTGCGGCAGATTCTCCATCACTCTGGAATCTCCGAACATACATTAGGGAGAAGTTGGTTGAGTACTTACAACATGAACATAAGAGCAAGTTACCAATTTCAAGATTACATATTAATCAGGAGGTTAAACCCTAACGTAATAATAATTTTTAGTACATTTGCTATAGTACTTATCTAGAACCAAGCAACAGCATTACCAAATTTAGCAGCTGAATTATTATGCGTAAAAGAACACTTCTGGTATTTGTAGCCCTATTCTTCTCATCAGCGTTAATGGGACAGCCCTTGGTAAGTCATTTTCTTGAAAAACCTTCGGAAGTAAGCAAAGGACGTCCATTTAAGCGTATAGAAGAGATGTCGGAAGTAGTTATAAAAGGGGTTTCAACTATTCCCCATAAAGTGGTAAAAGAGTTTAATGCCTACGGTAATATCTTGTCAAGAATTTCATACAACAGCGCCGGCGGAATATCAAACGAAACCCACTGGGAGTATGTTGATGGCATAAGATTAAAACGTAAGAATTTTCGTTTTTTCGCAAACATACTAGGATGGAAATCGGAGGTAATTCATATTGACTGGGATGAAGAAACAAAGCAACCCAAAAAAATTCGAGTTGTAAAAAACGGAAAAACATGGCGTACCGCCATAATCCAAATAGATACGCTAGGTAAAGTAGAATCAGCAAAGGTACTTGACAGCCAAGGAGGCCATGTATTTAACGAGAATTTTATTTACTTAGAATCATCAAACATGATAAAGGTGATGGTTAGTAGGTCAAGTGGAGCCTTTTATGGCTCTTGGTCATACCCTTTTGACCCCTCAAAAGAATTTGAGTTCGAGTCAGTTTCGCGTCAGTACTATCCAAATGGAGAAGTAAAGCTTGAGTTCCTCAGCGAGGACACAAAAAACAAACAAGCATATTACTATGAGTATAAGCACGACAATCAGGGGAACTGGATAGAAAAGACAACCTATCAGACAAAGATTGGCCGAAAAAATAAGCTACGTAATAAACGAATGGAACATAAAGTAACACGAACAATTACCTACCAGTAAAGGCAATTTACATAGAAATCATCAGCAACTAGTCATTCCTAAAATATTTGGCTGCTGGTTCGGCAGCCAGAAAATTATCAATAAGCTTGGGTGTAGAATAGTTTGACACGCTCCCTCTCTTAACGCATTTGTAGCTGTTTTTAAGCTTTTCTGTTACCTCGCTAATATCCACAATAACATACTGCGATAGGATTGTTTGATGACTCAACTGATGCTTAACCGGACTTGAGAAATATACGATGCTTGCATTACTCCCCTCTAAAAGTTGATTCCATTCCTTTATGTTTACTATATCTTCAGGCAAGGGTAACTTATCTGTTTCAATTAAAGGGAACTCATATAACGAATGCCATATATCGTTCAATTTACGTTTACTAATAAAGGTATACTCATTGAAGCGAATTAGCAAATAGGTAAAATATCTGTTTTTGGGAACAATCTTTTTTGCCTTTACAGGCAAGCTGGCAATCATGTTGTTTCTATATGCATAGCAATACGATACAAATGGGCAAATGGGGCATTTAGGACTTTGAGGCACACATTGTAAAGCTCCAAAGTCAAGAAGCGCCTGATTAAAACTATCGGGTGATTTTTTATCCATTAAATCGCTAACCAACGAAAAAAACTCCCCTTTACCCTTTGCAGTGTATGGAGAAGCAAATAACCCAAACACTCTTGCAATAATCCTATAAACATTCCCATCAATAGCTGGCACAGGCCTTTTGAATGCAAACGATGCGATTGCTCCAGCAGAGTATGGCCCAATACCTTTAATTTTAAGTAACTCCTCGTATGATTCTGGTATTACTCCGCCATATTTCTCCACAATTAGTTTGGCCGCGGCATGAAGGTTTCTTGCTCTGGTATAGTAACCTAACCCTTGCCAAACTTTAAGTACCTCATCCTCATCAGCGCGAGCCAATGCATCAATAGTTGGAAAACTCTCAACAAACCTATAGTAGTACCCAATACCCTGTACCACTCTTGTTTGCTGAAGGATAATCTCAGATATCCAAATAAAGTAGGGATTTGAGGTCTCACGCCAGGGCAGCTCGCGCCTATTCTCCCTGTACCATGCAAGTAAAATATTTTTAAAATCCATTAAATCAACTATTAATGAAAACAATTTCAGCAAAAATAATAGTAAACTTTTTTATTTATAAACATAAAAGACTTATATTTGCAGTCCGATTTGAGATTTCGAACTATAATTAATTGATAATTAAAGATTTTTTAACAATGACAAAAGCAGATATCGTAAACGAGATTTCCAAAAACACTGGAATCGAAAAGGTTACTGTTCAGAAAACAGTTGAGGCCTTTATGGAGACCGTAAAAGATTCTCTAGTAAAAGAGAAGAATGTTTACCTAAGAGGATTTGGCAGTTTTATCGTGAAAAAACGCGCACAAAAAACAGCTCGTAATATCTCTAAGAATACTACCATTATTATTCCTGAGCATTTTATACCTGCTTTTAAACCTGCAAAAACCTTTGTGAACAAGGTTAAAACTCACGTTAAGTAATTTTTTTTAATCATATAAACATTACAACTATGCCAAGCGGAAAGAAGAGAAAGAGGCACAAGATGGCAACACACAAGCGGAAAAAACGCTTGCGCAAAAACCGTCACAAGAAGAAGAAATAACACTACTTACTTAAGTAGGTAGTATTATTTTACCCCACATACAACCTAAGGAGCAATCGCGCTCTTTAGGTTGATATGTTTAATAACACCTTACCATAAATCCAAATATAATTTAAAGTGAATACCGAGCTGATTATTGATGTACGTTCATCTGAAGTTGCCATAGCGCTCCTTGAAGACAAGCAGCTGGTTGAGCTCAACAAGGAGAAGAGCAACGTTCAGTTTTCGGTTGGCGATATCTATCTAGGTAGGGTAAAAAAAATTATGCCAGGCTTAAATGCCGCATTTGTTGATGTTGGGTACGAGAAGGATGCATTCCTCCATTACCTTGACCTTGGCCCTCAATTCAAGTCATTCAACAAGTATTTGCAGGTAGCCCAGTCAAAAAAAGGGAAACCAATCCCGCTATCAAAATTCAAACTTGAACCTGATATTGAGAAGGAGGGTAGAATATCAACTATTCTTAACTCAGGGCAAACAGTGCTGGTTCAAATAGCAAAAGAGCCAATCTCAACAAAAGGTCCACGCCTAAGCTCTGAGATTTCTATTGCCGGAAGAAATATTGTTCTTCTCCCTTTCTCAGACAAGGTTTCAATATCGCAAAAAATTACATCACCAGAGGAGCGGAAACGACTTAAGCGTTTAATGCAAAGCATTATCCCCAAAAACTTTGGCGTAATTGTACGGACAGCCGCTGAGGGAAAAAAGGTGGCCATTCTCGATGCGGAGCTACGTAGCTTAGCAAAGAAGTGGGATCAAGCTTATGATAAAATTAGAAACACCTCCGTTCCAGGCATTGTAATTAGTGAACTTAAGCGTACTTCCGCCATAATTCGTGATATGCTTAACACATCGTTCAACAGTATTTATGTTAACGATGAATCCATTTACAGCGATATTAAAGATTACATTGGAACAATTGCTCCTGAGAAGGAGAAGATTGTAAAGCTTTACAACGGAAGAGTTCCTCTTTTTGAAAACTTTGGAATTGAAAAGCAAATAAAAACCTTATTTGGCAAAACAGTATCCTTTAAAAGTGGAGCTTACCTAATTATTGAGCATACAGAGGCATTGCATGTTATTGACGTAAACAGCGGCAACAGGTCAAAGGCTGGGAACGACCAGGAAACCAATGCGCTTGAAGTTAACCTGGCTGCAGCCGAAGAGGTTACAAGGCAACTACGCCTAAGGGATATGGGCGGTATTATTGTAGTTGACTTTATTGATATGCATCAGAATGAGAACCGTCAAATGGTTTACGACAGGATGAAGGAGCTAATGAGCAAGGATAGAACCAAGCACAACATCCTGCCCCTAAGCAAATTTGGCCTGATGCAAATTACGCGTCAAAGAGTGCGCCCTGAGCTGCATGTTCAAACGCTGGAAAAATGCCCAACCTGTAAGGGCACTGGCGAGGTAACCCCTCCAATAATTCTCGATGAGGAAATTGAGAACAAGCTAGCTTTCATTGTAAATGAGAGGGAAGCGAAAAAGATAATCATTAAAACTCACCCATTTGTAGCGGCATACCTAAACAAAGGTATATTTAGCAAGCGATTTAAATGGGCAAGAAAGTACAAACGTTCCATTAAGGTGATACCAATATCATCATACAAACTTACCGAATACAAATTCTTCGACAACCACGAAGAAAAGATAGATTTATAGCCAACCTACAAAGCCGCTTTTTTAAGCGGCTTTTTTTATACCTAAATCAACATACCAACAAATATTGATAGTTATAAAACCTTTCATATTTTTGTGAGAACTTTAATATTGTTTTTTTGTTGACCGTATTAGAAATAATCATAATTCGATATTACCAATAACTAAAATAAAAACTGATGAAAAGAATTCTTTTAACCTTTACAGCACTCCTCTTTTTTAGCTCATGGAACCTTTCCCTGGGACAAGTTGAGGATCCTGTAAGCTGGAGCGTTTCGGCAAAAGAGTTGGAAAACAACAAGTACGAAGTTGTATTTGATGCAAGAATAGATATGGGTTGGCATCTGTACGCAACGGATGTACCTGCTGGCGGACCAATCCCTACCACTTTTCTTTTCAACGAAAAGGAGAGCTATAGCCTGATTGGTGAAATTAAATCCGCACAAAAACCCAAAGTTGAGTACGACGAAGTCTTTCAACTAGACATAGGTTACTATGAGGCGCAGGCAAAGTTTATCCAAGTTGTTGAGTTAGCTGATAATATTGACGGAACCACCATTGATGGTGAGATCGAATATCAGGTTTGCTACGAGGATAAGTGCGTTTTTTTTACAAAGGATTTTGATGTAAGTATTGGCCAAGTGGCTGAAAAAGCCACTAAAGAAGTAGAGACTGCGGAAGAACCAGGATCTGATAAAATAGCGGAGGCAGACGATTCAACCAGTACATCATCAACTGACTCTTCGCTACTGGTATTCTTTTTAATTTCTTTTGCTGCAGGCTTAGCAGGGTTACTTACTCCTTGCGTTTTCCCCATGATTCCCATGACCGTTTCGTTCTTTATGGGCAAGCAAAAGAACCGCTTTAATGCCATTGTTAATGCATTCGTATTTGGAATAAGCATTATTGTAATTTACACATCGCTTGGCTTTTTGGTTTCTCTAACTGGAGTTGGGGCTGGGTTTACCAACCAGCTGGTTTCGCACTGGGTACCAAACCTAATCTTCTTCCTGCTTTTTATGGCATTTGCGGCTTCGTTCTTTGGTCTTTTTGAGATTATGCTGCCAAGTAGCCTATCCACAAAAACCGATAGTCAGGCTGAGCGCGGAGGATTTATTGGTTCATTCTTTATGGCGCTAACCCTTGTAATTGTTAGCCTGTCGTGCGTAGGGCCAATTGTTGGCGCTATTCTGGTAGAATCGGCTTCGGGCCTTGGGACAAAGCCCATAATAGGCATGTTTGGCTTCTCTCTGGCGTTTGCAGTACCATTTACGCTATTTGCAATATTCCCATCATGGTTAAACAAGCTGCCAAAATCTGGCGGATGGTTAAACTCTGTAAAAATTGTTCTCGGTTTTATTGTACTGGCATTCGGGTTAAAGTTTCTCTCAACCATCGATCAGGTTTACCACTTGGGAATACTTGGACGCGAAGCATTCCTTGCTATATGGATAGCAATTTTCATAATGCTGGGGCTGTACCTGCTCGGGAAAATTCGTTTCAAACTCGATTCACCTACTGAGAACATAGGATTTTTTAGGATGTTACTTGCACTGGCATCGTTTGCTTTTGTGGTTTATCTTATCCCTGGTATGTTTGGGGCACCACTAAACGGGCTTTCTGGCATTATACCTTCAAAAAGTGGGCATAGTTTTGATTTAACACAAATGACCAGCCAGCAGCAAGACATTTCCACAACAGACAATAAATCGCTTTGCGAAGAACCCAAGCACTCCGACATACTACATCTACCTCATGGGCTTGAGGGTTACTTCGATTATGAACAAGCTCTTGCATGTGCCCGTGAGCAGAATAAACCACTGTTTGTTGATTTTGTAGGTCACGCTTGCGCAAACTGCAAAGTAATGGAGCAACGGGTTTGGAGCGACCCAAGGGTGCTTCAACGGCTAAAAGATGATTTTATCGTGGTGGCTCTTTATGTTGATGAAAGAAAGAAACTCCCTGAATCAGAATGGGTAACATCAAACGTAGATGGCAAGGTGAAAAAAACTGTAGGGAGGAAAAATGCTGATTTTCAGATAAGCCGCTTTAATGTGAACAGCCAACCCTACTACGTGCTTCTTGATAATAATGAGGAGTTGCTTGCCGAACCATACGGGTTTGATACCAATGTGGAGAAGTTTATTGAGTTCTTGGATACCGGTATTGAGCACTTTAAATCGGAAGAGGACGAACCATCTTTAGACGCTACTAACCCCATTGATATTAATCTTTAATAAATGTAATACCTGACTGAAAAACAGGATGATAACACCAAAAGACCCAAGTCTGTAATGTGACTTGGGTCTTTTTTATTGTGAATCTTAATATTCTCGTTTATCTTATAAAATTAACCCAAATTTGTCATTAGCGATTTTTTCTAATAACCACCATTAG
>JAWLEY010000003.1:0-1747 GCA_041685855.1 Perlabentimonas sp. | reverse complement strand
GACTTGGGTCTTTTTTATTGTGAATCTTAATATTCTCGTTTATCTTATAAAATTAACCCAAATTTGTCATTAGCGATTTTTTCTAATAACCACCATTAGAAAACGATACTGTTAATACACAGATTACATGAATGTCTAATCTGGGATTAAGATAGTAGCAAAACTACTTTGAGGAATGAAACCTAAAGTTAACTGCAGAACGTAATGCCAAGGCTCCAACCAACGGTAGCATTGGCAAAGGCAATTGCTGAGGAAGTAGAAACCAGAAAATTATAAGCAGAACTAGCAGTATAATCATAAGCCCAAAGTAATACTTAACAAGTTTTGAGAATGGACTTACAACAAGTACAATAGCAACCACTAAATGTAATGGGTGAGCCCAAATTAAATTAAAGTTTCTTGCCATTACAACATGGTCGGAGCCAAACCATTGAAAGGCAATTACACCACCTAGCAAACCAACCAAGCCAAAAAGTATAACATCAAACCATCTTGTTGTTTTAAGCCTCTTCACATCTCTAAAACTCACAGCAACGGTAATTAGTAACACCAGAATAAATACAAAAAGAGTCGAGTTCTTAAATCCATTTTCTTCCAACTTCGCACCCTTCAATATTTCTTTTGGAGGTTGAGCAAATGGTGTAGTTTTACCATTCTCTTTGAAGCTAGCATACTGAAATGCTATTAACATATGGTCGGGCAAAAACATGTGCTCCCATGGCTCAGCAATCCTATCGGCTCTTACGCCTAGCAGTAAATTAATACCCAGCTTAGCCCAGGGCTTCTCTTTAACAAACGGCATAAGTAGCTGCCTGAAAGTTTTATCCTCACCTAGGGCTGTATAGTCAAACTCTATATCGCGAGGGATAGCCTCAACAAAAATATCGCGAATACGAGTTGCACAATTATCAAAAAGAAAATCGTAAAGATAGTAACGATTCTCAGGCAGATAGTTTATGCTTAGAGAATCAAGCAGCTGCTGTTTTTCATGCAAGTAAAGGTTAATCTCCTGCTCATAAATAAACCTATTCTCATAAATATAAGAATACTCAAACCTTTTGTAAGCCGATGCATCCAGAATATAATTAAGTTTCCCTTTAACAAAATTGGGGTAGAAATTGGGGTCGGAAAAGTTGAACGTTCCATAGTTAAACACCCAGTCAATACCAACAACTGGGTCGGAAACTCTAATGGCGCTATGTCCAAATATTGAGTACAACTCATCACCCTGCGAGCAGGTTAGCAAGCTAACCTTGGAACTATCGGTAAGGCTAACGGACGGTAGCTGCGCGTTGGTAATACCCCCAAAGAAGAGGGATGTGATAACCACCATTACAGAAAAAAAACTTCTTCTCATAACTTGAATTTTCAATTAAAACGAGGTAAAGTTAGCTGTATTTATGTATATTTTAGGGTACGATTGGTTAAAGAATTACTATTTTCGCATTAAAAAGATACAACCATGAAAACTTTTAGCGCATGTATAGGAGGTGAATTTAGGGAACTTAAATCAACCTTTGAAGTTACTAAGCCATACAATGGAGATATTATTGCACAATGCTCCCTTGCAGGGAAAAGCGAACTTGAAGAGGCTATAAAACTGGCTCAGGATTGCCAAGAAGAGATGGCCAAACTACCCTCACACCGAAAGGCTGAAATTCTTTCTGGCATAGCTAATGGTTTAAAGGACGAGCGCGACTACCTTGCAAACCTTCTGGCTCAGGAAGCTGGGAAACCCTTAAAGTAC
>JAWLEY010000126.1:0-7766 GCA_041685855.1 Perlabentimonas sp. | reverse complement strand
GGGGCATCCAGAATACTTAACGTTGACGGTAAAAAGCTTAGAATATCAACAAAACCTGGTGCGTACCACGGTCAGGAACTTCGGATTAAGGGAAAAGGTACGCAGGGTGTAAATGGTGGTCCAAGGGGAGATATTTACATAAACATAAAGGTAACACCTAACAGCACTTTCACACGCAGCGGCAACGACCTGCTTACCGATGTTAAGGTTGACCTTTACACCGCTGTGCTTGGGGGAAAAATTGAAATTCCTACACTTACAGGAAAGATAAATATATCAATTCCTAAGGGCACTCAGAATGGCAGAAAAATGCGAGTAAAGGGTAAAGGCATGCCAGTTTATGGGAAGGATGGTGATTACGGAGATTTAATTGTAAATATTTACGTTGAAATTCCTCAAAATTTAACAGCCGAAGAGGTTAAGTTGTTTGAAAAATTGAAGAAAACCAGATTGAAGCAAGAGCAAGCAAACTAATTAAATTGCAATCAGTGTTTTTTTAAAAAGGAGCGTTACGCTCCTTTTTCATTCGCCTATAGATTAGATTTTCTGCGATGTTTGGTGCATGTCGATAAAGCCAAATTGCCAGCTTCCCTTCAAAAGTTAAATTTATATTGCGCTTCCTGCGCAAAATGCCCATAGCAACAACTTTTGCCACTTTTTCGGCCGACATTAATTTCGACTCATTAAGAGGGGTCTCTGCCTGAGGCTCCCCCTCGCTATTAAGAGCAATGTTCCTTATGTTTGAAGTTGTAAATCCAGGATGTACCAACATTACATGAATACCAGTCTCTAAGTTCTCTACCCTAACTGTTTTAAGAAATCCGTCAAGGGCATGCTTTGATGCAACATACCCTGTTCTTCCAGGCAATGGGGTTACACCACTAACAGAGGAAATTCCCACTATGCTCCCTTTACTTTTATGTATATGCGGCAAAGCATATTTTGTGCAATAAACAGCACCCCAAAAGTTTGTATCAACAACCTTTTTTATTACAGCTGTAGTTAAATCCAAAAAATTTGCCCGCATGGAGATTCCTGCATTATTAATTAGTATGTCTATCCTATCATAATAATCAATTGTTCTATCTATTAGCATTTTACACTGAGTCTCTTCAGTTACATCGGTAGTAACTATTAAACAACTGCCTCCCAATTTTTGAATTGTATGCGACAACCCTTCAAGCTTATCCTTCCTTCTGGCGGCGAGCACAACCTTTGACCCAAGCCTTGCCATTTCTAGTGCTAATGCGAAACCTATTCCCGACGAAGCCCCAGTTACAATAGCTACTTTATCTTTAAAAAAGTTATTCTTCATTCTGTTTTCTCAAATGCATTAATAAAAAACGAGATAAAAACTCTTTTACAGAGCATCTGCCTTTTGCTAATGTAGCACTTTTCTTTAATATATGAGAAGTAATTATACATTAATCAGCAGGAGACTATATCCATATTTTTAAATCTGAGTCAATTTATTTAGGTAGATATTGATGCATCTAATTATCGCACACTTCCATGCAACTCTTTTAATCAGATAATTATTCGATTACATTATTTTTTAAATCATTCAGTTAATGTTACTTCAATTTAATAATCACTTTAAACTCAATGATTATAATCAAGTCAAAAGAAAGTGTAACATTTTATTAATAGTTCTTTCAACTTAACAGTAATCAACATTCTACCAATGAAACGATATACATACACACTTATAGTTTTATGTATGGTAAGTAGCAGTTTGATATTTGCCCAAACAAACAGGACTATAGGTTTAAGAGAAAATACACCACAAGTCTTTGCACTAACCAATGCTGATATTTACTCCTCCCCCAGCAAGTTGATTTCCAATGCCACCATGGTTATTCGAAATGGTGTAATTGAGGCTATTGGCAAAAGGGTTAATATACCTGCCGATGCCACTATTATTGATATGGAAGACAAGACTATTTACCCTGGCTTTATTGATATTTTCACTCATTATGGAATGCCCGATTCTGTTAATACCGATGATTCTCCACATTGGAATCCACAAGTCAGGCCAAACTTCAATGGCTCAGACCATTTTACCCCAAACTCCCAGGAAGCTGATATTCTCAGGTCGCAAGGTTTCGTTCTTGTACAGTCAGTTCCAAAACATGGTTTATTTAGAGGTTATGGAGCATTAGTAACTCTTGCAAATGGCGATGCAAAAAAGCAAATTGTGAAGACCAATTCCACACAAGTTTTATCGTTTCAACGTGCAAGGGAATTTGGCCGTGGTTATCCAACCTCGGTAATGGGGAGTATAGCGCTTTTACGACAAACATTTTACGATGCGCAATGGTACACCCAAGCTCATGAAGCATACAAGTTAAATTCAACGCTGGAACGCCCCGAAACAAATATTGCTCTTAGCAATTTAGCCCATGCAAAGGCCATGAAACTCCCTTTTATTATTGATGTTGATAATGAAGCATGGCATTTGAGAGCCTCACAGTTAGCCAGCGAATTTGATATTAACCTTTGGATTAAAGGTAACGGTTTTGAATACAGAAGAATTGATGCTATTACTGAAACAGGTCATCCACTGATTCTGCCTATAAACTTCCCCGATGCTCCAGATGTAAGCACCCCCGAAAAATCAATGGAGGTTTCGTTGGAGGATTTACGCCACTGGTATTTGGCTCCAGAGAATCCAAGTAAAATTTCACAAACTAACATGACCTTTGCCATAACTGCCAACGGCAGTGGCAATAAATTTTTAAAGAACTTACAAAAAGCCGTTCAACGTGGCCTTAACCAGCAAAAGGCTCTTGAGGCTTTAACTACTCGCCCGGCAAACTTGCTAGGCGTTGACAAACATTACGGGACTCTTGAAAAGGGCAAGATTGCCAGCTTTGTAATTACATCAAATAATATTTTTGATGAAAACGCCAGAGTGCTTGAGGTATGGGTAGATGGTGAAAAACACAATATTAAACCTAAACAAAACGAGCATATAGGCAGGTGGCTTGTTTCAAGCGAACAGCATTTAAACAATGTCATCCTGAGCATTAAAGGTTCCCAGCCCCGCCTAAAAGGTATCGCTGAGGTTGATTCCAAAAAAGTAAGATTAACCAGCGTTGATATAAATGAGCAAAGAATAAACCTAAAAATTTCAGGAGATTCAATTGGTTTTTCAGGTATTTACAGGCTATCAGCACATGTGGGCAAAAACGAGATGCTTGGTGCTGGCGAAACCGCCACAGGTGAGTTTTTCATCTGGACTGCCAAAAGAATTGAGCAAACTCCTAAAGAATCAAGCAAGAAGAATGAAGAACTACCTCAACTAAATCTTTCAACGCGATACCCCTCAATGGAGTTTGGTTTAACAAACGCTCCAAAACAGCACAAATATATAATTATTCGTAATGCAACCATCTGGACTCAAGGTCCTGATAAAACGCTGAAAGATGCCGATATGCTTATCGAAAATGGTAAGATTGCCAAAATTGGAAAGAACTTAACTGCCCCTCGTGGCGCCCATGAAATTAATATTCAGGGGAAACATCTAACACCGGGGTTAGTTGACCCCCACCTGCACTCCAGCATAGCAGGTGGGGTTAATGAGTTTGGTGATGCCATAACTTCTGAAGTACGAATTCTGGATGTGCTCGAAAGTGATAATATATGGATATATCGCTTACTAGCTGGTGGACTAACATCTGCAAAACTATTTCACGGTTCTGCAAACCCAATTGGCGGTCAGGATGCTGCTATTAAAATGCGTTGGGGAAAACTCCCTCACGAGCTGGTTATAGAAGATGCTAAACCGGGTTTAAAATTTGCATTGGGAGAGAACGTAAAACGTACTCAGGGTCGATACCCCAGTTCACGTCAAGGAACAGAACAAATTATTAAGGATGCATTTCAGGCAGCGTTAGAATATGAAAAATCTATTAACCAACGGAAAGACAAAACAGACAGGTTGCCTGTTCGCAAAAACCTTCAACTTGAAACCATTCTTGAGGTGTTAAAAGGTAAACGTATGGCTCATGTTCATGCCTACAGGCAGGATGAGATATTAATGACTATGCGTTTAGCTCAAGAATATGGTTTTACCATTGGCTCATTTGAGCATACGTTGGAAGGGTATAAAATTGCTGATGAACTTAGAGAACATGGTGCCGCTGCAGTTGTATGGTCCGATTGGTCATCGTTTAAGGTTGAATCGTACGATGGAATACTCCACAACGCAAAACTACTTACCGATGCAGGCGTGCTAACATCCCTTCATTCCGATAATACTCAACTATCAACAAGGATGAACTGGGAAGCGGCTAAAACCATGCGAACTGGCATTAACGAAGTTGATGCCATGAATCTTATCACCCTTAATCCTGCCAAGATAATGGGTGTTGACCATAGAGTAGGCTCATTGGAGCCAGGAAAAGATGCCGACTTTGTTATATGGAACGGTCATCCCCTGTCGTCGTTCTCCACACCTGACAGAACCTTCGTTGATGGCATAGAATACTTTTACCGCCAAAAGGACGCAGAACTCCGTAAGGAAGTAAAACGTGAACGTGCTATGATTATTGAGAGGATACTGCAAGAAAAACAACCAAAATCCTCCAAAAATCAAAAGAAATAAAAAGACCTAAACAGAAAAAAATATCATCATGAAAAAATATGGTACAATAATTAATATATGCTTAACAGCAATTATAGTCACTTTTATTGTCGGTCTTAAATCATTTGCTCAGGTTCCAACACCAACACAAAAGCACACTGTTGCTGTAAAAGGAGCAACTATCCACACTGTTACACAAGGAGATATTCCAAATGGTACAATTCTCTTCCAAAACGGTGTAATAACAGCCATTGGCAACGAAGTTGAAATACCTGAAAATACAGAAATAATTGAAGCCACAGGTAAACATATATACCCAGGGTTTGTGCACGCACGCAGTACGATTGGACTTATGGAGATTTCAAGGATAAGAGAGAGTACGGACCTTAGGGAGGAGGGCAATATTAACCCAAATATTAGAGCGCAGGTTGCATTTAACTCCATAAGCGAGCATCTGGGTAACGCCGCAGCAAGTGGTGTTACAACCGTCACACCTGCCACCGTAGGTGGATTAATATCGGGAATGCCAGCTGCCATGATGACTAGCGGCTGGACCTGGGAACAAATGACACTTCAAGAGGGAGTGGGCATGTCAATTAATTGGCCATCATCGCGAGAAAATAAAAATTATGCAAAGGAAGTACAGGAACTCAAGGATGCCTTTGAGAAAGCCCGTCGTTACAAAACCGCTCGTGAGGCCATGAAGAGTGGTAATGCTCCCCACCACCCCATGGATTTACGTTGGGAGGCACTGCTCCCTGTACTTAATGGTGATATGACAGTTTATCTATCTGCACACAATCTGGAAGAACTACAAGCAGCCATTTCGTGGGCACAAGACGAGGAAATAACATTCATACTTGTTGGCAATAGGGATATTGACCTTATTGCCCCTATCCTTGCCAAGAAGAATATTCCAGTAATTCTCACACGAGTTATTTCTGGTCCCACCTACCAATGGGATGGCTACAATGAAGGCTACACCACCCCCGCCAAACTTCATGAAGCAGGCGTTCAGTTCTGCATTGCTGGCGATGGCTCAGCGGCCAACGTTCACCGTATGTTTCACCATGCAGCCGCGGCAGTGGCTTTTGGGCTTCCCAATCATGAGGCTCTTAAGTCTATCACCATTAACGCAGCCCAGATGCTTGGTATCGATAATAGGGTTGGTAGTTTAGAGGTTGGCAAAGATGCTACTTTTATGATAACCGATGGCGACCCACTGGAGCTGTGGACCAGCCGTGAGCAAGTTTTTATTCAGGGGCGTAAACTTGATATGAACAGCAAGCATAAGCACCTTTACGAACGTTACTTAAAAAAGCACATGCAGGAGCAGGCTGCCAGTAACCTACAATAACAAATTATTTTGGAGTTTATGGAACTAAAGTCTCTATGAATTTAAGTACTAAAACCCGTTAGCAAAAACTGACAGCAATAGATAGAGATAATACCACTGCCATAAACTAATGTGAATAAATATGAAAATACTTTATTACAAAACTGAATCCGAAGAAACTAAAATTTACGGCAATGGATAAGGAATGTGTAATTACATTAAACCCAAATTTGTCATTAGCGATTTTTTCTAATGACCGCCATTAGAAAACGATAATGTTAATACACAGATTACATGAATGTTATAATGACAAATCGATAAAGAAAAACTAAAAATTTGCAATCATAAATGCTTACAAATTTAGTTTTTCTAAATCGGGGTTAAAGTTGGCACTTAGTAAAGAATGAACTTATTAATAAGTTGAACTTGAAAAGAAAAAGACCAATGGAAATGGATTAAGGCATCTGCTTTAATAGTACTCCTGCAAACCCTGCTTCATATATTCAAACTCCTTAATACGGAGTAGCATGGCGATGTAATCGCTATCTTTAATATTTGTTTCCATAGAAGTTTGCATTATGGCATCCAAAAAGTTCTGCTCCTCTGATATAATTTTTACTTTCTCTAAAAGATTGTGCAATATTTTATCAATCCTATGATTACGAAAAACCGCAACCTTTTCCACAAACACCTTCTTACCACCTAAAAGAATTTCTTTAAACTGGTTTTGATAAGAAAGTGCCCCGCGCAAATGCACAAAAGAATACGAAAGAAAAATATCATGTCCTTTTGTAAACAAAATTGAGAGTAACGGCATATTAAAAAAGAGTTGAGAGGATGATTCCTGATAATTAAAAACTGTGCCCTTAGGTAAAGAATCCATCTCATTTAACTCTGTAAAAAGTGCTGATAAAATTTCTGGTTCAGCCTTAACATAAAGACACCTGATAAAACCAGCTCTTGTTAATTCTTCATGCGGCTTTAGAAATTCCTCATTAGCACGTAAGCGTGCAGCCTTAGTTTGATGTGAATTTTTAAAAACAAAAGAACAATAGTTTACAGGTAATGAAATTTCATTATCCAAAACATATTTGATGCATTCTAGGGCAATAATTTCAGACTCAGCAACCAGCACCTTCGGTCCATGAATAAAATGAAAATCTTTCTTTATTATTCTCTCCACATTGTAGGGAGTTGCACGAAGCTGATGCAGATTTAGATGGTTTACACCCAAATGGGCCAGCTCTTTGCAAACACACTTGAGTTTCTCTAGGTCTACAGCAGGAATCTCTACTGTTACAGTAGGGATTCGCCCCACGGCCAGTGCCACTTTCTGCGTATTGTATCCAGTTGCTCCTATGTCAAAACGAATTTCATCCAGACCTGCTTCTGCCAGCAGATTCAACTTATGTTCATCGGCTAGAATACCATTGGTGTAAAGCCATAAATGTAGATTGCTGCCAAAATGATTTTTTATGGCCTTTGCAAACTTGAGCGTTTTATCGAAAGTAAGGAAAGGTTCTCCTCCGCTCAAACTGGCACCTTTAAAGCCAAAGCGCTCCAAATAAGCAATAAAGCTAATGGGCTCCTGAAAAACGAAACTTTGGGTGGAAGGCTCAGATAAATCGTTTTGAGAACTTGGGCAATAAAAACATGATGCGTTGCATTTATTGTTTATAAACAGGCAAGACCATTCACCTTGAGCACAAAGTTTGCACCCTGGAGACAAATTGCGCGTGTCCATTTTGGTGGCATTGTATCCGAATTGAGCGCCATGCTTTTGCAATTGCGCCAATATCTCTCTCCTACGAGTTGACAAAATGTTCAAATATTCATCGTTGG
>JAWLEY010000125.1:0-7858 GCA_041685855.1 Perlabentimonas sp. | reverse complement strand
ACTTAAAAACCTCTGTACAACTTTTTGCTGTGGCTCAGTTTTCCTATACACCACTTTTAGAGGCGTTTCCGGTTGATAATATGTGAGTTTTTTACATCCCATCTAAAAACAAAAGTAACATATTTTTTTCTTTCATCTGAACTTTTTCAATTGAAGTTTTCCGAACTTAATCAACAGCACATAAGTTTCGCTAAAAGCAATTATACTTCGACTTCGCTCAGTATCCAACAGACTTTTAGCTTTCTCTTATGTGCCATTGGGTTTGGTGCTATATTGCAAGGTTTGTGGTTATTTGATAGCTTCTTTTCATTTCCCTGCGGGGCTTTTCAAGTGAAAATAAAAAAGGTTGTTCTAATCTTTAAACACAGTAAATCATTTACACAGCTTAGGCAACAAAATCAAAGCCAGCGAGGGAAGGCAAGGTTTTGGAAGAAAAAATTTACACCTTTAAAAATCAAACAATAACAAGTAAATTTTTTCTTTCAAATTCATCTTGACCTTGCGTGGGTCGGCTGGTGGCTTTATCTTTCTTAAGCTGTTTAAATGATTGTCCCGGATGCTCTTTTGTCAGTGCGATGGCTTGGGGCTAATAATTCGTGACCGTAGGGAACACCGCTGAAAGGGTGGTGGGGAGTTGGCATAAAACAAATTCAGCAAAGGCAATATTTTTCTTATTGCTTTTGCTACCGCTTTTAGGGCAGCAAACAGCTTTTTGATTTTAGCTTTTACCTTTAAAAAATCAACTATTCAAAAGCTAAAAGCAATAGGCTGTTTGTCAGCGTTGGCGTGGGTCGGGGATCGATGGAGTGCGGCTATTTAGCATAATACCAGTTATAACTGACTTTTGCATTAAATTCATTTATACCGCTGAAAAAGCAAAAGTTTTATAACTTGTATTATGTTACTTAGCTTTGGGTAATTTTTTGCTGGCACGTCTTTTTGTTTGCGTGTCGGGGCAGCTCTTTATTTTTTTCTTTTACCTTATAAATCAATTATTTCAAAAGAAAAAATAATGTGCTGCAGAAGGGTTGGGATACAAAAAGCGTGATTCATTTTACAGCAAAAAATTACAGAAGGGTCGGCAAGCGGAAGGGCAAAAAAGACAGGGGGAGTTTAGTAAAATACCTTTAAAAACTATCTTATTCATTTTACTAAACGGCTGGGTTTTTTGACCTGTGGGGCGGGATGGCTGTGGGCTTTTATCTTATTGCAACGGATGCAGCCTTTCAATCGCTGATTTTAATTCTTCAAGTCCGGTTTGTTTGTATGCTTCTGTACTGGCGGTTCTGCGGTGTCCTGCAAATTCCTGTACTATTCTTATATCGTTGTTTTCTTTGATTAAGTGAGCAATCACGGATTGTCGGATTTTTAAGGGTATCAGCTTGTTTTGTTTATCTCTCTCCTTGTTTATCATCCGGTTAATGCCACCCTGCCAAAGCTGTAAGCCTTCATCATTCATTAAAAAATAATCGGTTCGTTTGCTTGGTTTCTGTTTCCGGTGGTAGCGTTTCCAGTCGTGTTTTATGTAGTTGTGGAACAGTAGTATTTGTTTGGGTTTCAGGCTTAATGTCCTGCCTTTGTTTTTTACGTTTCCTTTTATTCTTACCGTTCCCTGTTCCAGGTCAACATCAGTGATTTTAATCTGGCTGATTTCTAAAACGGTCAACGCCTGGTAAATTAGTAAACTGATAATGATTTTATTTCGGTCCTGGTGCTGTGGGTCTTTGCTTTGGTAGGTTTCGTAAAGTTCTTCCAGTATTTCTTTCGGGTAAAGGCTTTCAACCTGTATAGCCCTGTTTATCTGGTCTTTTAAGTAAAGGTATTGTATGGGGTTGTCTTTTCTTTTCCCAATTTCAACTAAGTAACGATGATAGATTTTGATTGCAAAAAGGTTGTTCCGTAATGATTTGGGATGTAGATTTTGCTCCCTTAAAAGTCCGATATAATCCAGTATTTCCGTGTATGTTGCTTTGTCTGCCCTTGTTCCCATTGCCAGTTTAAAGCGGTTTATCATTGTTTTGTAGCCACTCGTTGCCGATGGGCTGTATTCTCTTTGTAAATATTCCTCTAAAGTCATTGCATCAGTTTGTTTAATAGTCGTTTGCTGATATGCGTGTACACTTGCGTTGTTTCCAGTTGGCTATGTCCTAAAAACATCCTGACTTGTTCAACCGGGATGCCTTGTTCTATCAGGTGCGTAGCTATGGAGTGCCGTAAATTATGGACTGTGATTTCTTTTTCCTGTATGGCTTGGTTTCCGGTTCTGTCAATGATTTGTTTCAGGTATTTGTTGTAAGTTCCTTTCTGCATCCTTCCGCCCCGGCTGTGCAGCATAAAAGCGTTTTCAGTTGGTTTGTAATCCCGTCCTTTGGTCAGTTCTTCCCTTTCATTGTAGTAATAATCTGCAAGGTCTTTTACAGTTCCGGAACTCATGGGTACAACCCTTCTTTTATTGCCTTTGCCTTCAGGGACTATCAATATTTTTTCTCTTAGTTTTATGTCTGCAATGTCGCATTTTACAAGTTCTCCAACCCTTAGACCACATCCGTAAGCCATACTTAACATTGCCCTTTCCTGTGCTGTTTCTGTTGCTGCATAAAGTTCTTTTATTTCTTCCTGTGTCAGTACGGTTCTTTCTTCGCTTTCTTCTCTCGGATAGGGGAACTTTAAGGTACTGCAGGGATTGGTTTTAATTTTGTTTTCCGTTTGCAGCATGACAAAAAGGTCTTTTACGTTTCTCATGTGGCCGTGTGTGGTCTTTTGGCTTAATGCCCCGCCATTTTTTTTACTTGGCCTTTCACTGATGTAACTGTAATATTCGCTGATTTGCTTTGCCGTGGTCTGCTCTATTTTGGTATGTCCTTTTTGTTCTAAGTAATGGAAAAATTCTTTGATATAGCGGTAACGGCTTTTTGTGTAATGGTTGCTGTATCCCAACCTTAATAAATATCGGTAATAATTTTCTGCTAAGTTTTGGTAAGTTTCGTTTATGACTATGATGTTTTGAGGCCTTCCCATACATACACTTTTTGTGGAACAGGGAACAATCAAAGGTGTAATAATTCTTTATGATTGATAATGAGTTTTTTAAGTTTAAAAAGATTGTTCCTTTTTTGTTCCGTATTGTTCCTACAGTTCATTTATCTGGTTGGTTAAATCGTCTTTTATCTTTGCCCTTAATTTGGCGTAATTGTCCCAGTAATCTATCTTGTAGCTTACTTTCCGTTGGTTGTTGGAGTATCTACTGGTAATATATTCCATGGATTGCAATCGGTTAAAATTACGGCTGCATTGGGCTTTGCTTATGTTGAACGTCTGGCGGATTTCTCTTTGTGTAAAGTCGTCTGTTTCTGATTTCCGGTTGTTTACATAGTCTTTTAATCGCTCAAAAAACTGGCGTAAACTGCCGTCCAGTTCATCAACTTTCAGTACTATGCTTTCAAAAAGGATATCACATGCCGTTTGCAAGTCCTCTTTATCTGTAATTAACCGTCCCTGACGGTCTTTCTTTCGTTGGTATTGGTTCAGTAATGTTATTTGTCTTACAAAGCTTTGGTACAGTTCATTTAACCTCCTTATTTTGTGGGCTTCTTCTGGCAGTTTAATTTTGGTGGCATAAGGGTTTATGACTTCGTAAGGTTTCAGCATTCTAATGCAGTTTTGTACAAAGCGTTGTACCCGTTTTTCATCTTCTTTGCTAATGCTCCCGGATGCCCTTTTATTTTGGTAATCAATGACCCTTAAAGTCTGTTCCCTGCTTTCGTCAACGGCTATTAAAAAACTCCGGCTTATATTGTCCTCGTAAGTTTCGCCTTTGGTGGTGCATGATAGCGAAGCTATCGGGCCACGTACAGTTCTTTCGCCCCCGGTAATACTTCCGTTTTTGTCTTTCAGGCTTGTTGATGTTCTTAGTATTTCATTGCTTTGTAGTTCCCGTACTGCCAGTTGTGCATCTTCTTTCAGTCCGTCCAGATCCTCGAAGCATACCAGTTTATTTACAAAAAAATATTCGTCCTGGTTGTAAAAGCTGTTATCTGTTACCCTTGTATATCGCTTTACATCTTCATCGGGCATCAGGTGGCTGATTATTTTCAGCAATCTTGTTTTTCCACTGCCGGAACTTCCCTGTATTAATGCGTGCAGGGTTTCGGACATTTTGTAAGAGCTTGCGATTACAAAAAGTAATATGCGGTTGGTTTCTTCGCCTGTAATTCCGGCTTTGCCTATCAGCTTGTTAAACTCGTTAATTAAATCCTTTCTCTTTAAAAATTCTATGCACCTGGTTACGGTTTCTGTAGGGATTTGTATTTTGTTGGTTTGACCGTTTTGTTTTTGGTGCAGCTTCTTGTCCTTGTAAAATTCCAGTAAGCTCATTAGCTGTTCCAAGTCCTGTTCCAATAAATCTTTTCGTAACCCAAGTTTTTCGGCTGCTATCTTGCAACTTTTTTCTACCTGGTTAAATTCGTACAAGTCCAGTTTTAAAGTTATCGTTCTCATTTGCTTGTGATTTGAAGAGTAATTTTTAAACTGTCTAATTGATTGATGTTAAAGCCTTTTATCTGGTAACTGGCTTCGTTCCCGGTGTATTTCAGATTGTAAGGATTGTTTGTGTCTAATCCGGTTTGTTGTGGTTCCGGTGCTGATGGGGTAGCTTCTCCCGATGGTTCTGTTACTTTTTCAACTTCTGTATTTTCTTTTTCAATTGGATTTTCAGTTGAAAATAAAAAGCTGTATTCTTTCCTGGTCTCAATTAAGTGGGTAAGTATTTCCGAGCTATGGCCTTGTAAAAGGCTGTTTACATCTTCGCTTTCCGGAACTTCTACGTTTGTAATTTTTACTTTTGGATAATCTGCTTTTAACATCGGGGCGTATTTTTCTACTGCTTTTATGCCTGCCTGGTCTCCGTTTAAAAAGAAGATGATTTCTTCAAGTTGCTTTAACTGGTTTATTGCTTTGCTGTGTTCGTCTGTCAGTCCGTTTGTTCCGTAAAGTGCCAAGACTTCGTATTTGCTTTTAATATTTTCCTGTTCTAATAGTGTTGATGCATCAATAATGCTTTCTGTAAGGATTAGTTTTTTTGTTTCTGTTGTTGGGTAATTCGGGTAAAGCCCCTGCCTATCTTTTAAATAAAAGTGCCGTTGTTTCTTATCGTCTAAAGTGCTTCTAAAATAAAGGCTTACGATTTGGTTTTGTTTGTTCTTTAATGGGAACACCAAGCCCCATTTGCCAAAGGGTTTATATGCAGGGTCTCCGGTTCTTGCTTTTGTGCCTAAATCCAATAATAAACCGTATTGCAAACAGGTATTTATTAAATTCTCGTCTTTCCTTGCCCCATGGTGGAACTGTCCGGAGTTGTAGCCTACTTCGGTTTTGCCGTTGTCTAATTTTCGTTTCTGTAAATATTCCTGTGCCGGCTTGCTGTTGTGGATGGCGTTTTTGAAGTAAGTAAACATATTGGTTAAAAATGATATTCTGCTTTCCTGTTGTTTATTCGGCTTGGCTCTGGTGGTTCCGATTCCGGTACTGCCTTCACATGTTATCATTGATTGGGCTTTTAATATTGCTTCTCTTTTTGTTAGGTTCTCTTTGTACATGATAAAATCAATTACATCCAAGCTTTTGCCGTGTGTTTTGCAGTTCGATGAGAAGCAATAAGCTGTATGCGTTTTGTAATAAACCTGCATACTTGGGGTTTTGTCATCGTGGAACGGGCAATTTAAACGGAGTTGTTTATCGGGTTTCAGGTGGTAATAATGTAATACCGTTGCGAGCGTGAGCCTATCTTTTATCTCTGTTATTTCCATATCAAATTATTTTTAGACAAATAGTACACCGCAAAGTAAATAATAAAAATACTATTAGGCAACTATAAGTATGACTAAATGTATTTTATTTGATTATTATGGACGTTTTGGCTATTTTTGTAACTGTATTTATCTTTTAATATTATGAGTTTAGCCAATAATATCAAGCAATTAAGAGAGCAGAAAGGAATGTTGCAAAAACAGGTTGCCTCCGAGATTGGATTAGGGATATCCCACTATAATAAAATTGAAAATGGACAGCGTGAAGCTTCTGTGAAGATTCTAGAGAAGCTTGCCAAGCTTTACGGTACTACTATTGACCAGATTGTACATTTGGAAGGAGAACTGCCGGAAGAAGTGGTTATTGACGATAAAACAACCATGGAACAAATGAGGCTCGTTGCCGAACTGGACGAAAAAGACAAGTCCATCATTTTTGGCATGATAGAAACCATGCTCACCAAGAAAAAATTTAAGGACTTCTTTAATAAAAATGCAGCGATGCTATAAAACAAAAGCCCCGGTTTCCCGAGGCCTTTGATACTAATAAGTTTCAGATTATGAGTATATTTTTATTTCAACAAGTTTATTATTCTTAAACGTGAAAAAATACTTAAGATAACTTCTCACATGGAAGCCATCAGGATGACAATAAATTTCATCAGTATAATTTAAACAATAATAATGATAATACCAGGATACATTACTTTCAAACATACTTGTTAAAAGTACTGAAAAATCATCTTTATTATACGTAAAATCAATGCCAAGTATCTGAAAAAATCTGCTCTTATCTATTCCTACCTTTAATCCATTTTTGAATTGGAAAATGGTGTCTTTAACAATACCGAACAACCAATGATCATAATCATATCCTTGGGATTCTAATCCCATAATAATTGTATCTTTCTCACTTTCTAAAACTGTCCATTTAGGAGGGTCAGGGTCTTTAATAATATTGTACTTTTTATCATAAAAAACATCAATTAAAGAATCATTAATAACAGGTAAAATCTGATTTGTATCCACATTGAATATATTTCTACCTGATAGCACATATAATGTATCTGATTTTTCAAGAACAGAGAAGATATTTGTTTTTTCAGCTATTTTAAAAGCTTCTTCGTCTTTTAAACAAGGATTAGGAAATAGCCTGTTACCAGAAAGACAAAAATTATTATTTACATAAAACCCCCTTATATCATAAATCTCTTTTACATTAATAGAATCCTTATACAAACATTCCGTATCGGATGATTCTTTCCCATTATTACAATTACCAAATAATAAGGGTAAAAAAAGTAAGATTAAAGCACTATTTTTAAAATGCATCTTTAAAAATTAATTTATTGTCAAGTATCGGTTTCCCAAACTTCGCACCAATTTGAATATAAGGCTTTTTATCTTTGTAATTATAGATACTTGTGGCACCTAAATTTCTGTCAAAATCTCTGAGTGCTTGACGAGATTGTTCCTGATTATATTTGATTGTATTTCCAACCTTTGTATAATCACTTGAAAGAACAAAACACCCGCTTGTCCATTTTAAAAGATCGGAGCCAGTACCATAACCAAAGTGAAATTTTATCCCACGAGTACTCACATCTCCGCTTGTTTCACCACTTAAAACCCAGGGTTGTTTCCATATACCATATCCTTGTCCTAAAGTGTAAGTATCTTGAGGCAATCGTTTATTTGAACCTTTTACTGTACTTGCCTCACCTCCCGGAGTTATTGTATAGCCTGTTCCCCCTTCTTCTGCTCCAGAAATATGATATATTCCAAGAGTATAATCGTCATTATTCTCTAAATTAAGCACATTAACTCTTTTACCATACTCCCCTTCAGAAAAAGTATAGGTTTGGGTTTCATCTCCTGTATTTACCCTAAACACATCATCACCTTTAACAATCTGGGTATTTGAGACAGACCATTTTCCTGCATCATTTTTAATAATGTCTAATGTGTCTCTTCCGTCAGGATCTACAAAAACAATAGGGTTGTTTGAGAATGCAGCATACACGCTTTCGTGTGGTTTGGGTAGTGGGTCAACA
>JAWLEY010000124.1:0-7894 GCA_041685855.1 Perlabentimonas sp. | reverse complement strand
TGCTCCAAAGCGGTTGAAATAATCCTGACCCGTACGATCATAGTCGGTTTCCCATTTTAGGGTATCAGACTCTGCTGTTTTTTTATTAATGTCATCGGCTCCAAGTCCCCAGAACGAGAATGTACCTGCTTTTTGTGTTGGAAAATTGAATTTATAGCTTAAATCCTGGAAAGTAGGCATATTAGGGAAGTCAATCAAAGAACCAATAAGCCCAAGGGTAGAGTAACGGTAGTTAAATAAATAGGTTGCTCTTTTACCTTTCACAAAAGGCCCTTCGGCCGAGAAATCAGTGCCTATCATACTAATTCCTGCTGTATATTCTCTTTTTTCAGAGTTTCCAGTCCTCATTTTAATATCAAATACGCCCGAGCTGGCATTACCATATTCTGCGGGGAATGCGCCAGTATAAAAATCAGAATTTCTTAACATCTGATTGCTCAGCACTGTAAAACCGCCGCCACCAACAAAATCGACATTGGGAAAGTGAAAGGCAGCAGGTATATCTACCCCCTCGAATCGCCATAACACCCCTCTGGGCGAATTACCCCTGATAATAATTGCATTACTTGTTGTTTGGGTAGTGGTTACTCCGGCAAAGGCAGATGCCAAACGCGCGGGATCATCCAGTCCGCCTGCATATCGACTGGTTTCTTCAACGCTGAAAGTACGCGCACTCAATGTTGCCATTGAATTTATAGGTTGGTCTTTATTTGTATTTGCTCTGATTACCACCTCGTTCAATGCCATCAGTGATTCTTTTAGTTCGATATCCAGTATAACCTCTTTGCCTGAACCAACCAAGACTTCGGTAAACGTAAAAGGCTCATATCCAACATAACTTACTTTGAAATTATGCCTTCCCACGGGCACTCTCTCCAAACGGAAATTTCCGTTAAGGTCAGCGGTTGTTCCCATTACAGGGTCAATTCCTTCAACTATTATGGATGCACCAATAAGTGGAATTTTTGTGTCGGCATCAATAATCTGGCCTCTTACCGTTTGTTTTAGATCATCCTGAGAAAATGCAAAAATCGAGTTTAACGTAAATAGCATTAATAATGCTGTTAGGTTCCTTAGTTTTTTTGTAGGGTACATTTTATTTAGTTATTAGTAATGATTTGTTGGTTCAGTTATAGGAATAAAGTGTAATCTGCTTTGTTGTTAATTCTGAATTGCGTTTCACTTAATTACAGTTGTTAAATTTCATTATTAACTTGTGTGGTAAATTTGAGAACATTGTATGTTTCAATATCTATGCCTAAAACTCTATACCTACAGATAGTAAGCAGTATGTGTGCTGTGAACTGAATTTGTTTGCTTGTGAAAAGTGCCCATTTTCGAACACTCTTTGCTGTAAACGAACAAGCTCGTAGGTTGCTATTGTCAATATTTTATTGATGATTAAGAAGCTGTTTCAACTATTTCATAATAAACTCACCCACCACTGTATCAACAACCCATTGGTCATTAATTCGTTCTATGAAAGCATCGGGATAGCCATGCTTAAAGCCATCGATAAATAGAAGATCATTACTTATGGGTATGGCTTGAACTGTTTTGGGTCCGCCAAACGAAAAGGTTTTATCAATATGCATTCCTATCATCTTTCCGCGCTTGTTGAATGTTAGCAGAAGCCCAATTTCTTTGTTTTCATGAACTAGGCGCACTTTGTAACTCGACTTGTATTTCTCGTTGGGGACCTGATAAAAGTTGTATCCTAAAAACTTCCCTTTATCTCCCGTAATCTCAGTCCATACTCCTGCTAATTTTTTTGTGGATACTAACACCTTTAGCATTAATTCAGCATTTTTTCTTATGTATTTGAAGTCTTCATTACCAAAGGCCTCTGCAAGCTTCTTAACCTTCTTAAAACTTTTATCATTGTGGTTTAAATCTTGCAAAAAGGCAATGTCAAGAATTGATGGACTATCATCAACGGCAGTAATTTCAAAGGATTCTTCATTTTGATTTATGGCGTACTCAAAACCACCAACATTGTAATTATTGTTTAAGCTAATATTTATGCTGCGCTGGGGAACGGGTAGCTTTTTGTATGGTTCACCAAAGAGTATATTATCAATTTGATGGTTGATCTCATTGACAACTTGCACAGATTTCCCAATTTCTAACAGATTGTGTGAATGGTTGGTGAGCACTACCACATATATATCGAGTTCGGGGAAAGATCCCACTTCACAAACATAGCCAAGGGTTCCGCCTCCGTGATGGTGATACTTGTTTCCCTTGCGACTTCCAATTTGCCAGCCATAACCATAATGCTCACGACCGTCCTTAATATTTTTTTTGAAAAGTTTATTTGTATGGCTAGAGTCCAAAACGTTAACGTTATTTACACTAAACATCCAATGGTATAAATCCTGTGCCGACGAGAAAGCTCCACCGGCACCTTTAACCCATGAGTCGTGCCATTTTTCTGGAGATTCATTTTGAATTGGTAGTCCTACATATGGTTTCGAGAGATATTCTTCGTTGATTTGGGTCATCCCAAAATCCGTTGATTCCATTCCAAGCCTTTTCCAAAACGTTTCTTTCAGATGCTCGCCATAATTTTGCCCGCTAACCTGTTCAATAATTGCAGCAAGTATAATGTAGTTGATATTGCTGTAATCAAATTTCTTTCCAGGTTTCGAATCGGATGTTATCTTTCCAAAGTAATGGACAAGATCATGAGTAGAAATTGGATCGGCTTCAGGAAAAACCACATTTGAAATATCGTAGGTTTTGCTGCGCGAGAAATCCTCATAAATTCCAGATGTCATGCTCAATAGGTGATGTATTGTGATATCATCTCCCGTTTCACCCAAATCAGGGAAGAATGATGAGAGTTTATCGGTTAGGCTGAGTTTACCCTCTTGAACAAGCTTTAAAATTGCAGTGGACGTAAACTGTTTGGTAACGCTCCCAATTCCGTAAACAGAACTATTTGTGTTTGGCTTTTTCAAATCAAAATCGGCATATCCAAAGCTATCCTCATACCAAATACTATCTTTATGGGCAATTAGGACTGTGCCGGAGAATCGCCCGTGAAAATCGTAAGAACTTATAAGGCTATCCAAGTGAACCCTGATGCTTTCAATTTCGGGCGATGGCACTTTTGCTGAAATGCTAACCGTATTGCTTCTGCTGCAGCTGCAGAAAAGGAAAATTCCCAAAAGGGACATTATTACTGTTCTCATTTTCTCATTTTTTGGTTTGTGATAAAATTCATTTGAGAACAAAAATAGTTGCAGTAAGTACTCAAAATCAGCGAATATCTAAGATGCAGGGTTTGAATGATCAACTCAAGGAATTAATATGCAAGTTGCATTAATCAACTAAAAGGGGCAGTACAGATAATAAATCAGCAATACATCAATTTGTAATATCTATATGGGATTTTTTGTATTATTTTGCACTGCAGTACAGGTATTATTTAGAGATGCTTCGCTTTGCTCAGCATGACAGAATTTCTTAAGTACTTGTCATTTCAAATAGATTGCTTCATCCGCCGGCTGGCGGATTCGCATCCGATAACTATCGGATGACGATAGGGAATCTGTCATTGGTAGCGAAACGTAGTGAAGCGAAGAATCCCAAATTAATTCAGATTTTCTAACCGGACAATAATTATTATTTTGCTTTAAAAAAATAGCGCATGAGAAAATTTATCGAACCAATCATCCATACTGCAATTTGGTTAGGGCTATACATTTTTGCCATTGTTTTTATCCGTACCATAGGCCCATTCAACAAGATTGACGGAACAATACTCCTTCCCATAACCATAGGAACATTAATAAATGCAGTAGTTTTCTATTCAATTATACTGTACCTTATTCCTCGGTTTGCCAATAAAAATCAGCTTAAGGGTTTTTTAATTGGTTTTCTGCTCATTTTTCTTGGGCTAACTCTTTTGGAAACTCTTATCGATTATTTCTTTTTGATATGGATATACTCGGACAGTTCCGAACCATTCTATGGGATGCTAATAACCAACGGTTTAATTCACCTTATTTTCGCGTCGCTGGCAATGGGCTATGGCTTTACTCGAAACTGGGTGGTTAATGAAAAAAGAAAACAGGAACTTATTCACGAGAAACTCACAGCTGAGTTGAACTTTCTGAAAACCCAGCTAAATCCGCACTTCCTTTTCAATGTGTTGAATATGGCATACTCCAGCGCTAGCCGCAAAGGCGACGACCAAACCGCCGATATAATTGAGAAACTATCAGTACTTATGCGCTACATGATTTACGATAGTAATGTTGATAAGATTGAGGTGGAAAGGGAGATTGATTTCATTCGAAACTATATCAACCTACAAAAAATGCGTTTTTCGAGTGATTTGCCTGTTAAGGTAACGTTTACCGTTGATGGGCATTACACCGGCTATCGCATTGCGCCCCTAATTCTCATCCCATTCATTGAGAATGCTTTTAAGTATGGCGTTAAACTTGAGCAGAATTCGGAGATACAGTTAGCTATGAATTTCCAGAATGGCGAGATGGAGTTTACCGCCCGCAACTCTATTTTTAGAAACAGTCAGCCAGTTGACAGCAAAAACTCTGGAATTGGTATAAAAAACACCCAGAAAAGGCTAAATATTCTTTACCCTGCAAAGCATAAACTTTCCATAACTGATAACGGTAAGGAATTTATGGTTAAATTGCTGCTAAATCTTGAGTAGATAGATTATGAAATGTGTTGTAATTGATGATGAGCCTTTTGCGCTGGATTTAATAAAGGATTATATCCAAAGAACTTTTTATTTGGATTATGCGCAAGGTTTTAGTAATCCATTTAAAGCGATAGATTTTCTTAACAAAGAGCATGTTGATTTGATTTTCCTCGATATAAATATGCCCGAACTCTCTGGCATACAGCTATACCAGTCGCTTAACCAGCCCCCAAAGGTTATATTCACCACAGCATACCCAGAATTTGCAGCCGAAAGTTACGAGTACAACGCCGTTGATTACTTAGTGAAACCCATTAAATATGAACGATTTCTCAAAGCTGTTAACAAAGCGGCAGGGCTTATGCAAACGGTTTCCAAAAATCTAACAGCATCTCCTCAAGAGCAGGAGGCTGAAAAGGATGATTTTATATTTATAAAAAGTGGTCAGCAGCAGGTGAAGATTTTGCCTGGTGAGATACTTTACGTTGAGGCCGCCGGCAACTATATGTGCTTTTATACTCGCGAAAAAAAGGTTATGTCGCTACTCACCATGAAGGAAGTTTTGGAAATCCTGCCTAACAGTATTTTTGTTAGGATTCATAAATCCTACATTGTCTCCCTAAACTATGTCGATGCCATTGAACGACACGATGTGATTATTGCTGGAAAGGAGATTCCCATAGGGATAACGTATCGTGAGCATTTTTTTAAGGTTATGCGAATGTAGCTATATATATCTTTGTTGTGGCCAATGGAAAAAAGCTGTCTGCAAACGCCATGCAAATTATCATAAATCGCATTTTGTGCAAGTTTTGATAATTATATTGTTATCTTTGACACATGGAAAAATATATAAATCGAAAGGAATACATTAATAAATTGCTTTCTTACAAAGACAGAGACTTGATAAAAGTTGTGAGCGGTTTGCGTAGGTCAGGCAAAAGCACATTGTTGGAAATTTTCTTTAAGCATTTGTTAGACGAGGGAATTGGAAAAAGACAAATACAATTTTATAATTTTGAGTTGCCCGAAAACTATCTAAATAAGACCTGGAGCGATATTTATTTCGATATAAAGAAAAAAATGCAACACAATAAAACGAATTACGTTTTTTTAGATGAAGTGCAGAATATATCATCCTTTGAAAAATTAGTTGATGGACTTTATGCAACAGACAATACTGATATTTACATCACAGGCTCAAATGCTTTTTTGTTGAGTGGCGAGTTAGCAACTTTATTAAGCGGGCGCTATATTGAAATTTCTATTTTACCCTTTTCATTCAAGGAATACTTAGTTGCTCGAAATATTGACTTGGTAAATAAGTATCTAAATTATGAATCTCTGTTTTTTGATTACGTTAATGAAACATCATTACCCAAAGGGGTGGAGTTGCGAGAAAGCGGTTATGATAAATTATATGAATACTTGGAAGCTATTTATACTACTATAATTGAAAAAGACATAACACAACGACACCAAATAAATGATAAGCGTGCTTTTGCTAATATAGTAAAATTTGTGGCTTCCAATATCGGGAATCAGTTATCACCAAGCAATATATCCAAAACACTTAGACACGATGGGCAAAATATTCATCATTCCACAGTAGAAAAATATTTGGATTATTTAGTTACAAGTTTTGTGTTTTATAAAGTGAACCGCTTTGACTTAAAAGGTAAAAAGCAATTAGCAACTCAAGAAAAGTATTATTTAGTAGATGTTGGATTGCTAAATGTTTTAGTTGGTAAAGAACGTGTTACAGAGAGAGGACGCATTTTAGAAAATATTGTTTACCTAGAGCTTATTAGAAGAGGTAACAAAGTATGGACAGGTACTTCACGTAACACAGAAGTGGACTTTGTTTGTAAAAATTCTACAGGGGAGATTGAATATTATCAAGTTGCATGGCAAATGACAAATGAAAATACTGTTGAAAGAGAGTTTGGTGCTTTAGAAAAAATTAATGATAATTATCCAAAGTATCTGCTCACAACCGACTCATTTACACAAAATCGGAGTGGAATAAAACATATAAATGTATTTTATTGGCTCCTAAAAAAATCTGAAATGGAAAAATAGCCACAGGCCACAACAAAGTGTAAATGCCATAAGGTTTCAGAGGTATGCGAAGGTCAGAAGTCCGCTTTAACTTTTCGTGTAACTTGATAGGAAATCACCCGTAATCCCTTACGGTACTTACACTCGACCGTTCTTAATTTAATATTATTCATTTAGTAAACCCTTGGTTAGTTTTTTTAATGCAGGACGAATTGTATCTATAAATTCAATAAATTTACAATTGAATAAAAATGGTTAGATATGTTAAAAGGGAAAAATATTCTTGTTGCTGGCGGTAGTAAAGGCTTGGGCTTTGCCGTTGCTAAGGCTTCTGCTCAGCAGGGGGCAAATGTATTTATTGGAAGCAGGAGTGAAGAGAACCTCAAGTTCTCAACTTCTCAACTAGCAAAGGTGGCTGATTCTACTGTAAACTATGGGGTGTTGGATGTTTCAGATTACCAGTCGATTAAGGAATGGGTAAATCTGGCCGTAAACCAGTTTGGAAAGATTGATGGCTTGCTGGTAAATGCTGGTGGCCCACCAGCTGGTTCTTTTGATAACTTTAATGACACCGATTGGCAGCAAGCATTTGAACTTACCCTGATGAGCGCCGTAAGATTAATCAGAGAGGTAATCCCATCAATGCGAAAAGCATCCAGCGGAAGCATCGTTACAATTACATCGGTATCGGTAAAGGAACCTATTGATATGCTGCTTATGTCAAATGTTTTCCGCTCGGGAGTTACCAGCTTGGTTAAGAGCCTTTCCGGCGACTTGGCTTCCTACAATATTCGCATTAACAATATTATGCCGGGTCGTATTGATACGGAGCGGGTTAAGCATCTTGATGGTGTTATTGCGGAAAGCAAAGGAATTAGCGTAAACGAGGTGCGCATGATGATGCAGGAGCAAATTCCGCTATCGCGTTACGGTAAACCAGAGGAACTAGGAAGTTTGGCTGCATTCTTGTTTTCCGATTTGGCCTCATTTATAACCGGAGCAACAATACCTGTTGATGGTGGAATGGTTAAAACTGTTTGGTAGTTTGGGGTTTAGGTAAATGTCTGTTAATTATGGATGACACAATAATTTTTGAAGACAATTACGCTATTGTTAGGTATATTCCTGACATGCATTTAATATTTATTGAATGGA
>JAWLEY010000123.1:0-7911 GCA_041685855.1 Perlabentimonas sp. | reverse complement strand
CATCAACAGAATACAGCTCGAATGGAGCAGGCACAAAGCCCGGGAGTAATCGGGTTACCTTCGATCTGATATTTTGTGCTATCATTAAATGCTCAACAATTTCAGTATTTGTATAAAGCGAATCAAGAATGGTAAGTAATGCGCTACGAGAGAACTTATCATCGAAAAAACTATCGTGCAAACCTTTTAAAATAACCAGTTCAAGCAACGAATCGTTGGCAAGCACATCATCCTGTGCTAAAGTTTTTTTAAGGTTTGTATAGCTTTTCTGGCTCGATATGGTACTAAAAACAGAGTTTCCGCTCTCTGAACGTGAAAAGAACAGGAAGTATTTATCGTACAACAAGTTGAAAAGCTCCATGTACGAGGGATTATTGTACAGTATGGGGCTATGCTGAAAATACTCTTTTGAGATACTACGTGATTTTTGCATTAATGCAAGCTGACTCAAGAAACCGTAACGATACTTTCGGTAAGCTTCAAAGAATGGATGGCTATACTCGCCAAACCTTTCCTCTAGCGCTTTGGTTAGAGAATCTAATGAGGTTGATTGCCGCCCGGCATAAGCCTCTTGAACAATCTGATCAAAATTTTCATTAAAGGCTAAATCGAATGAACTAATCAGATAGTTAAGGTCCTCTGTTTGCATATCTTCAATACCAACGTGAAGATCAACCTCCCTGAAAAAAGGATTTAACCTTTGCTCCTCCGTTTTAGGTTCATATTCGGGCAACACCAAAGTATAGTCTTTTCCTGGCTCAACAAAAAGATAAATCTTGTATGTACCCAAATAGCTGAAAACATAGCTAATCTCATCAATCTCTAAGGGGCAACTAAATTCTCCATTCTCATCAATTTGGCACCGTGCTAAAACCTCCTCGGTTTGGGTTATATAATCGGCATAGTGATAAAAAGCAATTTCCTGACCACTGTAGCTAGGTGCAGAGCCCGATAGGATTACCTGTGCAACCGCATTGCAATTAAGTAACAATAACGTAATAATGAGAATTGCGAATTTCCGTAAAAAGGGCATACTCTAATATTTAAATTCTGCACATTTAAAATGGAGCAGAATAATGCTTGTTACATACTAACGGTTAAGATACTTTTTTATGTTAATCCCCTTGGGTAAAAATTTTGTTGCATCACCATTATTCACCAAAATATCGCGAACAATGGTTGAATTAACTGGAGTGTGCTCAGGGGCTGTTAGAAGAAATACTGTCTCAATATTTGAGTTCATGGCCTTGTTTACCTGACCTATAGCCCTTTCATACTCAAAATCGGCCGCGGTTCTTAACCCACGAAGCAGGAAGCGAGCATTCATCTTTTGACAAAAATCAACAGTAAGTCCTTCGTAAGCAACAACATCAACCCTTCCCTCATCCTTAAAAATAACATTAACCATCTCCAGCCTCTGCTCAATTGAGAAAAGTGTACTTTTCGATTGGTTTTTACCTACAGCCACATAAACCTTGTCAAAAAGGTTAAGAGCCCTTCTAACTAAAGCCTCGTGCCCCACTGTAAATGGGTCGAATGTACCAGGGAAAACTGCAATTCTATTCATCTTTAAAAATTTAGCAAAACCATCATCCTTCTAAAAACTGAGAAGAACAAAGATAGCAGCTAATTTTAAGCATGCAACCATAAACAGGAACAACTGTAAAACATCTGAGTCAATAATAAAAACTACTGAAGCCTACTAGCTAATTTCCTGCGGATTTTTTACTTTCTGTTTAAGCAGCACATAGTTCAGTACATCAATAATGGTCTCGAAATATTTAAACTTAAGCCCTTTTATATAGATATCCTTGATTTCGGACACATCCTTTTCATTGTCTTTTGATAGGATGATTTCAGTAATACTTGCCCTCTTGGCAGCAAGAATCTTCTCTTTAATTCCGCCAACTGGCAATAGTTTACCTCTTAGGGTAATTTCGCCCGTCATGGCAATGCTGTTTCGAATTTTTCGTTGCGAGAATGCTGAAGCAAGCGAAGTAGCCATTGTAATACCTGCCGATGGTCCATCCTTAGGTATTGCACCCTCTGGAACATGTAGGTGAACATCCCACTTATCAAATAACTCTGGACTGATATTAAGTTCATTGCTATGAGATTTAATGTATTGAAGCGCTATTACGGCAGACTCCTTCATTACATCGCCAAGATTACCAGTAATTGTTAGTTTGCCTTTCCCTTTACTTAGGCTGGTCTCAATAAAAAGAATCTCACCACCTGTATAAGTCCAGGCCAAACCAGTAGCAACACCGGCCAGATCATTCCCTTGATAAATATCTTTTAAATATTTTGGCACCCCAAGCACCTTACGCAAATCATTAATACTCATTTTAGAAGAATACTTCTCGTTAAAAGCAATACTCTTAGCTGCATTGCGCACAATTTTTGCAATTCGCTGGTTAAGAGCCCTTACTCCACTCTCTCGGGTATATCCTTGTATAACCTCTTCAAGTACGTTTTTGGGTATGCTAAGGTCCTTTTTGGTAATGCCATGATTTTTGAGTTGCTGGGGTATAAGATGCCTTTTGGCAATCTCAATCTTCTCCTCAGCAATGTAACCGCTCATTTCAATCAGCTCCATACGGTCGCGTAGAGCAGGATTAATTGTTGCAATATTGTTAGCGGTGGTAATAAACAGAACCTTTGACAAATCATAGTCAACATCTAAGTAATTGTCGTGAAAGGTATTGTTCTGTTCAGGATCCAGAACCTCAAGAAGGGCAGAAGCAGGATCGCCATGAAAATCTTTTCCAACCTTATCTACCTCATCAAGAATAAAAACTGGATTGGAAGACTTTACCTTTTTAAGATTTTGTATAATACGCCCGGGCATTGCTCCTATGTAGGTTTTACGGTGTCCCCGAATTTCAGACTCATCGTGTAAGCCGCCAAGCGATATACGGGCATACTTGCGGTCGAGAGCACGGGCAATGGATTTACCTAAAGATGTTTTTCCGACACCTGGAGGGCCATGCAGACAAATAATTGGTGATTTCATATCGCCTTTGAGCTTGAGCACTGCCAGATGCTCAAGAATTCTTTCCTTCACCTGATCGAGTCCAAAATGGTCTTCGTCAAGAATTTTTTGAGCACGTTTTAGGTCGAAGTTATCCTTTGTGAATTCATTCCATGGCAAATCCAAAAGAAGCTGAACATAGTTTAGCTGAATGGAGTAATCAGGGGCCATGGGATTCATATTGCTAAGCTTCTTAACCTCACGGTCGAAAACGGCAGCCACCTCCTTACCCCACTTTTTTGTTCTTGCCTGCTTCTTCATGCTCTCCACTTCCTTCTCGTTGGGACTACCACCGAGCTCGTCCTGAATGGTTTTCATCTGTTGATGAAGGAAATATTCCCGTTGCTGCTGGTTCATGTCAAGCTTTACTTTTGCCTGAATATCATTTTTAATTTCAAGCAGCTGCATTTCACGGCCAAGAAACTCTAGCAAAAGGTTACTTCGGCTTATTAAATTATTCTGCTCAAGCAACTTCTGTTTATCAGTAGCAGGTAACTCAATATTTGAGCAAATAAAGTTTATTAGAAAATAGTAGTTGTCAATATTTTTAATTGCGAAACTTGCCTCCTGAGGCATATTAGGAGACATCCCAATAATTTTTAACGAGTAGTCTTTTATAGAACTTATAAGAGCCTCAAATTCTTTGTCTTTCTCGTCAACGGGATCATCAGTAAGCGTTTCAACAGATGCCATAAAAAACGGTTCGGACGATACAATCTCCGTTATTTGAAACCGGTGTAACCCCTGAAGAATAACAGAAGTGCTCCCATCTGGCATTTCAAGCACCTTAAGCACGCGCGCTATGGTTCCTAATTTAAAGAGGTCCTTCACCTCCGGGTCCTCAATTTTAGCATCCATTTGCGATACAGCACCCAAGAACTTTGTTTTCTGGGTTAAGCTTTTCACCAGTTTGACTGACTTCTCCCTGCCAACAGTTATAGGCAATACAACCCCAGGAAACAATACGGTGTTTCTTAAGGCAAGTATCGGTAAGGTTGTGGGCATATCCTTAGTATCAAAATCTCCATTATCCTCGGTAAAAAGGGGGATAAACTCCGAGTCCTGATCGAATGAATCTGCGTTGAATTGTGTTCTTATCTTTAAATCAAATTTATCACTCATTGTTTTCTATTAAATTTCTTATTAGTGACAATATGTCACAAGCGAACATGTTTTTTCACTATATATTACATTTGCAATCGATGTGCCAAAAAATTGTTAGTGCCTGTAGCAAGTTGTAACATTAAAAACATGTTCAAGAATCTCTCTCTCTATATCATCAAGATTAAGGCCCCTGCGCGCCATAACCTTTTGTGCTGTTTCAAACGCTTTGTTTGTTTTATAAATTGCAAACCCCTGAGCACCACCCCATGAGAATGAAGGAATAAAATTTCGGGGAAAACCATCGCCAAAAATATTGGCGCTTACACCAACCACCGTTCCTGTGTTAAACATAGTATTAATGCCACACTTACTATGATCGCCCATGATTAGACCACAGAATTGCAGCCCGGTATCAAGGAATCCACCTTTTGAGTAATTCCAGAGTTTTACACTGGCATAGTTATTCTTTAAGTTTGATGTGTTGCTATCGGCCCCCAAATTACACCATTCCCCAACTACAGAATTACCAATAAAGCCATCGTGTGCTTTATTAGAGAAACCAAAAAATACGCAATTATTAACCTCGCCTCCAACCTTGCAATGAGGTCCAATTGTAGTGGGGCCATAAATTTTTGCTCCCAATTTTAGGGTTGAGTTATCACAAAGGGCAAAGGGACCACGCACAAGGGAGCCTTCCATTATCTCTGCATTTTCTCCAATATAAATTGGCCCATTGCTGGCATTAAGTACAGAGCACTCAACAACTGCCCCCTTCTCAATAAAAATTGGATGGGAACCCAGCACCTTGTTTGATGAAGAAATTTTTTGTGATGTTCTTCCTTTTGTTAATAAATCAAAATCTCTTAGTAATGCTTCTCCATTCTTACTAAAGATATCCCAAGGATGCTCAATTTCCAGTAAGTTGTTAGTCCACTTTTGTGCGATTGGAAATGAAACTGAAGATAGAGGAAAATCATCGGATGGCAAATCTGGCAAAATGGCAGCAACAAGTTTATCGCCATAAATAATGGCTTCGTACAGTTTTAGGCTACCAATAGCATCAATTAGGTTAGACGTAGGAATAATGCCACCATTAATAAAAAGGCATGGTCCTTTACCCTCTTGATTCGCATGAAATTTTCTTCGGAGGTATGGTGCTGTAAAGAAACCGCAGGGCCTTTTGAGCACCTTTTCCCATTTCTCATGAATTGTTAGAACACCCACCCTAATCATTGAAACGGGACGAGTGAATGTTAACGGGAGTAGGCTCTCTCTTCGAGAGTCGTCAAACAGAACAACTTGAGTAACCATCTTCAAAAAAGGATTTGTGAACTACAAATTTAACAACAACTAGCATAATGACAGCCAAATACCTAAAAAATAAAAAGGAACAACAAAATGTTGCTCCTTTTTATTTTTTGCACGCACCAAAAACCCAAACATTGTAGGTTTTTCCGAAATGCTAAAAGATTTAGCTTGACTTTTTGTCAAAGTGCTTTTTGTACTTGGTCCTGAACTTGTCAACGCGACCAGCACTGTCAACCAGTTTAACTTTACCTGTGTAAAATGGATGCGATGTGTTTGAGATTTCAACCTTAACTAGCGGGTACTCAACACCATCCACCTCAAGGGTTTCTTTTGTATTCACGGTCGATTTGGTGAGGAAAACATGGTCGTTTGACATGTCCTTGAACGCCACCAGTCGATAATTCTTTGGATGAATGTCCTTTTTCATTGTAAGTTTAATTTATCTTTATACAAAACTCTCCTATACAAAAATTTATGGCCTGCAAAGTTATTAACTATTACGATAATAACAAAACTAGCCAGATCTTTTTTAAAAGTTTTTTTGCGTATTACCTTCTGCTGCTCACCTTAGCCAAAAGCCTTAGGAACTCTATGTAAAGCCATATTAAAGTTACCATTAAGGCAAAGGCTCCGTACCATTCCATATATTTTGGAGCACCCTGTTTTACACCCCTTTCTATCAAATCAAAATCGAGTGCAAGATTAAGTGCAGCGACAACAATAACTACTAGGCTAATTATAATTCCAATTGTACCTCCCTGATGAATGTAAGGCATTGATACTCCGAAAAAACTCATTACAAAAGAGATGAAGTACATGAGGGCAATTGCCCCGGTGGCTGCAAATACTCCCATGCGAAATTTTGCTGTAACCTTAATGGTACCCGACTGGTAAAGGAGGAGCATTAGGAAAAACGTGGCAAATGTGAGCCCCACTGCTTGCGTAATAATTGCCATTTCGAACTGCGCTGCCATAAATGCTGATAATCCACCAAGAAGTAGTCCCTGTAAAACTGAGTAGATAGGTGCAGTAATATGAGCACTCCTGGGAGAAAAGGCTGTTATTATTCCAGCTATTAACCCTCCTATTCCACCAGCTATCATCCAAACATTAACTGATGCTGCTCCTACAGATGCTAACCTCCACGTGTACGATGCACCCAAAACAACCAGTGCCAGCATAATGAAGGTTTTGTATTTAGTTCCTGTAAAAGTCATTACATCTGACTGCGCTGTAACTCTACTCTTAGCAAAAACCTTTTCGCTTAAAGCGGGATTTGATGATCGAAACATACATGTGTATTTTAATAATGTAACAAATGGATTTTTTGAGAAATGTCATCCAATTAATGTCAACTCGTCAGCCATCATTAATAGACACTTCAATTTTGGATGCAAAATTAGTAAAAACATGCCTGCTACAAATAATAAAATTTGTTAATTATTCTTCCCCTAGCATACAGACCTCCCTGTTACGGATTATAATAATTAGCATAACAACTTGTTTAAGAAAGTTATTCACATTCTTTCAAACCATATTTTTCTTTCGGTTATATGAGAGTAACTTTGCAAGAATTATTAAGCAAATAGATTTTATAATAAAATAAACACCAATTAGCCCGTGCAATATCTTAACGAACTAAGCGAAACCCAGAGAGAAGCCGTAACCACTATCAAAGGACCTGCACTAATAATTGCAGGAGCAGGTTCAGGCAAAACGCGGGTACTTACATACCGAATAGCCCACTTACTTAAGCAAGGAGTGGCTCCCTGGAATATACTGGCTTTAACATTCACAAATAAAGCAGCACGGGAAATGAAGGAGCGTATTGCTGCAGTTGTTGGGAACGAAACCGCAAAACGACTATGGATGGGCACATTCCATTCTATGTTTATGCGTATTTTACGTGCCGAAGCCAATAAGTTAGGATACCCAAACTCATTCACAATTTACGATACTGCAGACTCAAAAAGCCTCGTTTCATCCATCATAAAAGAGTTAAAGCTGGATACACAAACATACAAGGTGAACGAGGTTTTTGGACGAATATCTTCAGCAAAAAACAATCTTATAACGCCCCAGGCGTATGCCACCAATGGGCAGCTTGTTTCATTCGACAGGCAAACTCGTAAGCCAGAGGTTGCAAAAATTTATGCAATGTATGTCCAACGTTGCTACAAAGCAGCAGCTATGGATTTTGACGACCTCCTTCTTAACACCAATGTACTTTTTCGCGATTTTCCTGACGTGCTGGCTAAATATCAAGAGAAATTCAAATACATTCTGGTTGATGAGTACCAAGACACAAACTACAGCCAGTACCTTATTGTAAAGAAACTTGCAGCAGAACATAACAACGTATGCGTTGTGGGTGATGACGCTCAAAGTATCTACTCGTTTAGGGGTGCAAAAATTGAGAACATCCTAAATTTTAGGAACGACTACCCCGATTATAAGCTATTTAA
>JAWLEY010000122.1:0-7917 GCA_041685855.1 Perlabentimonas sp. | reverse complement strand
TTTTCTTTGCAAGAATAATTTTTTCAACTACTTTTGCACCCGCTAATAAACACAAAGCGTTCATTTTTATCATGGCCCGTTCGTCTAGGGGTTAGGACGCCAGGTTTTCATCCTGGTAACAGGGGTTCGATTCCCCTACGGGCTACTTAAATCATTTTAATAACGAAACATCATGGCAAATCATAAGTCAGCAGAGAAAAGGATTCGTCAATCCGAATCAAGGAGAGTTCACAACAGATACTTTGGTCGTACTACCCGTAATGCCATTAAGGATCTGAGAGACAATACCGACAAAACTTCTGCACAGGAACAACTTCCTAAGGTTGCATCTATGCTTGACAAACTAGCCAAGAAAAGAATTATTCATAAGAACAAAGCATCTAACCTTAAGAGTTCTTTAACTCGTCATGTTAATGCTTTACAATAGATTTTAGGTGAATTTTGGGATAAGAGCTCGCACATTGCGGGCTTTTTTTGTATCTGATATTTTGGAAAAAATATTTTATCTAAATAGTTAAAGGATTTTTATATCTTGGCAGTAGAATAGCAAACTAGAAAACAAATGACACAAACAGCCAAGCCTCTAACCATAAAAGAGTGGGCCGAGGATGATAGGCCAAGAGAAAAAATGATGGCAAAAGGCGTTTCTGCACTCAGCGATGCAGAACTTATGGCAATCCTTATTGGTTCCGGAACAAAAAGCGAAACCGCCGTAAACGTGTCTCAACGAATTTTAGGAAGCGCCAAGAATAATCTTAACGAGCTGGGAAAATTCTCCCTAAAGGATTTTACCAAAATAAAAGGAATTGGCATAGCCAAAGGAGTTACCATAATGGCTGCTCTTGAACTGGGTCGCCGCAGGAAAATATCCGAAGCAATAAACAAGAAACAAATTTCATCCAGCGCCGATGTTATTGACATTTTTCAACCGCTACTCTCCGATATTAGCCACGAGGAGTTTTGGGTACTTCTGCTAAACAGGGCCAACAGGGTTATTGAAAAAGTAAGGGTTAGCGAAGGGGGCCTAACGGCAACCGTTGTTGATGTGAGAAAAATTATGAGAACAGCCCTCGACTATCAGGCGCTGGGCATTATTCTGTGCCATAATCATCCCTCAGGTAATCATAACCCGAGCGAGGACGACCTAAACATCACCCAGAAAATTAAGCAAGCAGCCAGCACGCTTGACATTAACTTGTTAGACCATGTAATTATAACAAATAACCAGTGCTTCTCTATGGCAGACAACTCCATGATTTAGACCTGGCAGAGAAAACCAAATTATAACGCATTCTGATTGTTATAAATGAAAAAATATTTCTTAATTTGCTAATTACAATTTATTAACCTACACAGAAAACTACTTGCAATGATTAAGACACTTGGCGAGACCAACTCTATTCTAAATAAGTTCATATACGAACTCCGCAGCGTTAATGCACAGAAAGACAGCATGCGTTTTAGGAGGAACCTTGAGCGCATTAGCGAAATATTTGCATATGAAATTAGCAAAGAGTTGAACTACAAGCCTGAACAAGTTCAGACACCGCTTGGCATTGCAGACATGTCCCTTCCGGATGATACGGTTGTTGTTGCATCAATCCTAAGAGCAGGGCTTCCCATGCATCAAGGGTTTATTAACTATTTTGATGATGCTGAGAATGCCTTTATATCAGCCTACCGAAAGTATAGCAAAGACGGCTCCTTTAAAATTCAGTTTGAGCACCTCTCCTGCCCAAAAATTAAAGACAAAGTTCTAATTATTGCCGACCCAATGCTTGCCTCAGGCTCCTCCATGGTACTAGCATACAACGCACTAATTGAGAAGGGCAAACCTAAGCACACCCATATAGCATCAATTATAGCATCGAAAGAGGGGGTAGATTACACCCAAAGGAATCTCCCCAAAAAGGAAGTTAGCCTTTGGCTAGGTGCAATTGATGATGAACTAACGGTAAAATCATACATTGTTCCTGGATTAGGCGATGCGGGAGATTTGGCCTACGGGGCAAAGGAGTAATATTTGCTCACACATATAGCAAAAACTCTTCACTACCTTAGTTTACCAGAAACACTAGACTTAAAAATTGCTAAGTTTGCTTTTTATTTAATTTTTCGAGCAGATTATACTTTTCCTGCCTTGCTTTCCATCTATCTCGAGCAAATTTCTGCATATCTGTTACAGTATCTTTTTCATCAAGAATCTCAAGCCCTAAGAGGGTTTCAATTATATCTTCCATGGTAACAACGCCATCCAGCCCGCCATACTCATCTACAATTAGTGCAATATGCTCCTTCTTTTCTAAAAGCTTCTCCCACAAAGAAAATAGCGTCATTGTATTAGGAGCAATTAATATTTTACGCTTAATATCTTTTAGTTTCAGATTATGATTGTCCTCGGCTAAATTTTCAAACACCTTCTGCCTAAATACGTATCCTGTAACATTCTCTTCGTTTTCGGTATATACCGGAATTCTTGAGAACTTTAGGTAATCTTTATTCTCAAAAAAATCAGTCAAAAACAAATTCTCATCTGCAACAGCTACAACAACTCTGGGTGTCATTATTTCTGTTACCTTCACGTTCTTCAATCTAATTATATTCTGAATTATTTTATTCTCTTTGCTTGAAAACAATCCTTCGTCAGCACCAATACTTGCCATTGCTGCAATCTCCTCCCTGCTCATTGTTTGCTCATTAGAACTTTTTGAAAACATCTTAGTAATTATTGCAGAGATTAGAACCAAGGGATAGGTAATGAAAATCATTATTTTAATAATGAAGGATGTGGTCATCGTTAATCTTCTCCAATATCTTGCTCCAATGGTTTTAGGTATAATCTCAGTAATTACCAGGATTAGAATAGTAAGAACCGCTGAAACAATACCAAAGTACGCTTCCCCAAAAACTTTTACCGCCTGAGCGCCAACCCCTGCTGCTCCTATGGTATGAGCCACTGTGTTTAATGATAGAATGGCAGACAAAGGCTTATCAATATTTGTTTTTAAATTAATAAATGATTGAGCCCAACGATAACCCTCCTCCTGCTTAACTATTAAAAAGGATTGAGGAGTAGACAAAAGTACTGATTCCATTATGGAACAAAGAAAAGAGACAAATAAGGCAAGAAAGAGATATGCAATTAGAGTTATCATGCTTTTTAATTAATCAGGTCACACTTCAATAAGGGTAATTACAGGCAAAATTACACCATATATCGATACATAAACGATATTACACTGTTTAATTATTCCTACGAAGACCATAAACTGTAAACTATGTGGTTTTCACATCTGCAAACTCATATTTCCAAACCTTACTTTTATCCTGGCAGTGAGCCTTTAACTCGGATATACTTTGGCCTAATAGGGGATGAATAAAATCTGGGGCAATCTCTGCAAGTGGTTCAAGAACAAACAATCTTTCATGAAGTAACTTATGTGGTAGAACGAGCGGAGGTAATGTAAATAATAAATTGTCAATAAAAAGTATGTCAATATCGGCAGTACGAGGGGAATAACCATCAGCAAACCTGCTTCTACCTAGGCTATTTTCAATTTGATGACAAGTATCGAGAAGGCATAAGGGTGACAACTTGGTTTCCACTTCAAGCACCTGATTAAGGAATGATTGCTCATCCTCAAAACCCCATGGCTCCGATTCATAAACACTTGACATCCTCTTAACCCTACCAACTTTCTCCCTAATCTGCTCAACCATCTGACTGAGGTACGTAGCCCTATCCCCCAAATTACCACCAATAGATAAAAAAACCTGATACATTTGTTAAATTTATTAGTAAATGTAACTTTTACTTGCCTAAAGAGTCTTATATTTTAAGTAACAACTTTGGGAGCTGCAAAGTTTAATAAATTTTACAATTATTCAACCAACTGAATAAAGATTTTTCTTACTTTTATTTCGAATTTTAAAATCAAAATCATCCTATAAAATTTATCACCATGAAAGATTTTTTTAAGTATCTACTTGCAACCATTGTCGGAATTCTGGTAACTGGTATAATTTCCTTTTTCATACTCCTTGGAGTTGTTGGGGTAATTGTATCCAAGTCTGACAAACCTGTTGACGTTAAGGACAACTCCATACTGCTCCTTAAACTTGACAAGGAGATTATTGACAGAAGTTCGAATAACCCCATGGACGATTTCGACTTCATGAACTTTAAGCCAACCCCAAAGCTTGGGTTAAACAACATTTTAAAAGCAATAAAGAATGCGGCTCAGGACCCCAAAATTAAAGGGATATACATTGAGAATGAGAACATCCCCGCCGGAGCAGGCACCCTTGAGGAAATTAGAAATGCTCTAATTAAATTCAAAGAGTCGGGTAAGTTCATAATTAGCTACAGCAACGTTTATAGTCAAAAAAGCTACTACCTGGCTTCCGTTTCCGACAAGGTTTTACTAAATCCTGAAGGGATGGTTGAATGGGTTGGACTTAGGTCCGAAATCATGTTCTTTAAAAATGCATTCAAAAAGTTAGGCGTTGAGCCACAAGTTATCCGCCACGGAAAGTTTAAAGCGGCCGTAGAACCTTTCCTATACGAAAAGATGAGCCCTGAGAATCGTGAGCAAATAATGACCTACACGGGATCTATCTGGGACCATTGGTTAAACGGAATTACTGATAAAAGGGGCCTCTCTGCTGACAAGCTGAACGAATTGGCCGACAACATGACTATTAGGGATGCAGAATCAACAATTGAGCACGGACTAATTGACAGCCTTGTTTACAAGGATGAAGTGATTGACATGCTAAAATCACTTACTGACACGAAACCAAAGAAAGACATACGCTCAGTTGATATTGCACAGTATGCTAAGGTTCCTGCTCCACGCAAAAAGAAAGGGCTGATTCGTGATAAGATTGCCGTAATTTACGCATCAGGCGGTATTGTGATGGGCGAAAGTGAGGTTGGCAACATTGGTGGCGAAGGTTTTGGAAGAGCCATTAGGGAAGCCAGAAGAGACAGCTCCATTAAGGCCATAGTATTACGTGTTAACTCAGGTGGAGGAAGCGCGCTAGCCTCTGAAATTATTTGGCGTGAGATGACCCTTGCAAAAGAGGTTAAGCCCGTAATTGTATCAATGGGCGATGTGGCTGCCTCAGGCGGCTACTATATTGCTGCACCAGCAGACGTTATTCTTGCCAATCCAACAACCATTACCGGTTCAATTGGCGTTTTTGGAATGATTCCTAATATTAAAGAGGGACTTAATAATAAGTTGGGCATTACCGTTGATGTGGCAAAAACCAACAAACATTCAGATTTTGGTTCAATCCTTCGCCCACTTTCTGCCGAAGAGAAATCAATTATCCAAATGGGTATTGTTGATGTTTATGATACCTTTATAGGGCACGTTGCCGATGGAAGAGGAATAACCAAAGAGCAGGTTAACGAGATTGGCCAGGGAAGAGTATGGAGCGGCATTAATGCCAAAGAGATAAAACTTGTTGATGAGTTTGGCGGGCTTGAAAGAGCAATTGAAATTGCTGCTGAAAGAGCCGAACTGGAGGAGTACCGCATATCGGAGCTGCCCAAACTTAAGGATCCTTTTGAAGAGCTAATGAAGGAGCTTACCGGCTCTGTAAAAGCAAGAATAATGCAGGATGAGCTTGGCCCAGCATTCAAACACTACAAAAATATGTTAGAGATGGTAAACAACCAGGGTATACTTGCTCGCATGCCCTACGACGTTGAAATATACTAACATACACATAATACACCAATATTTAAACAGCCCGGGAAATATTATCCGGGCTGTTTTGCTTTTAACAAAAGCACCAAATCATCATGTTTTGGAAAGATATTATAATAGTGCTAATTTGCGGGATTAAAATGCAGAATAGCAAACACTAAACCAACCATGAAGTTTGTTTACGCTTTTATTGCAGTTATTTACGGAATGGTAGTTCATATCAGAAACTTTCTGTTTGATATAAAAGTGCTTAGGTCGGTTACATTTAACATACCTACAATTTGCGTAGGCAACCTAACCGTGGGAGGCACAGGCAAAACTCCACACGTTGAGTACTTAATAAAACTCCTGTCGGAAAAATACAACGTGGCAACCCTTAGCAGGGGTTACAAGAGAAAAACCAAAGGTTTTATACTGGCCAGCGGTAGTTCAACCGCCTCGCAAATTGGCGACGAGCCCCACCAAATCTACTCAAAACACCCAAACATAAACGTTGCTGTTGATGAGAAAAGAGTACGCGGCATTAAATCGATTATAGAGGAAAAACCCGATACTGACGTTATTCTGCTCGATGATGCCTTTCAGCACCGCTACGTTAAGCCCGGGCACTCAATCCTGCTTGTAGATTATAATAATCTGGTAACAAGAGATTACTTTCTTCCCCTGGGAAGGCTCCGCGACAGCATATCGCAGTTGCACCGTGCCGAAACGGTAATAATTACCAAGTGCCCCGCCAATATAAAGCCAATAGACCAAAGAATTATAAGCAAAGAGCTAAAACTATTCCCTTATCAGGATATTTTTTTTACTAGCTACTGCTATGGTTGTTTGTCTCCTGTTTTTAATGACTTAAGCCAGCCAACAACAAATTTTGAAAACTACAAAATACTGGCATTTGCAGGTATTGCTAACCCCAAGCCTTTCTTCAACCATTTAGACTCCAACTTCAACCTTGTTGATACAATTGAATTCCCTGACCATTTTAGCTTTACCGAAAAAAAAATTAAAGCTATATTTGAAAAGTTTTCCCACATAGAAGATGACAGGAAAATAATTGTAACAACAGAAAAGGATGCTTCACGATTAAAAGAATATAAGCAGCAACTTTCTGAGGATATAAAAAGAAACTTTTACTATATCCCCATTAAAGTGGAGTTTCTGAATGGCGCAACGAAAGATTTTAATAATAAAATTTTTAAATATGTTAGAAAAAGTAAAAGAGACCACGGCTTACATCCAAAGTAAGGTTAAGATAACTCCCGACGTAGGGATTATTCTCGGTACAGGTTTAGGTGGTTTGGTAAAAGACATCAAAAATCAGGAGGTACTCGAATACAAAGATATACCTAATTTCCCCGTATCAACGGTTGAGGGCCATAGCGGCAAGCTAATTTTTGGCGATTTGGGTGGGAAAAAAGTTGTGGCCATGCAGGGACGCTTCCATTTTTACGAAGGTTACAACATAAAGGAGGTTGTATTCCCTGTTAGGGTAATGAAGCACCTTGGCATTAAAAACCTCTTTGTTTCAAATGCAAGCGGTGGGGTTAACCCCGACTATGAAATTGGCGACCTGATGATTATTAACGACCATATCAACCTAATTCCAAACCCGCTAATTGGCCCTAACAACAAGGAATTTGGACCGCGCTTCCCCGATATGAGCCAGCCATACGACCACAAGCTAATTGAGCTGGGACAAAATATGGCCAGCAAGCATGGCATAAAAACGCAGGTGGGATGCTACGTTGGCACAACGGGTCCAACGTTTGAAACACCTAAGGAATACCAATACTTCCGCATTATTGGCGGCGATACGGTAGGCATGTCAACCGTTCCTGAAGTTATTGCTGCACGCCAAATGGGAATACCCGTTTTTGCCATCTCAATAATTACCGACCTGGGCGTACCCGGAAAGATTGTGGAGATAACCCACGAGGAGGTGCAAAAGGTTGGTCAGGAGGCCGAAAGGAAGATGACCCTGATAATGGAGGATATGCTACAGCAAATTTAGGTTTAGTTACAAACCAACATAACAGTAAAAAAGAGCCGATGAGAATCGGCTCTTTTTGGTATTACCAGCCAAGGTTTTATACCAAAAAACCTTAATTACATGGATATCAACGTCTTTTGAGTTAATGGAACATGTTTCGGCACTTCGGCAAACTCAGTACAGCGCTCCGTTCAGCATGACTGTAGT
>JAWLEY010000121.1:0-7954 GCA_041685855.1 Perlabentimonas sp. | reverse complement strand
CAATTTATAAGGAAAGCCTCTGAATTAGAACCCAAAAATAAGTACTACAAGCATTTTTTAGTGATGTCATTGCTAAATCAGCAGGAAATTCAAGAGGCATACAAATACCAGAAGCAGCTTATAGAACTCGATTCAACAAATACTAATTATAAGTATCAGTTAGCTTTACTTGCAAGCGATTTAGGTGATTTTGATTTATCTCTTAAAATTTTTAATCAGCTCGAGGAGCGTTATGGTTACATTCCCCGCTTATCCGAAACAAAAGCCAAAATATTTTTAGACAAAAAGAATAATGAGGCAGCAAAAAAAGAAATAGAAAGATTAATTGAGCATGATTCGAATAATCCCATTTACTATCTGTATTTATCTGAGTTATACTTTAGACAAGGTAAAGATAGCCTAGGTTTTGATGTAATTAACGAAGCTAAATCGTTCGAGCCAAATTCACCGCACATACTTATTGAGTTATATCAAAGAAATATGCAGGTTGGGAATTACGCTGATGCCCTTAAATCACTCGAAAATATCTATTCTCATGATGATTTTAAGTTACAAGAAAAATTAAATTTTTTTAAACCCTTATTGTTCGAGCAGCAAATCTATGCAACTCAAGGTGAAAAATTAGACAATATTGTACAAGACCTGCTAAATCAATATAGTGAATCACTACCGTTAATTGATTTAGCCTATGAGCATTATATCAGAAGGTCTGATTATGCAAAAGCAAGAGAATGCTTAGAGCGAGCTTTTAAATTGGATGATGGCAATCCTGACAGATTAGAAAGAATTATTACTTTTGATTATTCTTTTGATAGGAAGGAGAATGTTATTTATAATAGTTTACTAGGAATTAAAAAGTTTCCCCAAAATTACATTTTCTATATTTTTAATGCTTTAGGATTAGAGGAGCTTGACGATATTGATAATGCTATTAAAACAATTAAAAAAGGTATCAGAAATGTTGAAGAGGATGATAAAGTATCTGAATTATATGCTACGTTAGGAGATTTTTATTACCAAAATAGCCAGAATTTTTTAGCATATAGAGCATACCGAAATGGGCTGAAGCTTAAACCAGATAACACACGAATTTTAAATAACTATAGTTACTATTTATCAGAAGATAACAGGAAATTAAAGAAGGCTCTTGAGATGAGTACCAAAGCCGTTGAACTAGAACCAAATAATAGTACTTTTTTAGATACTAAAGGTTGGGTTCTGTTTAAACTAAAAAAGTATAAACAGGCTAAAGATGTAATAAGACAAGCAATTAGTAAAGGTGGCGATAGTAGTGCCGTTATAAACGAGCATTATGGAGATGTATTGTATAAAACAGGTAGTACAGATAGCGCGTATATGTATTGGTTAAAAGCTAGTGAAATTGAAGAACCATCTGATAAATTGAAAGAGAAACTTAGAAAAAAAACATATGTACCCTAGAACCAAGTTACTTATTTATGCTGTAATTGCACTAACAATTTTTTCGTGCTCTTCTTTAAACAGAACCTCAAAAGAAGAAACTGTTACTGTAGTTAAAAACAGTGATATTGTTCAAAATACTTATAGAAATGAAGAAATAGAGCATCAATCCTTTTATGTTGATAACGCTCAGTTTAGACTTGACTATAACGGACAACTACGCTCATTAAAAGCAATTTATGGATTTAAGGTTGATTCATTTTTATACGTAAATCTAAGAACTCCCTTTGGAAAATCTGTTGCATCCTTCATCGCTAATAAGAATTCCATTATTTTTGAAGACTATCAGGTGCAGAGAGTTTACTTATTAGATTATAATACCCTTTCCCAGTTAACAAAAATCCCTATTAATTTTAACTTATTGCAAAATCTATTCGTGGCATCATATACTTTAGAAAAGCACAATGTTGATTTTATTAATTCTGATAGTTTAGCTAATGATTTTTCAATATATAAAAACTTAACCCAATTAAATGATACAGCTGCCATAAGTGAAATACTGCGTTTTAACATAAATCCCCTTTTTATTAAGCAATGGGAAATTCATTCACAAAAAGAGGAGAGTACCTTTAATGCTGAATATGAATGGAAAGATAGTTTTAGTAAAGTACACCCCAAATATGTAGACATTTCATTTAATTATGGAGATTCTCCTGTAGAAATTGAGTTTGATTTTAAAACAATATACCACGATTCGTTAATATCATATGAACTCGATACCACTTTAATGCCAGAAATTATACTTTTTAACGAATGAGATTAAAGCTTCACATACTTCTTTTTTTGTTCATCCCTTTTTTATCATTCACTCAAACCCTTGAAGAACTTCAAGAGCGCCGAGAGAAAACAGAAAAGGAGATTAAACTTGCAACAAGTTTACTTACCCAAACCGAGCAGGAGCGAGTAAGTACTGTTGAACAATTAAATCTTCTAAAAAATCAAATTTCCCTTCGAAAAAAGCTGATAGCCGATATTAATAAACAAATTGAATTAAAGGAGAAACAAATAAACGAAAAATCCATAGAGGTTGATGAACTAAATACAAGTTTACAAAATTTAAGAACAGAATATGCTGCATTAATAGAATTTGCATGGAAGAATAGGAAGGATATGCATATACTCATGTTCATTTTTGCATCAGAGGATTTTAATCAGGCCTATAGAAGATTACGCTTTTATCAGCAGTTTATACGATTTAGAGAAAAACAAGGTAGAGAGATTATAAGAACCCAGAATAGAATATCTAATGAATTAGCTGCTTTGGACGAAGCACGAAATGAGCTTGAAAATGTGATGTCCAGCAAAAGTGATGAAATAGATAAATTAAACTCACAGGAAAATCGATATTCAAGAAGTGTTAGCAAACTTAAACAGAAGGAACGCCAGATAAGGCAGCAGTTGCAGGAGAGAAAGAAAGCGATGGAATCGTTAAATAAGGAAATCTCAAAACTTATTGCCGAAGAAGCCAAACGAACTAAGGTACGAGATGCACGCTATATTGAATTATCAGAAGGATTTAGCGGGAACAAGGGCAAATTACCCTGGCCAACTGCCGAGGGCTTAATAGTTAGTGATTTTGGAGAACATGACCACCCAGTTATAAAAGGAGTTAAAATCAGAAATAATGGAGTTGATATACGAACACAGGCCAATGCAGATGTAAAAGCAATTTACGATGGAGTTGTAAAAAAGATAGTATCAATACCCGGATCAAACATTGCTGTTATTATTCGCCATGGAGATTTTCTAACAGTATATTCAAATCTTTCACGAGTATCGGTTAGGGTTGACCAAAGAATTAAGACTGAACAAAAAATTGGAGAAGCTTATACAGATGCTCAGGAAGGAAGAGGAATGATTAACCTTCAGATTTGGCATGAGAGCAAAATACAGAATCCTAAAGATTGGATTTTACCCTAAAAAGTGTTTACTTTATGTATTGTAAAACGAAACTTTATACATTTCGAATCAGTATAACAAAAGAATGATTTTTTTTATGTAAACAAACATGAAGAAGCAGTTAAACATAAACTCAAAACTAGAGAACATTTCTCACGTCGAAAAATTGGTAGATGAGATATCTGAGAAGTGTAATTTATCATCTGATTTATATGGTAAGATACTAATAGCCACTATTGAAGCCGTAAATAATTCAATTGTACACGGTAATAAATTCGATAGTAGTAAAACTGTACATCTATCTGTTACAATATCTGATTCTAGTATCCATATTTATGTTAAAGACGAAGGCCCAGGATTCGATTATACAAACGTACCAGATCCAACTGTACCCGAAAATATTGAAAATGTATCGGGGCGAGGTGTTTTCCTTATGAAAAATTTGGCTGATGATATAAACTTCATGGATAACGGATCACATATTGAATTAATCTTTCAAATTTAATATTGTGTGGCTATAAACTTCTTTAATCAGGATATCCACTTTAACCTAAAACATAAGAGAAAAAAAAAACAGTGGATAAAAAGTATTATAACTTCTTATGGTTATAAGATTGATACCATTAACTACATATTTTGTTCTGACCCCAAAATTCTCGAAATTAATATTCAGTACTTAAATCATAATTATTATACTGATATTATTACTTTTCCTTTAACAGAGAATGATAAAATTTCTGCCGACATATTCATTAGTGTTGATACAGTAAAAACCAATGCAAAAAAATACGGTACAGATTTTAATAATGAATTGAACAGAGTTATCATTCATGGTGTTTTACATTTGTTAGGTTTCAATGATTATACCGACGAAGAAAAACAAATCATGCGAGCTAACGAAGATAAATATCTACATCTTTTAGAAACTTTATAGATGCTTAATAAATTTGATATCATTGTTGTTGGTGCTGGACATGCAGGGTGCGAAGCTGCCGCAGCAGCCGCAAATTTAGGCTCATCTGTTTTACTTATCTCAATGGATTTAGAAAAAACAGCACAGATGAGTTGTAATCCAGCTATGGGAGGAGTTGGTAAAGGCCAAATACTTAGGGAGATAGATGCCTTAGGTGGATATTCTGCTTATATTACCGATTTAACAACAATCCAGTTTAGAATGTTAAATCGTTCTAAAGGTCCAGCAATGTGGAGCCCTAGGGCACAATGTGACAGATTCCTTTTTTCAAAGAAATGGCGAGAACAACTTGAGAGTATACCTAACCTCTATTTATGGCAGGACAATGTATTAAGTTTGTTATTTGAGAAAAATAAAATCATAGGTGTTAAAACGCAGTTAGGAATTAAGATAAATGCCGATGCTGTAATTTTAACAAACGGTACATTTCTTTCTGGAATTATACACGTAGGTTCAACAAATTTTTCTGGAGGACGAATTGGAGAGAAATCATCAGAGGGAATAACAAAGCAACTTTCCGATTTTGGTTTTTATACCGGAAGGATGAAAACCGGAACACCTGTTCGTATTGATGGAAGAACTGTTGATTTAAATCAACTTATTGAACAAAAGGGAGAGGAGGAAGAAAGAACCTTTTCATATAGAGTTACACCCAATACTACTTTACAAAGAAGAAGTTGCTATATTGCACACACGTCCTCAAATGTTCATAATTTGTTAAGAGAGGGGTTCGATAAAAGCCCATTATTTTTAGGAGATATCCAGGGAATAGGTCCCCGATATTGTCCAAGTATTGAAGACAAATTAAGAACCTTTGCCGATAAGGATTCCCATCAGCTCTTCCTTGAACCTGAAGGCGAAAAAACCTACGAGATGTACCTAAATGGTTTCAGTTCATCTTTACCCGCAGATGTACAATACAAAGCCCTAAAAAACATACCCGGTTTTAGCAACGTTCATATCCTAAGACCAGGATATGCTATTGAGTACGATTTTTTTCCTCCCACACAATTGAACCATACTCTTGAAACTAAAAAAGTAGAAAATCTCTATTTCGCAGGACAGATTAATGGAACTACCGGTTACGAAGAAGCCGCAGCACAAGGATTAATTGCCGGTATAAATGCTCACAACAGAATATCCAGTAAGCCTTCCTTTATGCTCAATAGAGAACAAGCCTACATAGGTGTACTAATTGACGATTTGGTGACAAAAGGCGTTGATGAACCCTATAGAATGTTCACAAGTAGAGCCGAGCATCGTATTCTTTTAAGGCAAGATAATGCAGATGAAAGACTATCGTTTATTGGTTATGAACTAGGATTAGTCTCAGAGGAACAATACCAAAAAATTCAAAAGAAATACCAAAAGGTTAATGATATAATTAAGTTAATAAATGAAACAAGTATTGATACTATTGAGATTAATCCCTATTTAAGTTCAATAAATTCCAAACCCATAAAACAGAAACGCAAACTAATTGATATTGCATTAAGACCAGAAGTTTCATTAAAAATGTGCATGCAAACCTCAAAAATTTTCACTGACAATCACCCAACACTATTAGCTACCGAGAACGAAATTTTAGAAGCAGCCGAAATAAGAATTAAATATGGGGGCTATATTGAGAGGGAAAGACAAGTAGCTGAAAAAATAAGAAGGCTTGATTATGTACATATTCACAACGACTTTGATTATTCAACATTAAAATCGTTAAGCACAGAGGCCAGGCAGAAGCTTCAAAAACACAAACCCAAAACAATTGGTCAGGCAAGCAGAATCCCTGGTGTATCCCCAAGCGACATAAATGTACTTTTAGTATATTTAGGAAGATAATGTTCCACGTGGAACATTATCTTCCTAAACTATTCGAGTAGCATTGTATGTTCCACGTGGAACATTAAACATGAACTTTAAGTAAAATTTAGTTGAAATGAAAAATGTAAATGAAAAATATTCTGTTACCGGAGTTGTTGTTGATCCTGTTTCAAGAAAAAAATTCGGTGCTGAAATCTTTATTGAGGACGGCTTTATTGCAGGTATTGAGCAACGCCCCGACGTTACATCTCCCTTTATTTTGCCTGGGCTAGTTGATTCACATGTTCATATTGAAAGTTCCATGCTCATACCTAGCAAGTTTGCTCGAATGGCTGTAAGACATGGTACAACTGCTGTTGTAACAGATCCTCACGAGGTGGCTAATGTTGCAGGAGAGGATGGAATAAAGTTTATGATTGAGAATGCAGAATCAGTTCCTCTGAAGTTTTATTTTGGTTTGCCATCTTGTGTTCCTGCATCACCTTTAGAGAAATCTGGTGCTATACTGGATTCTTCAGTAGTAAAACGATTAATAAAGGAGGACAAATTTTACTATTTGGCAGAGATGATGAATTTCCCTGGAGTTATTAATAACGATAGTGATGTAATAGGAAAGATAGAAGCAACCAAAAAAGCTGAAAAACCTATAGATGGACATGCTCCAGGCATTACTGGTAAGTCGCTCGAAGCTTATACTAAAGCAGGTGTTTCTACCGATCATGAATGCTCTACCATTGAGGAAGCCAGGGAGAAGATTAGTAGAGGTATGAAAATTCAGATACGTGAGGGTAGTGCAGCTCGAAATTTTGATAATTTGATTGAACTCATCAATGAATCTCCAAAATCGGTAATGTTTTGTACCGACGATTGTCACCCAGACTACTTGCAAGCAGGACACATTAATAAACTTATGGCAAATGCAATTAAAAGAGGATATGATATATTTGACTTACTCCAGGCAATATGCCTAAACCCCCGAGAGCACTATAAAATTAGTACAGGAACACTTCAAATAAACGACCCCGCCGATATTGTAGTTGTGGAAGACTTAAAATCCTTTAAAGTTTTGCAAACATACATTAACGGAAATAATGTGTTTAACAATGGAACTGTAAATATCCCTGAAATTAATGTCGCACCCCCCTCATTTAAGTTTAGGGAAAAGCATGTTACAGGAAATTTAGATGTTGTTTGTAAAGGGGATATTATTAACGTAATTGGTGTAATTAAAGGAGAATTACTTACAAAATGGATAAAAGAAAAATCCCCAGTACCGCCAGGAAGTATTGTAAAATCATCAACGGAGAATGACTTTCTTAAAATCGTTCTACTTGACAGGTATGATTCTACCAAACCAGTGGTTGCGTTTATAAGAGGTTTTGAATTAAAACAAGGGGCAATTGCATCCAGCGTAGCTCATGATAGTCATCATATAATTGCAGTTGGAGTAGATGACAAATCAATTGATACTGCATTAAATTGGGTTGTTAATAATAATGGTGGCTTATGTTATGCTAATGAAAAGGATACAACAGGAATACCGCTCCCGTTCTATGGTTTAATGACAAACGATGATGGCGAGAAAGTAAGTGAGCTTTATAAAGAACTAAACCATCGGGTTAAAGAAAATGGATGTGCACTTGATGCTCCTTTTATGACTCTGTCATTTATGGCGTTAACTGTAATACCTGAACTAAAAATTTACCACAATGGACTGTTCGATGGTATTAACTTTAAGCAGGCAAGTCTATTTGATTAGCTGTTTTAACCAAGTTTTTTCCTAAA
>JAWLEY010000120.1:0-8059 GCA_041685855.1 Perlabentimonas sp. | reverse complement strand
AGTCGGGGTGAGATGACTCGAACATCCGACCCCTTGCACCCCATGCAAGTGCGCTACCAACTGCGCCACACCCCGAACTGTTTTGCGGATGCAAAGATAATTCTTTTTTGTCCAACACAAAAAAATGTTTAAAATTTTGATGATGCAATTATTCTTGCAATTAACTTTGTACCATATTTTGATATTGAACTAATTTATATCAAATTTGTTCGTAGTTTTTAAATTAATCAATCTAAATATATTAATAGTATGAATCTATTTAAGCCCCTTGAAACCAAAGGAGAAGCAAGTAAAGTTAAGACCGATGGCTCAAAAGAGCATGCAAAAGTTCTGATAATTGGTTCTGGCCCTGCTGGTTATACGGCTGCAATTTACGCAGCACGTGCCAATTTAAACCCTGTTATGTACGAGGGTTTGCAGCCTGGTGGTCAGTTAACAACCACCACCGAGGTTGATAATTTCCCTGGTTACCCAGAGGGTGTTACAGGTCCAGAGATGATGGAGGATATGAAGAAGCAGGCCCAGCGCTTTGGTACCGATGTTCGTTTTGGAATGGCCACTGCGGCTGACCTTTCCAAGCAACCTTACAGCATCACTATTGATGATGATAAGGTTGTAACAGCCGATGCGCTCATTATTGCAACAGGAGCAACGGCTAAGTATCTTGGATTAGAATCAGAGGAGAAATTCAAAGGGCAGGGGGTTTCGGCCTGTGCAACTTGCGATGGATTCTTTTATAAGGGTCAGGATGTGGCAGTTGTAGGCGGTGGCGATACGGCTTGTGAGGAGGCAACTTACCTGGCAGGGATATGCAATAAAGTTTACATGATAGTTCGTAAGCCTTACCTTCGTGCATCGCAGGCAATGCAGGATAGGGTAGAGGCTACAAAAAATATTGAGGTGCTGTACGAGCACACTACAAAAGAGATTTTAGGTGATGTTAATGGCGTGAAAGGGGCAATGTTGAAAAAAGCCAGCGGGGAGGATGTTGAAATTTTCATTACAGGGTTCTTTGTTGCAATTGGTCATCAGCCCAATTCCGATATCTTTAAAGGACAGTTAGATATGGACGAAACTGGTTACATTAATACACAGGATGGAACTCCTAAAACCAATGTGCCAGGTGTTTTTGCTTGTGGCGATGTTCAGGATAAGCATTATAGGCAGGCTATTACTGCTGCAGGTTCGGGCTGTATGGCTGCTCTTGATGCTGAAAGATATTTGGGAACAAGAATTTTTTAAAAAATTTAGTGAGGTTTTTGGAATTATCCCGTGTAAGAACAATTTAAGTTTCCCCAAGGTGTAATAATTCCATCTACAAACAAAAATGCTTCAACCGCTCTGCTGGCGATTGAAGCATTTTTTATGGTTTACTACTTAATTATCAGTTCTTTCTATGCTTGCGACATCTTTTCAGCATAGTATTTACCATCCCTAAGCTTCTGAGCGCATTCTGCAAAGGCATCTATGGTCATTTTAACATCCTCCATAGTATGAACGGCGGTAGGAATTAATCTAAGTAAAATCTGTCCCTTAGGTATTACCGGGTACACAACTATTGAGCAGAAAATATTGTAGTTCTCGCGCAAATCAAAAACCATATTGGTTGCCTCTGGTACATTACCTTTCATATACACAGGGGTTACAGGCGATTCTGTATTTCCAATATCCAGCCCAACTTCTTTTAGGCCCTGCTGCAACGCACCTACAACCTCCCAGAGTTTCTGCTTTAGTTCTGGCTTATTTTGGAGAAGTTCAAGACGCTTTAAAGCACCAACTACCATTGGCATTGGTAGCGATTTTGCAAAAATTTGTGAACGGAGGTTGTAAGCCAAATACATTACAATATCCTCATCGGCAGCAACAAAACCACCTATGCCTGCCATACTCTTGGCAAATGTTGCAAAGTAAACATCAATCTTATCTTGTACACCAAAATGCTCACCTGCACCGGCTCCGTTTTCTCCCATTGTACCAAAACCATGGGCATCATCAACAAGAAGACGGAACTTAAACTCCGATTTTAAGTCAGTAATATCTTTAAGGTTGCCAAGATCTCCGGCCATGCCAAATACACCTTCCGTAATAACAAGAATACCGCCTCCAGTTTTCTCTACCAATCGGGTTGCATGTCCCAATTGTTTTCTAAGGCTATCCATGTCGTTATGCGCAAAAACAAAACGCTTCCCGGGAACAAGCCTAAGTCCGTCAATTATGCAGGCATGCGACTCGGAGTCGTAAACAATCACATCGTTTCTCGATACTAAGGCATCAATGATTGAAACCATCCCTTGATACCCGTAGTTAAGCAGGAATGCAGACTGTTTTCCAACAAATGCTGCCAACTTCTCCTCCAACTCCTCGTGCAATCTGGTTTGTCCGCTCATCATGCGGGCTCCCATTGGGTAAGCCATTCCATATTTTGCCGCACCTTCAGCATCTGCTTTCCTAACTTCAGGATGATTTGCCAGGCCTAAGTAGTTGTTTAAACTCCAGGTTAAAACCTCTTTCCCACGGAATGTCATCCATGGCTTTATCTCTCCCTCTAATTTAGGAAAAGCAAAGTAGCCATGACCCTCCTTATAATATTGACCAATAGGGCCCATGTGTTTTTTAAGTCTTTCAAAAATATCCACGGTAAAATATATTTTAATGGTTAGATTCTTTTTATTGACAGTTGCAAAATTACATTTTTTTAACAATTAATCTAATTTTGTATACACCAGTTTTCTTAATCTTTACGGGTGTGTTTGACTATCAGAAACTTTCAGATGTATTGTAACCTCTAAAACCGAAAACATGTTAGAAAAAATGACCATTTGATATACTAAAACCCAAAGTTTAATGGTTTAAGAACTCATTATAGAGGTTAGCCAATGATTTAATTTTTTTTAACTTCAAAACACCTCACTTTTGCATAAAATAGGCAAAGAAATTCAATATTCTTGCTAACTTTGCTCGCTTAAATAATGGGCACAATAATATTTTTTATTTTGTGTTTAACTAAAAAGGCCTTAACGTTTTAACATGAAAAAAATTCATTTCGTCATTTTAATAATCCTTGCAGTCATTATTGCTTCCTGCAGTGGGTTCGATAAAATTCTGAAGAGCAATGATTACCAGCTAATGTACAACAAAGCATTAGAGTATTACGAAGCAGAGGATCATTACAGGTATACAGCATTATTTGAAAGATTGGTGCCAATTTATAAAGGAACTCAGCAAGCTGATACGGTGGAGTTTTTCTTGGCACAAGGATATTATTTTCAAGGAGATTACTTGTTGGCTGGTCATCACTTCAATAATTTCAGAAAGAATTATCCTCGTAGCCAATTCACCGAGGAGGCTGAATATATGTATGCGTACTGTTTTTACAAATCGTCGCCCCGCCCATTGCTCGATCAGGAAACTACAAGGGCTGCCATATCGGCTTTCTCAGAGTTTATTACAAGATATCCCCAGTCATCCAAAAAAGCCGAAGTTAACAGGATACTAGTTGAACTTAGGCAAAAACTTGTTGAAAAAGCATATACGAACGCTAAGCTTTATCTTGACATGGAGGATTATAAGGCCGCCATAACTGCATTTAAAAACAGCTTGGCACAGTTCCCTGATAGTGATTATAGGGAGGATCAGCTATTTATGATTTTGGAAGCATCCTACAAACTTGCCGACAATAGCGTTCCCGAAAAACGGAAAGAAAGATTTCAGAACACTCTCGATGAATACTATAATTTAATGGGAGAGTTCCCTGATACCAAGTATAAGGCGGATGCTGAAAAGATGCATGAGAATACTATGGAAATTTTAGATAATTAATAAGTTATAACTATGGATTTTAAAAAGATTAATGCTCCATTAAGCACGGTAACGCAAGATTTCTCTGAGTTAGACAGTGAAACAGGCAATCTTTATGAGTCTGTTAGAATTATTGCCAAACGTGCCAATACAATTGGGTTGGATATGAAGAATGAGCTTAACAGAAAGCTCGAGGAATTTGCCTATTACACAGACAACCTGGAGGAGGTTTTTGAGAATCGTGAGCAGATTGAGATTAGCAAATTTTATGAGCGTCTGCCAAAGCCTACTTTAATTGCAACCAGAGAGTTTTTAGACACCAAACTTTATTACAGAAAAGATTCCGAAACTGAGCAACCTCAGGTTGAAGAGTAAACTATATGATAAAGGGTAAGAATATACTACTTGGCATTACAGGTAGCATAGCTGCGTATAAGGCGGCTACGCTTGTTCGCCTGATAAAAAAAGAGGGGGGCAATGTTAAAGTTGTCATGACACCTTTAGCCAAGGAGTTTATTACCCCATTAACGCTGGCTACGTTATCTAAAAATCCTATTCTTGTAGATTTTTTTAATCCTGAGAATGGCGATTGGAATAGCCACGTTGATTTAGGTTTATGGGCAGATTTATACCTGATAGCTCCAGCATCTGCTAACACAATTGCTAAAATGGCAACCGGAGTAGCAGACAACCTTCTGCTTACTTCGTACCTTTCTGCAAAGTGTCCCGTAATGGTGGCTCCTGCTATGGATTTGGATATGTACCTACATCCGGCTACTCAGAAAAATATTGAAACCCTAAAAGGCGTTGGCAATATTATTGTTGAGGCTGCAACCGGTGAACTTGCCAGTGGCTTAACTGGTAAGGGCAGGATGGAGGAGCCCGAGGAGATTTTCAGGCAAATAAATGATTTCTTTAGCAACACTCAATCACTTAGGGGTAAGAGGGTTCTGGTAACATCTGGCCCAACTCACGAAGCAATTGACCCCGTTCGCTTTATTGGTAACCGATCCTCAGGTAAAATGGGAGGTAGTATTGCCCATGAACTTGCAGAAAGGGGGGCTGAGGTGATTTTTATTACCGGACCAACATTTTACTTGCCAAATCATCCAAAGATTAAAGTAATAAAGGTTGAGGCTGCCTATGAAATGTACGAGTCTGCATTAGCAAATTTTTCGAATTGCGATGCGGCAATCCTTGCAGCTGCTGTAGCAGATTTTACACCGGAACAAGTATCGGAACAAAAGATAAAGCGTAAAGATTCTGAACTTAGCATTAGCCTTAAACCCACACAGGATATTGCCAAAAAATTGGGCTCAATTAAATCGAAGGAGCAGATTCTTGTAGGGTTCGCTTTGGAAACCGAGGGCGAGGTGGAGAATGCCATTGGCAAGTTAGAATCTAAAAATCTCGATTTTATTGTGTTGAATTCAGCCAATGAGAAGGATGCAGGTTTTGAGGTGGATACCAATAGGATTACAATAGTTAGATCTGATAAATCTCTCACCGCTTTCGATCTTAAACCTAAAATTGATGTTGCTAAGGATATTGTGAACGAGCTGGAGAAGAATCTTGGCTAATTTTTAAGGTTTAAAAAACATAAAGAGAATCTGTTATGAGTGTAAACCGAAAATTTCCTATCCTGTTTTTTTTACTGTTGATACTGCCTTTCATGTCTTATCAGCAGGAATTACGGTGCAACGTACAGATTAACTCTCAGAAAATACAAGGAACGAATCGTCAGGTGTTTCAAACATTACAGACTGCTGTATATGAGTTCCTTAATAACACATCATGGACCAATCATATTTATGGTCAGGATGAAAGAATCGAGTGCAATATAATGCTAACTCTTAGCGAGCAGATTGGCTCCGATGAGTTTAAGGGAAGCATACAGATACAGTCGCGTCGTCCGGTTTTCGGAACTTCCTACAATACCACAATGCTAAATATTGTTGATAACAACCTTCATTTTCGCTACGTTGAGTTCGATCAGTTGGAGTTTTCGGAAAACAGGCATGATAATAATCTTACCGCCATTCTTGCATACTATGCTTACGTTATTTTGGGTTTCGACTACGATTCATTTTCTTATCTAGGTGGTACAGAGTATTTCCAATTGGCAGAAAAGATTGTCAACAATGCTCAGAATGCAACTGAACGAGGATGGAAAGCGTACGAAGGAAATAGGAAAAATCGCTACTGGCTGGTTGAGAACGTACTAAACTCAAGGTACCGACCTTTAAGGGAAGTGTATTATAAGTACCATAGATTAGGATTGGACAGGATGAGCGACAAGCTTGCTGAGGGGCGAGCAGAAATTGCAGAGGTATTAACCAATGTTCAGCGCGTGTATAGAGAGAAACCCGATCCTCAGATGTATTATTTACAGCTCTTTTTTGATGCTAAGAGCGATGAGCTTGTCAATATCTTCTCAGAATCATTCCCAGCAGAAAAAACCAGAGTTCTAAATATTCTTAACGAGGTTGATAATGCCAACGCCTCAAAATACAACAGAATAAAGGATGCACAAGGTGGAGGCGGAGGTGGCCGGGATGAAACCGGCAGGTAGCATGAAAAATTAATCAGAGTATTATCGCATGCTTAAGAATCTTTTCATCCAAAACTACGCCCTTATAGATCATCTCGATATAGATTTCCATGAGGGCCTAAACACAATTACTGGCGAAACTGGGGCTGGTAAGTCCATCCTTTTAGGAGCACTTGGTCTTATTCTTGGTAATAGGGCCGATATTGGTGTACTTAAAGACAAGCAAAAGAATTGCGTAGTTGAGGGAACCTTCGATATATCAGCCTATAGCCTTAATAACTTTTTTGTAGAAAACGATCTGGATTACCAGAGCGAGACCCTAATCAGAAGGCAAATAAATCCAGCGGGTAAATCAAGGGCATTTGTTAATGAACTACCAGTTACTCTTGCTGTTCTAAAAGATTTAGTGAGTAGAATAATTGATATTCACTCCCAACATCAGAATTTACTCCTTGCCGATAGTTCATTTCAGCTTACCGTGCTCGATGCATATACCAATAATTTAGAAAATGTATCAAGGTACAAAAAGGCTTATAAAAAGTATACAGAGGTTCGGGCTAAGCTGCATGAGCTTAAAGAAAAAGCAAATAAGTCGCAAGCCGATTTTGATTATCTGAATTTTCAACTTAATGAGCTGGAAGAGGCCAAACTAAAGCCTGAAGAGGATAATGAGCTGGAAAAACTTGAACAGCAGCTTTCTCATGCGGAGGAGATAAAATCAACACTTCAAGGCGTTTCCTCTTACCTAAATGCCGACGATACTTCAATACTGGTTTGGCTTAAGCAGGTTGAAACAATGCTAGGTAGGATAAATAGTGTTTATTCCCAGAGCGAAGAGTTGGCAAAAAGGGTTGAATCCTGTCGGATTGAACTACAGGATATTGCACGAGAAGTTGATCTGCAGAACGAAAAGGTTGATTTGGATCCAAGCCAACTGGAGGCCGTTACCCAACGATTAAATACCATCCTTACGCTACAGCAGAAACACAGAGTAAATAGCGTTGATGATCTTATTAAGGTTAGGGACAACCTGAAGGCAGAAGTGGAAGATATTGCCAGTTACGATATTGCCATTGAAAAAATGACCAAAGAGCTTTCTGAGCATCACGCGAAGGTATCAGACTTAGCGAAGGAGGTTTCAATCATTAGGAAGAAAGGAACATCTGGTTTCGAGAATAGCATAATTGGAATGTTAACCCAACTGGGCATGCAGCATGCTGGTTTTAAAGTACATTTTCAGTCACTCGAAGAGTTTTCATCATCGGGGCTTGATAAGATTACCTTCCAGTTCTCAGCAAATAAACAGATGCCGCTACAGGACTTATCGAAAGTTGCCTCAGGTGGCGAACTATCGCGTCTAATGCTCAGCCTAAAATCAATTATGGTGCAAACCAAGGGCTTGCCTACCATTATTCTCGATGAGATTGATACTGGTGTTTCTGGCGATGTGGCCAATAAGGTTGGAAATATTATTAACGACATGGCCAAGGGCATGCAGGTTATTAACATAACCCACCTGCCACAAATAGCTTCAAAAGGGAAGCATCATCTGCTGGTTTATAAAAATCAGGATGGAGAAACTACAAAAACGCAGATAAAACGATTGGCTGAGGATGAAAGAGTGCAAGAAATTGCCAAAATGCTAAGTGGCGAGAAAGTTTCGGAGGCTGCTCTTACCAATGCTAAAGATCTACTAAAGGCAAGTTCTTC
>JAWLEY010000119.1:4832-8170 GCA_041685855.1 Perlabentimonas sp. | reverse complement strand
AATTAAATGTGGTTCATTTGTATATATTGAAAGTATATGAGTTGGTATAGCTAAAAACACTAGTACAACAGCTACTACTCCTGAAACACATAGTACCAATATTTTACCTATTGTAAAGATTACTTCATTCTCTTTTCCTTTCCCAATAAGATAGCTAACGAGAGTATTTGTAACCGATGCAAACCCCATGATTGGCACAAGCAGAATAATATAAATTGAGCGAATAATATTTGAGATAGCCAACTCAGCCTCCCCCATCTTTTCAATTACCAAAAAGAAAACAAACCAAACACCAAAAGCTAAGAAATTCTGAAACATCATGGGCATTGAAACCCTTAACAATCGTACCAGCAAATTCCAACTAAAAACCTTAAAGCTAAATAACCTGTACTTTGATAATGGAATTTTTATTTGTGTGTAAAGAATAAACGATAGCACGCATGATGCTTCCGCAATAACCGATGCCAGTGCTGCTCCGCTAACACCCATTTCTGGAAATCCGAAATTGCCAAAAATTAAGGAGTAGTCTAAAAATACATTAACAACCAGCATTACCAGCGTGGTAAGTGTAATAACCCTTGTTTGACCAATACCTACGTAAAATGCCCTGAACAAGAAGTTAGTATGCGCAAAGAAAACTCCCCAAATTCTATAATCAATAAATTGCAGGCTGGTTTCTTTAATTGCTTCAGACTGCACCATGAAGGAGAGCAAACCATCGCTCGAAAACTTAATTGCAAGGAAAAGCACAAGAGCTAAACTCATTAGAAATAAGAAACCATGCTCAATAGTCCTACCTATTGGGCGATAAGCTCCTTCACCAAACCTTCGAGCAACTACAATTTGTGTTCCTATACCAAATCCCCAGCCTAAGGTCATTATGGTTAGGTAAAATAAACCACCTATTGCACCTCCACCAAGTGCAATTTCTCCCAAACGACCAAGAAAAGCGGTGTCTGTTACATTTATTACATTCTGAGCAATGCTACCAATTATTATGGGATAAGCAATGGCCCAAATACGATTATAAGATATGGAAGTTTTCAAGGATAATTTCTTTATTCTCTGCAAAAGTATCAAAAGAAATTATATCAATCTCTATTTTTTACAACACAAACTACATGTATCTATTTGATTATTGTAAGTAAGTTGCTACTTTCAACACCCAAAAACCAGAGGTATTCCTCTTTATTATCTTCCTAATTACATAATTAAAAAAATGCTTACAATAGACTGGTTAATAATAGCTTGTTATTTTGCAATTAGTTTGGCCATAGGCTTTTACATGAGCAAACGGGCAAGCAGAAGTACAAGCGATTTTTTCTTAAGTGGTAGGAATCTTCCTTGGTACATTGCAGGAACCAGCATGGTGGCCACAACTTTTGCTGCCGATACGCCACTTGCTATTACAGAACTTGTTGCAGAAAGTGGTATTGCTGGTAACTGGTTGTGGTGGAATATGGTTTTTGGAGGTATGTTAACAGTATTCTTCTTTGCTCGCTTATGGCGACGAGCAGGAATACTAACCGATTGCGAACTTGTTAACATTAGATACTCTGGCCCTTCCGCTAGATTTTTAAGAGGATTTAGAGCTATTTATATTGGAGTTATTATGAATGTGGTTGTGCTGGCCTGGGTGAATCTGGCAATGGTAAAAATTCTTTGGGTCATGTTTCCGGAGTTAACTTTTTTTGGCCACGAACAGTTTAATATTCTCGGAATAACCATATCATCTCACCTAATGCTTGTTGGTGGATTAATGCTTTTTGTAGCTTTTTACTCTGCACTTTCTGGCCTTTGGGGTGTAAGTTTAACCGACAGTTTTCAGTTTATAATCGCAATGCTTGGATGCATTGTGCTGGCCGTATTCGCACTCCGTCATCCCGATGTTGGGGGAATTACAGGATTAAAAGCACAACTACCCGATTCGGTTTTCACCTTCTTCCCTGAGGTTGGAAAAACTGAGGGTTCGGCAACAGGGCAAGTTCTTACTCTAAGTTTAACTGCCTTCATAACCTACCTTGGGGTGCAATGGTGGGCCAGCTGGTATCCTGGTGCCGAACCAGGAGGCGGAGGCTACGTTGCTCAGCGAATGATGTCGGCTAAAGATGAAAAGCACTCACTTATGGCAACCCTTTGGTTCCAAATAGCCCACTACGCAATTAGACCCTGGCCCTGGATTATTGTTGCATTAGTTACACTTGTACTTTACCCCGATGCTCCTGACAGAGGAGCCACTTACGTTATGGTTATTAGGGATATAATGCCAACAGGTTGGCTTGGTCTGCTTATGGCAGCATTTCTGGCAGCATACATGTCAACAATGGCATCGCAAATGGTTTGGGGCACATCATACGTAGTAAACGATTTTGTAAAACCATTCGTAAAACCCAATGCAACAGAAAAGTATTACGTAAAAATTTCCAGGGTAGCTACCTTTATCCTCATGCTATTTTCTCTGATAGTCACAACCCAGTTCTCAAAAATTAGCGATGCCTGGAGATTTATCCTTGCCTGCAGCGGCGGAATTGGCTTAGTGCTTATTCTTCGTTGGTTTTGGTGGCGCATAAACGCATGGTCGGAAATATCTGCAATGCTAGCTCCCTTTTTGGTTTACCCCTGGCTAAAAGCATACACCAATCTGGCGTTTGAGCCAATTTTGTTAATTACGGTAGGTGTATCTACAGTTATTTGGATACTTGTTACTTTTTCAACGCCACCAACTGACACTGAAACGCTTAAAGATTTTTACAGAAAAGTTCACCCTGGCGGTTTAGGCTGGAATCCGATATCAAAACTATTGCCCAATATTATAGGCGATTCAGGATTTAAATATCTTTGGTATGCATGGTTTGGAGGATGTATAACGGTTCTCTGTTTTCTTTTTGGAACAGGCAAACTCTTACTTAAAGAACATGTATTTGCAACCATTCTCTATGCAATTTCAGTATTAGGCATAAGAATTATTGTTGTATCTTTAAAAAAGCATGGATGGAAAAAAGCAGTTAAATAATTTATCAAATCCCTATATGCTTTGAAGTTTCAAGTTTTTTTTTTTACTTGCATAATAATTTATTCTAAATAAGAGTATAAAATGCCATTCCATAAATACAGAAAACATACAAAGGTGTTTTCGTCCCTTCTAATTATTTTTTCTTTTTTAATCCTGTACTCCTGCAATGGAGGGGGAAGTGAAGAAAAGGAAAGAAGCAAAGTTATTGGTGAAATATATAAACCCGACACACTCTCATTACTAATAAAGTACGAAAGTTCATTATTCCCATTACCTTCACCCTATCAAGCTTCACATCTGGTTAAAAAGCATGATATACCATTTT
>JAWLEY010000119.1:0-4732 GCA_041685855.1 Perlabentimonas sp. | reverse complement strand
GCCTACGAGTTCGATGGCATTATCTATTCCTATTCTTATAACGAGCCAAAGGTTGATGTGGAAAACAAAATTATACACATAAATAGTGAATCCAGAGTAACAATTTCAGAATATCATCTCGATATAATTAAGAAGAAGGTTGAAGAGATAAGAAATATAATTGTCGAGTAGTATTAAATCTGAATTACAGAGTAAAAAGTATGAAAAAAAGTGTAATAAAATATCTTAGCATTTTATCACTCATTCTATGCTTTAGCATAAATAGTAACGCGCAACTTATTCAACTGCAACATATATGCTCGCTATATTTTTCTCCAGAGTATGTGGCCGATGGGCAAGAGTATTACGCACAGCTTAAACCTGACCAAAGAATTGAATTCAGAACCACGTTCTTTGGTGAAAACACTTATAGGATAGTTGCTTGCACAAACCTAAGAGGAAGCGATATCGTTTTCTCTGTGTACGATACTGAAAAAAATCTGCTTTTCACAAATGAAGATTACGATTATTCTCCCTATTGGGATTTTCATTTCTCATCAACCGTAACATGTATTGTTCAAGTTGATGTTAAAGGAAAACAATTTATTCCCGGATACGTGATGATGTTAATTGGTTATAAACCATAACTTACAATAAGAACGCATGAGTGAATCTATCCTTAAGGCTTTAATGCAACTATTTGCAATTATAGCCCATCCTGAAAACGACCAGGATGATACCGAAGAGTTAGGCAAAAGTGATAGGCGCTCGGTTGTTGAATCCTTCCTTCGTCAACAGTTAAACCAGGAGCTGGTTAAGGAGTATCTTCGTGTTTTTGATTATTACTACGAGCTCTACCAAGAAAAGCAAAGCGAAAAAAGTAAAACCAAAAAAAGAACATCCTCAAGCTCTGTTAGAGTTCTAAAAATTTGTACACAAATAAACGAGGAGCTAGAGCAACAGCAAAAGGTAGTTGTGCTTGTTCGATTGCTTGAGTTTGTTAAATCTGACGATGGTGCCATAACCGAACAGGAGATGGCCTTCATCTCTACTGTTTCTGAAACCTTTTTTATACCTGACGAAGAGTTCAACCGAATTCATAAATTTATTGTTAGCAAATTTGAAGAACCCCCTCAATACGAGAATGTACTGGTTATTAATGGTGAGCAGGAGTACCCTGACCCCAATGTAAGGCATATTCAATCGCCATCGTTCCAGGGCGAAATACGTATCCTTAGGGTTGAGTTTGCCAATATCTATTTTATGAGGTATTGGGGTAACGAGGAACTTTACCTGAATGGACATCTACTTAGGAAAGATAAAGTTTTCGTACTTAATGCAGGGTCATCAATTAGAAACCCCAAGCTAACCCCAATTTACTACAGCGATATTGTTGCCCGATTTACTCTCGATAGCATTAAAGAGAAAATTATTTTTGATGTTAATGATATTGAGTACCGGTTTAAGGGTGGGAATATTGGCCTCAATAAAATGAGTTTTAGCCTTGATTCAGGACATCTGGTGGGAATTATGGGAGCATCAGGTGCAGGTAAATCAACCCTGCTTAATGTACTAAACGGCTCATCTGCTCCTAATCAGGGTAAAGTAGAGATTAATGGGGTTGATATTCACCGTCAAGCAGATTTAATTGAAGGGCTAATAGGTTTCGTTTCGCAGGATGACCTGCTAATTGAAGAGCTTTCCGTGTTTCAAAATCTTTACTATAACGCTAAGCTTTGTTTCGACAACTACACAGAAAAAGAGATTGTACAAGCCGTTGATGACATGCTGGCAAACCTTGGCTTGCATGAAATTAAGGATATGGTGGTTGGCTCTCCCCTAAACAAGAAGATAAGCGGTGGTCAACGAAAAAGGCTAAACATTGCCCTTGAACTTATAAGGGAACCCGCAATTTTATTTTTAGATGAGCCAACCAGCGGCCTAAGCTCCCGCGACTCAGAAAATATTATGGACCTTTTAAAAGAACTAACTTTTAAAGGCAAGCTGGTTTTTGTAGTGATACACCAGCCATCGTCCGATATTTTTAAGATGTTCGATAAGCTGCTCATTCTCGATACCGGCGGCTACCTTATTTACAATGGTGACCCCATTGAATCAATAATCTATTTTAAGTCGAGGGTGCAACATGCCAACTGGAATGAGAGTGAATGTACCGCATGCGGTAATGTTAACCCTGAGCAGGTTTTTAACATTGTTGAAGCCAATGTACTTGATGAATATGGAAATCCTACCCGTTCAAGAAAGACGAGCCCTAAAGAATGGTATGAGTTCTACCTTGAGTCCAACTCAAACGACGATAAAGAGGAGGAAGTTCCAATATATTTACCAAAAAATCTTTTTAAAATACCGAACTGGTTTAAGCAGCTAAAGGTTTTTGTTGAGCGTGATGTACTCAGCAAACTTTCTAACATGCAGTACATGGTTATCAACCTGCTTGAAGCCCCCGTTCTTGCCTTCCTATTATCATACATTATAAAGTATCATAACGTTGATGCTGCAAATGAATACGGTTACACATTAATGGACAATAGCAACCTGCCGGTTTACCTGTTCATGTCAGTAATTGTTGCATTTTTTGTTGGCCTAACCGTCAGCGCCGAAGAGATTATTAAGGACAGGAAAATTCAAAAACGTGAATCGTTCCTGAACCTTAGCTGGAGCAGCTACTTAATGTCGAAAGTAACCATACTGCTTGCCCTTTCAGCATTCCAAGCCCTGGCATTCGTCCTAATTGGTAATACTGTATTAGAGATTAAAGGAATGTACTTTGAGTATTGGATTATTCTGTTCAGCACCTGGGTCTCTGCAAATATGTTAGGGTTGCTAATATCCGATAGTTTTAAAACTGTTGTTACCATATACATTCTAATACCATTCCTGGTAATACCCCAAATAATTTTAAGCGGAATAATAGTGAAATTCGAGAAGCTGAATCCAGCCATCTCCTCGCCCAGTAACATTCCGCCCTACGGAGAAATAATTGTTGCCCGCTGGGCATACGAGGCACTCGCTGTTAATCAATTCGTTAATAATAAGTATCAAAAACCATTCTACTACTACGATGAGGCCATGAGCATTTCGGACTATAAGCGAAACTACTGGCTACGAACCTTACAGAATAAAATTGGAGTATGCGAGCGGCATTTAAACAACCCTGAAAGAATTGATGATGTAAAAGCAGCATTAACAATATTAAGAAATGAGTTGCGGCATGAAGCCAACAGCATATCAGGCTCACAACATCCATTTAATCAAATAAACAAGCTAACTATTAACGATATTGATGAGGATGTTATCTCAAACCTCCAAAATCATTTAGAGCAGCTAAGACTATACTATGTTAGGCTATACAATAAAGCCAGCAGTAAAAAGGATAGCGTTATCTCATCACTACAAAAAACTGAAGCAGAAAGAGAGGCTTTTCTCAAGCTAAAACGCAATCATTATAACGAGAGTTTGAGTGAATTTGTAAGAAACTCATCTGAGGTGGAAAGGATTATTGAGTACAAAGGAAGATTAATCCAAAAGATTGACCCAATATTTCAACTGCCAGAAAACAAGAATATTAGGTCACATTTTTATGCACCCGAGAAGAAGGTTTTTGGCAATTACTTCAGTACTTTCTGGGTAAATATAGCAGTTATTTGGTTTTCAACCATTCTCCTTTATGTGGCATTGTACTTCCGCCTTTTAAAACGATTGCTTGATATTTCAGACAATTTTCCTTCAAAAGAGGAGGATGAAACCAAGTAATTAATAGGTAATGATTATTATTTCAGGTTACTCCTCGTTCTCTTCCATATCAAGCTGAAGAGCAGCCATTTTTATTGCAGTAACAGCAGCCTCTACCCCTTTATTGCCATGCTTACCTCCTGCTCTATCCTTTGCCTGCTCATAGGTATCTGTAGTGAGCAAACCAAAAATAAATGGAATGTTATAATTCATGTTAAGCTCCGTAATACCATGCGTAACGCCCTGGCATACGTAGGTAAAATGAGGTGTTTCACCTTGCACAACGCAACCTAAACAAATCACCCCATCCAAATCAGCATATTCAGCCATAAACTGACCACCTAGTACAAGTTCAAAACTCCCGGGTACATGTTTAACAAGAATGTTATCCTCTTTTACACCGTGTTTCATTAGTGTCTCATAAGCACCTTTAAGTAGCTCATGAGTTATCTCTGCATTCCAATCGGCTACAACAATTCCAAATATCATATTTTCAGCAGATGGTATTTGAGAGGGGTCGTAATTTGAGAGGTTCTTTAGGTAGGTTGCCATATTGTATTAGTTTAGGTTAAACGAAAAGAACCAACCCGTTTAGGTTGGTTCTTAAAATGTAAGGCCAATTTATAATGCTAAATTCACCCGAGTGATATACTTCTCAATCTCTTTTCCTTCAGCAGAATCAGAGTAGTCACTCTTTATGGCTTCGTAAACTTTTAATGCTTTGTTATACTTTTCAAGATCCTCATATAAAAGGCCAGCCTTCATAAAGTACATTGGAGTACTAAACTCATTCTCTCCGTACTTAGCTGCTTTTTCGTAGTACTCGGCACCTTGCTTAAGGTCATCAAGCTGCACAAAGCAATCGCCAATTGCCCCATAGGCCATTGAGCCAATCATCCTGTCGCTTGTACTAAAGCGCTGCAAATGATTAATTGCCTCCTCGTACTCACCCAAACCTCTATAGCTAATACCAGCGTAATAATGTGCCAAATTTCCAACT
>JAWLEY010000118.1:0-8180 GCA_041685855.1 Perlabentimonas sp. | reverse complement strand
GAGGCTCCCTCAGGGTAACTATAAATCCTTATATTAAGATGATTGTTAGCGGCAGTCTCCATATCAACTCCCGAAGTCATATCGCTAACAAACAGCTCGTTATTTAAGTCAAGGGTTGCTTTTACTGACCCTAGCACAAGATGACCGTTAACAGTTTTTGGTTCAATCTCTTCCTCCATTGAAGGGTCTAGTGTTATATCAAATTCAGGGAGTAAAATCTCCAAATTTGACGACATAAGTACTAACCCAGCATTTTTAATTGAGTGGGAAAAGTTTGTTTTAACCCCAGTTTCTAAATCAACCATTGAGGCATTAAGGGTAATAATAAATTCTTCCATCGTAACACTAACCTCAAGTGACTCCATAAAGCCATCCGACACGCTTGCATTATAGTCAAGCGCCATGGCTGTGCTACCATCAACATCAAGATTTATGTTTAGAGCAGTAACAACCTGGTCGGGATACTGACCAACAAGCTCGATACCTGAGATTGTTAAAGTAGCAATTACCTGACCTGTTTGGTCTGCTGGGTAAATATAAACAATCTCATCCTGTGGTTCAGAACTATAATCCCACTGGTAGGTAGTTTGATTAAAGGTAAATGTACCATAATTACCAAAAGGTGTATCAAAATCTTCTGCTAATTTAATTGCCTTTGGGGCAATAGCCTTCTTTGGCATTGTTGCAAAATCAACAATCTGCTTTATGTTGTTAATAACAACTTTTGAGGATTGACCCAACTTCACATTAGTTCCCTGAGGTGCAATGTTCATAAAGTACATCATTGCGTTCATCCCCTCGGTTTGCATAATCTCTGTCATGCCCTGCTCCATCTCTACAGAAGCATCATCTAACTTAGCAACAGCCTCATCTTTTGTTAAAGGATCAGGCGTATCATCTTTTGAACATGATGCTACAACAACTAGAGCAGCAAGCATTGTAATAAATCCTAAAATTTTTCTTTTCATAACTATTCATTTTTTGGTTTAACTAAACATTCACAAAAACCATACAAAATACCATGTGAATTCAAAAAAAAATTAATTTTTGAACCTGTTTAAGTTTGACATGGCTTCCATATTCTCAGGTTTTGTGAGATTTGCAATATTACTTAAACTAATGTTTCCTTTAAAACTAATACAAAACAGCGACTCATAATTAGAAACTAAAACAACCATCTCATCAGCAATAGTGTCAGTTTCACTCTTCAATATTTTTACAGTTACAATTTCCTGCCCATTATTAATTGATGCTAAATCAATAAAATTAATTGCGTTTAACCGTTCGTTAATATCTGATAAGTATATGTTGTCTTTTACGTTATGTTTATTTGGAATAATCAAAAAGTTCAGGTGATTAAGATCCTTTAACAGAACCTTAAGTTCTGCATTGCCAGGTTCATCCTCATCAATAAAAACCGATGCAATTCCGGGTGGTACTGAAAAATACGATGCTACACCTTTTTCTTTATAACTTGAATAAATATCGTGAGAGGTCTCAATTTCCTCCTCATTGCTGGCACATGCAGCTATAAGTAAAAGAATGGTTAATGCGCACAATCTCACTGTTTGTCTTAAAATCAACATATAAATAATATTCATTATGCAATTGCGCAAATATAAACATTTTATATTCTAAGGCATTTTATATTAACTTAACTTACCCAGAAACTTATTTTTGTCAACTATAAAGCGAATATGCGTACCATGACCAATCTCTCCATTATCATCCCATGCTTTAATGTTAAAAACCAGCTTTTTACCTTCAACTCCAACTAAGGTTGCTTCACTCTTTACAACAACACCTATAGGCGTTGGTTTTATGTGTTTTACTTTTATCTCGGAGCCAACCGATGTTTGGTTCTCCTTCAGATAAGGATTAATTAGCTTCATGGCAGCATTCTCCATTAATGCAATCATAGATGGTGTTGAAAACACATCTAAGGTACCAGAACCTACTTCCTTAGCAGTATGTATATTAGCAACCTCATGTGTTGAAACATGCTTTAAACCTGGCTTAATCTCCATAAAAAAATGCGTTTGTTTTTTTGCAAAATAATAACATATATGCACAATTGCCACTATTTTAACAATAATTCTTAAGTTTATAATTTTGAAAATGCTTAGTATTGGCATTAAAACAAGTATTGCTCATTATTATTAACGCATTGCAATTAAACAAACAAAGACTCAAAAATGGTTTCACTTGCAATACTCTCAGGTGGAGAGGCAACCAGATTAGGTGGAATAAATAAAGGGTTAATTGAGTATAATGGTCAATCATTTATCTCAATAATCATTAAGGAACTATCATCTATTTTTTTTGAAACAATTATAATATCAAATTCACCAGAAGAGTTTGAAGTTTTGAAATTTCCTGTTTATAAGGATATTTATAAACACAGAGGCCCTCTAGGGGGCATTCATGCCGCTCTTACTAATGCACAGGGCAATGCAGTTTTTATTGTTTCTTGCGATATGCCATTCGTTAAATTATCAATAGCAAACAGATTGCTGTCTTACTATAAAAACAATGTTGATGCAATAATCCCAACCATCAATGGTCGCTTGGAACCATTATTTGGTATTTATAGCAAGGGCGGCTGTGAAATAGTTGATAGGATGCTGTCATCAGGTAAAAGCTATTCAATTCGAAAATATCTGGATTTAATAAATACTGTTTATGTTGATATCCCTTTTAGTAATGAAGCAACTCGGTGCTTTACAAACATTAACACTCCAGATGACCTTGAAAGGATAAGAAAAACTAATATAGAATAAAAAGGGGTGGTACCTTTCGCACCACCCCTTCCTTTACTGTATTGTAGAGCCAATGCTTTACATAATCTTCTTGTCTATATACTTTGAGTTCATGAGTCTGGCCACTGCCATGTATGAAGGTGTGAATTTCACTTTATCACCCACCTTATAACGGCATTTTCTCCCTTTTTCAACCGGGCCTAAATCGTAAACGCTCATGTCTGATGTTGTTCCTGCAAACCGTAAGTTCTTGTCTTTTGGCGTCAGCTCATCCGTATCAACATCGAGAATACCAAAATCAACAATTGCTCGGTAGCTATGGTCGTATTCAACATCTTCCTCAAGTTCAGATGTATGCCCAATATTTCCTTCAGTTAGAATACCGTCAGGGCTCGTTTCCTTAAGTTCCAGTTCGATAACATTAGCTAAGTACTCAAATGTGTCGGTAGATAGGTCGCGAAACTTTTTGCCATCAAACGGGCTAACACCTAAAAATGCTGTTTCACCAATTCTAAGATGATTCATATTTTTAGGCATGGCCGCTTTGCCTAATAAAGGAAGTGTTATGGAACTACCCCCTGAAATAATTGCTAAGTTGGTGTTAAACTTTGCGTCAATGATCTGCTTATAAAGAGATAATTGTAAGAGCTTATCGTAGGTTGGCTGAATTCCGTACATACATCCAAGATTAGTACCAATCCCTTCTATATCTATGTTTTCAAGTTCAAAAACACGCTTATAAAAGTCAACAACCTTATCTCTCAGTATTCCTTCCCTTAACTCTCCCAGTTCAATCATTATTACCACTCTGTGCTTCTTTCCTTGCTTTCCTGCCTCCTCATTAAGTGCCTCAATGGTTCTAAACGATGAGTTAAGGGAAATATCTGCATAAGCAACAACCGATTTAATCGTATCAATAGCCGGGGGCTTAACATACATGGTGACAATCTCGGGGTTTAACGATTTAATTACTTTTAAACCAGAAATTCGCGAGTCGCCAACGCTATGTAACTTTTTTACCACAGGGTTAAAAAGGAGCTTCTTTAGAAACTCCTTATGCCCTGATAAAACTTTTACAATCAAGCTCCACTCTACGTTATGCTTATCCAGAATACGATTTAATTTCTCGATATTCTGTAGAATTTTTCCAGATTTAATTACGAGTTGAGCCATTACTTACTTCTTTTTGGTATAGCGCATCTCTGCATATTTGGATGAAAACCCTACTCTCTCATATAATCTTTTTGCTGGATTATCATACTCAACATGAAGTTTAATATCGCCCTCAGAGCGTTTAATGGCCTCGTCCATCAACTGGCGACCAATACCTTGCCCGCGAAGCGATGCGTCAACCGCAATATAAACCAATATGTTTTCAGGAATAAAACCTTCCATTCCTGTATTATTCATTACTACTACACCCACAAGGCGGCCATCTGAGTATCCGGTAAGAACATATCCTCCCTTTCCTTCTTCCTTAGAAAAAGCATAGTCTAAACATTTACCAATTGATACTTTGTCATCGCGGAAGCGATCTAGATGAGTATGTAAAAAATCAATAATCTCATCTCTGGTTACACCTTCAAATTCATTCTCCGAGTTAAATTGCTTAACTGTTAACATAATATAATTTTAAGTTAGACATATTGCTGTTACATAAAAATGAAGAGACTGTATTAAGAATACAATGCAACAGCATTTTAGTTGAATTTATGCAAATATAATGTTTTTTAGCATATATTACAAAAGAATCTGAACTTATGGCAGAGCTACATAGCGATAAGCCAAAAAGTCAGTACTATAAGCTGATTTAAACTAGAACAATGTGAGTTTTTTAATTATTTTTGATTTTTAAACAAATTTTTGCCTTCATGGAAAATGAATCAACAAAGAAAGAAACCAGCACAAACAACATCGACAGGAGAGAATTTTTAAAGCTCTGCACCCTTTTAGGAGGAGGAGTTATCCTTTCTGGAGGAGTAATGGGGTGCATTAATGGGACCAAAGAGGTTCCGGTTGAAGTGCTAGAGCAAAAAGGCGATGTTACCATTGTACGTGCGGCATGCCCTGGCCATAATTGTGGGGGAAGATGCTTGTTGAAGTTGCATATTAAGCAAGGCAAAGTTATCCGCATTGAAACCGACGATAGGGCCACAGATACACTTGCTGACCCCCAATTAAGAGCATGTATAAGGGGGCGTGCCTACCGTAGGCGGCAATATCATCCCGACAGGCTAAAACAACCTTTAGTTAGAGTTGGTAAGCGTGGTGAGGGCAAATTCGAGCCCATTGAATGGAACGAAGCTCTTGATTTACTTGCGTCTGAAATAAAAAGAGTAAAACAAAAACACGGCAACTCTGCCATATTAGTACCATATGGAACAGGTAGCTATAATCAACTTAACGGAAGGCAAACGGCTGCCAGACTAATGAATCTTATTGGTGGCTCCCTGGGGTACTATAATAGCTATAGCTGGGCTTGTATTTCACGTGCCACACCATACGTTTATGGTACATCGGTTACGGGTAATCAACGACAGGACTGGGTTAACAGTAAGTACATTATTATGTGGGGATGGAACCCCGCAGAAATGCGTGACGGAACCAACAGCGAGTTTTTTATTAAGAAGGCTCGTGAGAATGGTGCCAAGGTTATTTGCATAGACCCACGAATGAGCATGAGCGCTGTTGCTTTGGCAGATGAATGGATACCAATACGCCCCGGAACCGACGTTGCCATGATGAGTGCAATGGCCTATACAATTATCACAAATAACCTGCACGACAAAGATTTTATTGAACGATGCTGCATAGGTTTTGATAAAGCGCAAATGCCTGAGGGTTACGAGAATGAGGAGAGCTACTCCGACTATATACTTGGCAAACACGACGGAATACCCAAAACCCCAGACTGGGCTGAAGGTATATGCGGAGTACCTGCAAGTAAAATTGAGGAAATTGCAATTGATTACGCAACACGTAAACCATCGGTGCTGTATCAGGGTTACGGAATGCAGCGCAGAGCATACGGTGAGCAGGTGGTAATTGCCGGTTGCGCCCTGCCTGCAATAACTGGAAATGTAGGCGTTTCTGGAGGTTGGGCTGGTGGTATTGCCCTTCAGGCAAATGATGGCGGCCCTTTTTGGAATGTTTTTCCAACCGGTTCGAACCCAGTAAAAGCAAGAATTCCTGTTTTCCTATGGACCGAAGCCATTCTCAGAGGAACTGAAATGGGTTACGATGATGGAGTAAGAGGTGTGCAAAAGTTGGATAGTAACCTAAAATTAATTTGGAGCGTTGCATCAAATATTCTAATAAATCAGCATGCTGATACTAACCGATCAGCCAAAATACTTAAAGACACTAATCTTGTTGAGTTTATTGCAGTGCAGGACCAGTTTATGACACCATCGGCTAAATATGCCGATTTAGTTCTGCCTGCATGTACACAAATGGAGATGTGGGGTCTGCAAGATGGATGGAAATACGGTGACGAGGTTATTATTATGCCAAAGGTTGAAGAACCTCCACATAAAACCAAAAGCGACTACCAAATATGCAAAGAGTTGGCAACAAGGTTTGGTGTTGAGGATGAGTATACCGAGAGCAGAACTGAGCGGGAATGGGTTGAATGGATTTTAGAAAAGTATAAGGAAACCCGATTCCCCAACATCCCTTCTCTTGATAAAATGGAGAAGAATAATGTGGGTGTTTATTCTAAACCCGTTGATAAACCAGCCATTGCATTTACAAATTTCCGTAAGAATCCAAAGAAATATCCTTTACAAACACCAAGCGGCAAAGTTGAACTTTTTTCAAAAACACTTCTCGATATTGGGAAACCTGAAACAATTCCTGCCGTACCTAAATACATTCAGGAATGGGAAAGCCCTTTTGGTGAAGAGGCTAAAAGGTTCCCTTTACAAGCTCTTGGGCATCACTACATGTCAAGGGTGCATTCTACCCACGATGGTATTGATTGGCTGGAAGAAGCCTTCCCTCAGCGTGTTTTTATCAACCCTGTTGATGCTAAAGAAAGAAACATAAACAATGGCGACGAGATACTAATTTATAATGATAGGGGTAAAATACGAATGCCATGCAGAGTTACGCCCAAAATAATGCCTGGGGTTGTTAATATACCTCAGGGAGCTTGGTGGAGCCCCGATAAGGATGGGATTGACCGCAGAGGCAATGTTAATGTGCTTACATCGCACAGGTGGACTCCCCTAGCCTACGGTAATGCACAGCATACCATTATGGTACAAGTTGAAAAAGTTTAGTTAACACACTAATGAATTTTCTAAATTCATAAAAAGCATTTACAATGGCAAAACAGTTGGGTTTTTACTTCGATTCATCGCAATGCTCAGGTTGTAAAACCTGCCAGGTAGCCTGCAAGGATAAGCATAATCTTGATAATGGAATTCGCTGGCGCAACGTTTACGAGGTTGCGGGCGGCAAATGGGAAAAGCAAGGCAAAAGTTGGGTCTCAAAAATACGAACCTACAATATGTCCATGGCCTGTAATCATTGTGAAGAGCCAATTTGCATGAAGAATTGCCCGAATAATGCAATATACAAAACCGAAGAGGGCATAGTACTTATTGACGAAAAGCGTTGCATGGGATGTAACTATTGCCAATGGGCCTGCCCATACGGAGCGCTTCACCTGAATACCACAACAGGAAAAATGACCAAATGCACACTTTGTGTTGATTATCTTGAGGAGGGAAAACCACCATCGTGCGTGGCAGCCTGCCCAATGAGGGTATTAGATTTTGGTGAGATAAGCGAATTAAGGAATAAGTATGGTTCAGAGGCTGAAATATTCCCTCTACCCTCGTTTCATCATACCAAACCATCGGTTGTTGTAAAGCCGCATAAATCATACTCAAAAAATGTTAACTGGGAAATTATAAACAGGGAGGAGGTGAAGAATGAGTAGTTCAGATTGGTCGCTTGTATTTTTCACATTTATTGGTCAGTTCTCTGTAGGCGTGGCCTTAACATTACTAATGATTACCTTTTTAAAATTCAAATTTAATACTAACCCGTGGCATAAAATAAGCAAAATTGCGCTATTTGTAGCAACGGTTTCAATAGGTGTTGCTTTGCTAATCTCGTTTCTACATCTTTCAGCACCGCTGTCGTCAATCTTTGCATTAAGCAATCTTAAAAGCTCCTGGTTAAGCAGAGAGATACTAATGGTATCGGTATATGGCGCAACCATTCTTGCTACAACTGCTTACTGGATTTGGCAAAAAGGCAATGGAAAACTTTTCGGTATATTCCTTTCCATTTCAACCATTTTTGGAATAATGATGGTTTTTACTATGGGCAAACTTTACATGTTACCCACTGTGCCTGCTTGGAACACGCCCATAACGCTAATTTCATTTTACGTTAATACTGTAATTC
>JAWLEY010000117.1:0-8230 GCA_041685855.1 Perlabentimonas sp. | reverse complement strand
AAATCCGCTCGAGCAGGAGAGGCGGATTCGCAATAACGTATTCATATTTTTCTGTAACATTTATTTAACCCGAATTTGTCATTAACTATTTGCTTCTAATATCTAATCTGGGGTTAATGTAAGAATGCTCCACCCAAAATTATGAGTGAAGCATCCTTAAAAACAAGTTTGATATTAACCCGTTTTTCTGAATCTGGGTTAAAAAAGAGAAGGAGATGAAGCACCTCCAATAACATAAAAGATTAGTGCCAAAACAACAAACGACAAGTAGATAATAAAAAGAATACCCTTAAATTTCCAAAAGTTTTTCTGCATTTTAAAGGCTACCTCAAGTAATGCAGGGTCGTTTGTATTTATGAATTTACCTATTCCATTAGCATAATCGAAAAGGTACTTGTTTAAGAAGAAAACAACTACTGCTGCAATTAAATAAAAAATGCCAGTTCCGCCCGACACAATACTACCAAGCATGTCACCACCACCAAAAAACATAGCGAGAGCAGACAGCAGCATTAATCCTGATGCTACAAAACCAAGAATACTTAAAAACTTCATCCAAGGCATTGCACCAAGCAGGTAGTTCACTGAGGTTTGTGTTAACTTAGCATCAAATTCAACCTGTTCCTTAATTTGTTCGTTCTGGTTTTCCATAATAGTTAATTTTTAGGGTTAAAAATTCATCCAACTAAAGTACTAAGAAAATAAATACGAAAAAAAACATTAACAATTATACATTTTAAGCGTAAAAATCGATAATGCCCATAAAAAGTAACTATTTTACATGCTATTTATTAAAGTAAAAATCGAACCACTTCATTTTACTCCGCACCTTTTCAAACTAATTATTATATAGTAACAAGTAGATTTATCATCTATTTCTTACTATCTTTGCAGCCCAAAAAAATTGTTTTTCAGTAACATGGCACACAAATCAGGTTTTGTAAATATTATTGGCAACCCCAACGTGGGAAAATCAACCCTAATGAATGCTCTTGTTGGCGAGCGCTTATCAATAATTACCAGCAAGGCGCAAACTACTCGGCACAGGATAATGGGCATAGTAAACAGCGACGATTTTCAGATTGTTTATTCCGATACCCCCGGCGTGCTTAAACCAGCCTACAAATTGCAGGAGTCGATGATGAAGTATGTAATGAGCGCTCTTGAGGATGCCGATATAATACTATACATTACCGATACGCAGGAAACGCCCAACAAGAATAGGGAGTTCCTTGAAATTTTAAACCAGCAGAAGGCACCCGTAATTCTTGTAATAAACAAGATTGACCTGAGTAATCAGGAGAAACTGGAGGAACTGGTAAAACTTTGGGAGGGCTTGCTGCCTAACGCAGTAATTATACCCTCCTCAGCGCTGCACGGGTTTAATCTTGATGCCATTCTGGAATCAATACTGAAACGCCTACCCGAAGGGCCTGAGTACTTCTCAAAGGAAACGCTAACAGATAAGACTTTACGTTTTTTCGCATCGGAGATAATTCGCGAGAAGGTACTTACCACATATAAAAAGGAGATACCATACTCGGTTGAGGTTGATATTGAGGAATACAAAGAGGAGTCAAAAATAGACAGGGTTAGAGCCATAATTTACGTTACCCGAGAATCGCAGAAGGGCATTATTATTGGCCATCAAGGCAAGATGCTTAAGAAAATTGGCACTGAGGCTCGATTAGACATGGAGAAATTTTTGGATAAGAAGGTTTTTCTTGAGATTTATGTAAAGGTTGACCCCAACTGGCGCAACGACGACACCAAACTAAAACGGTTTGGTTATATTCAGTAACATTATAAGAAAAAATGGGAAACATTGTAGCTATAGTAGGCCGCCCCAACGTGGGCAAATCAACGCTGTTTAACCGGCTGATAGGACACAGAAAAGCCATTGTTGATGAGGTGTCTGGGGTAACCCGCGATAGGATATATGGCAAATCGGACTGGAACGGGAAAGATTTTTCTGTAATTGACACAGGCGGCTGGGTGGTTAACTCCGAGGATGTATTTGAGGATGAGATACGCAAGCAGGTTACCATTGCCGTTGAGGAGGCTGACTCAATTCTCTTCCTTGTTGATGTTGCTACTGGAATAACCGACATGGACACTGAGGTAGCCAACATGCTCCGCAGAACCAACAAACCCGTACTATTGGTTTGCAATAAGGTAGATAACCATTTAAGGCGACAGGATGCATACGAATTCTACAACCTTGGGCTGGGCGAGCCCTGGTGCATATCATCAATAAATGGAAGCGGCACTGGCGATTTGCTTGATGAGCTTGTGAAGGGTTTTGAGAAGGAGACCATAGAGGAAGAACCAGATATTCCAAGAATTTCGATTGTAGGTCGCCCTAATGTTGGTAAATCATCAATTATTAATGCTCTTATTGGTGAGGAACGGAACATTGTTACCCCCGTTGCAGGCACTACCAGAGATACGGTACATACCCGGTATAAAAAATTTGAGCACGATTTTATCATTATTGATACAGCAGGCTTAAGAAAAAAGGGTAAGGTTAAGGAGGACCTTGAATTCTACTCTGTTTTAAGGTCGGTTAGAGCCATTGAGAATTCAGATGTTTGCTTACTAATGATTGACGCTACCCAAGGTATTGAGGCGCAAGACATGCAAATATTTAATCTGATTATCAGAAACAGGAAGGGCGTTGTGGTTGTGGTAAACAAATGGGATTTAGTACCCAAGGAAACAAATACTGTTTTAGAATATACAAACAGCATTAAAAAGCGCATTGCCCCATTTCAGGATGTTCCCATAATTTTTGCATCGGCATTAACAAAGCAACGAATACATAAAGTTCTGGAGAGCACCATGCAGGTTTTTGAGAACAGAAAGCAACGCATATCAACATCTAAACTAAATGAATTTACCCAAGAGGTGGTGGATGCATACCCGCCCCCTGCATACAAGGGTAAGTACATTAAAATTAAATATGCTACGCAGCTCCCCACGTACTCGCCTGCTTTCGCATTCTTCTGTAATTTACCACAGTACGTTAGAGCGCCATATAAGCGCTACATCGAGAACAAGCTAAGAGAGAGATATGATTTTACTGGGGTACCAATACAACTTTTTTTCAGGAAGAAGTAAAAAGGCTAGTCGCTCTGAAGATGCTTAGCCAATAATTCAATGAAACGCAACCTGTCAATGGGTTTCGAGATGTAATCGTCGCAACCGGCCTGGCGGGCCCTCTCCTTATCGGTTGAGAAAGCGTAGGCCGTTTGAACAATAACCGGAAGGTTACTCCTGATTTTCTTTATCTGTTGCGTTGCCTCGTAACCATCCAACCTAGGCATCTTAATATCCATTAACACCATATCTATGTCGGTGCTATCGGCCACAATATCCACAGCCTCCTGACCATCAATGGCCCTAACAATGTTTATGGGGTAATCGGCAAGCATCTCCTTTATAAAAAAGAAGTTAACATCATCATCCTCAGCAACAAGCAATTTTACATCGGGTTTTACCTTGCTCATGTAGTTGAGCACCTCTTTGTCCTCATGCTCCATAACCGATATGGCTGGCTTGTACGGAATAGTAAAATAGAAGGTTGTGCCTTTTCCGGGTTCAGAATCAACCCATATTTCACCACCCATCTTCTCAATGTATGCTTTTGAAATGGCAAGCCCTAATCCAGTACCTCCAACCTGTGTTGAAATTTTAGTTTCTACCTGACGAAAACGGTCAAATATTACCTTGTGATGATTTGAAGATATTCCAACACCCGTATCCTTAACATAAAATTCAAGGTAATCGGTCTTTAGCTCATACCCAAATTTTATGAATCCATCGTTTGTAAATTTAATCGCATTAGCAAGCAAATTTGAAACTACCTGTTTTAGCCTTCCTTCATCGGTAACTATTGTAGATTTTTGATTGGGCAAACCTGTATGACAAGAGATTTCTAAATCTTTCTCTTCGGCTTTCTGCTTAAAAAGCAGGAACTGCTCATTGATTATTTTGTTTACGTCGGTATCGGACTTAGAGATTGTTATTTGATTGGACTCTACTTTTGAAATATCTATCAAATCGTTAATAATGCCGAGCAGCTGATTACCACAACTCTGTATAACATCAACATACTGCTTAATTTCAACCTCGGGAATGTCAGGGTCAGTAAGCAGCTGCGAGAACCCAAGAATCCCGTTCATGGGTGTACGTATTTCGTGGCTCATATTGGCAAGGAATGCTGATTTCAGCATATCACTCTCCTCGGCCTTCTTTTTGGCAACGTAAAGTTCCTCGTTAATTATACGGTACTCCTCGTTCTGCGCTTCAATCTCGTTATTCTTGCTTATTAATTCCTCCTCAACAATCTTACGGTCGGTAATATCTCTGTATATTCCATACACTGCCAGCTTACCCCCCTTGAAGTATATGGGTTTGCCCAAAATTGAAACGTGCACCTGACTACCATCCTTACGCTTTCTAATGGTCTCGTGCTTTACTATATCACCGGCAGCTACTGCATTTGTTAGGTTAAGCCCCTCCTCCTTTAAATCATCTGATACAATAAATGAGTTAATGGGTTTTCCTTCCATATCCTGCTGGGTATAGCCAAACATACGCACGAACTCCTCATTGCAGCGTATAACATTATCGTTAACATCGAGCAGCACGATTCCCTCAGGAGCACTCTCAAAGAGCTGCTCAAAGTAAACACGTTCCAATTCAATAATTTCATTGTAACTCTTTGATTGGGTGATATCATCGTAAGTACCCAGTATGCCGATAACCTTTCCGTTGCTATCGCGCAGAGGTATTTTGCTTGTTCGCAACCAAAGTTTTTCTCCATTGGGAGCGGTTTGGGACTCCTCGAAGTTTAACTTTGGAAATTTCGATTTCATTATGGCCAAATCATCGGAGCGGTACTGGTCGGCTTCCTCTTTCCAGGGCATATCCTTATCGGTAAGACCTACAACATCCTGTGGGTTCTTGAATCCAGCATCGTTTGCAAAAATTTTGTTACACCCTAAATACTTTAGGTTATTATCTTTCCAAAATACCCTAACGGGGATAGTATCGAGCACAGACTGAACAAAGTTGTACGATTCTTTTAGCTCCTCCTCAACCAGTTTTCTGTCGGTAATATCGGTATGTGTTCCAACCAAACGTAGAGGCTTATTCTGCGAGTCTCTTTCTACAATCTTACCCCTAGCTTGTATCCATCTCCACTCTCCCTGCTTGGTTCTCATTCTAAACTCAAGATTGTAATCAGCGTGCCGCTCTTCAAGATACTTTTTAATTACTATCTCGGTAAATTTAAGATCGTTAGGATGCAGCAACTCCCTCCAGCTCTCGTAGCTAGCTTCAAACTCACCGGGCTCGAACCCAAGCATAGTGTAGTAGCGGTTGCTAAAAAATGCTTTGTTGGTTATAAGATTCCAGTCCCATATAGCATCGTTGGTGGCATCAATAACCATTCTTAAACGTTGCTCGCTTATGCGAAGCGATTCCTCGTAATGCTTCCGTTCGGTAATGTCCCTTACCATTGCCTGAATAATCACCTCACCGTCAATCTTAAGCCTGTTAAGGCTTATCTCTGTATTGAAAAGGGAGCCATCGGCCTTTTGGTGCACCCACTCGAAGAATAAATCCTCGCCTTTGGCGGCTCTTTGCAGGTACTCCTTGGCTTTGTTGGACGAAAGAGCCCCATCGGACTGATATTTTGGCGATAGTTGTGCTGGCGATAGGCCAATAATTTCATCTTTCTGATACCCGAATGCTTCTATGGTTTTGTGGTTACAATCCCTAACTTTATTGGCATCCATGAGGAAGATTGCATCGTTGGCATTATCAAAAATAGCCTTAAACTTAGCATGGGTTTTCTTCCTATCACTAATATCTCTTATAATTGCCTGATAGTTTCCATTAGGCATTTTTTTGGAATGCATCTCAATTTTAACAGTGGTTCCATCAGGCCTAACAACCTCTCGCTCACTTGTAACAGTTTGCCCTGTATTTAGAAGGTCGAACCTGAAAGGCTTCTTTTCAAGAACTTTAGCATCAAAAAAATCTTTTATATGCCTATCTACAACGTTCTGTCTATCCCTGTCAAAAATCTGGCAAATGCGCTCATTGGCCTCAATTACATAACCATTCTTATCGCCAATCAAGAAACCATCAACTGCAAATTCAATAATTTCACGATATTTCTCTTCGCTACTTTTAAGAGCCAACTGGTACTCCTTTTGCTGGGATATGTTACGAAACTCAGTAACCCTAACAATCTTCCCTTTGTAAGGTAATTGCTTCCCTCTTATTTCAAGCGGATAACTTGCACCATCCTTTCTGAGACCAACTGATTCATAAGCATTACCATACTCAGAAACAATCTTTTGCATTACCCTCTCCCGCTCGTCGGGGTGAATGAGCAGTAGTCCATCCATGCCAATTAGCTCATCGTATGAGTAACCAGTTATGATGGATAGCTCATGATTAGCCTCGATAATTTTCCCTTTATCGTGAATGCCAATCCCCCCCATTGATGCTTCCGCTAAGGCTTTGAAGCGTTGGTTACTTTCCTTTAGGCTTTGCTCCAGACCAACCACTCCTTTTAAGGGAACCAAGGAGATAATGGACAGGCTAGGTTCGTTTGCATCAAGCGAATCAACATCTTTCTGCCCAAACTGGTACCATAACCATGCTCCATTACTTTGCTTTAACCGAATTTCCAGGGTAGAACTTTCAGACTCATTTTTACTCTTTGAAGAACTGTTTATGCTAGCCTGAATCTTTTGTAGGTCGTCGGGATGAACTAACTCTTGCCAATCTTTTGTTGAATCAGAACTTTTTTCATAGCTTAATTCATTGAAAATACTTCTGTTTTCAGCAACAATTAAGCCCCTCTCCTTATCCCATAATATATGGATATTTGGCAAATATTTAATGCTATTTTTTAGGCTATTCAGGCTTTGCATTGTAATTAAAAAGTGATGTTGTTTTTACAAACATAAAAGTAGTAATTATGTGCTGAAATTAAAGGTGATATCTATCAACATTATGGCTTAGCCACTAATCGCTAAAATTAACTGGCAACTGGAATTAAAAACATGAAACGACTACCCTCGCCCTCTTCACTCTCAACCCATATTTCACCTCCATGCTTCTCTACAAGCTCTTTACTTAAAATCAGGCCTAACCCAGTACTTGGCTCATTATCAGTTCCTGGACGCGAAACTTTTTTATCGAGTTTAAAGAGCTTTTCACGGATTTTAGCAGGCATACCTATGCCATTGTCCTGAACTGTTACCTCAATAAATTTGCTCCCGCTAGCCTTTGTGAGTATTCTTATCTCACCTCCTTTAGGGGTAAACTTAACCGCGTTGGAAATGAGGTTCCTTAAAATTGTGTTAACAGACTCCTTATCGCACAGTACATCAATATTGTTGTCGACCTCATTTTTCAATGAGATGTTTTTAAGTTTCACTTGTGGGGTAACAACCTCAATAACATTCTGAACAATAGCATGCAGCCTAACCTTTTGAGGGTTAAAACGTTTATGCCCCCTTTTAATTAGCGCCCAGTTAAGCAGGTTGGTTAGAAGTTCGTACAAATTTTGAGCGGTAACTTTTAAAGATTGGGTTATTTCCTTCATCTCGTCAACTGACATGTCATTAATACTCTCAGACATTAGTTGAGTTAATCCGATAAAACCCTGGAAGGGCCCTTTAAGGTCGTGAGCAATAATTGAGAAGAATTTATCCTTCTCAGCATTGGCTTTAACTAGCTCTGTGTTCTTGTTGCTTAACTTTTCTTCAAAACGTTTACGCTCGTTAATATCAAAAGTAAGTCCAACAAACCGAAGCGGTTTACCATCCTTATCGCGTTCTACTAATTTTGCCACATTGGTTACCCACCTATAATTACCCTTTTTATCTTTAAGTCTAAAATCGCAAACATACACATCCGTCTTGCCGTCAAAATGATTCTGCATCCTCTCTTTAACAACCGGAATATCATCAGGATGAACATAATCGAACGCTCCACTTAGGGTTTTTGGCGTTTCGGTTGGTGCATAACCTAATAGTTCATAAATCTTTTCTCCACCTTTCCTCTCACCGGTTTGAATATTATTTTCCCATGAATCGAACCCTGCTGCGGCAACAGCCAGTTCAAACCTGTTGGTAACCGATTTCAGCTCCTTCTCTGCGTTCCATCGCTCTGTAATATCACGAAGAACCATTAGGTAACCTAT
>JAWLEY010000116.1:0-8261 GCA_041685855.1 Perlabentimonas sp. | reverse complement strand
TGGTGATTCAACTTTGTAATCGTACAAGCTAATGGGTGTGCCTTGTGAAGTTGTACCAGCATCAAACACTGACTCCATTGAGGCTCTGAATCTTTCTGACAACCTAAAGTAGGTTGGCGTATGAGCTGCAACGCCTAACCTTAAATTTGGAATTGGAAGAAAAATTGCACCCAGTTTAAAATTCACTCCTGAGCCCTCAATTGTTAATGTCTGATTGTAATTAAGGCTCTGAAATTGGTCTCCATTGGGCAAAAGTTGATTCTCCTCAAATGCTGTTTCTGTGTAGTATTTGGTTACATTGTAATAAATATCTTGCACGCCAATTGTGGCTCCAAAGAAAAACCTGTTTGACAGATTAGCTGCAAGAGAAAAGGTGTACTCTCCCATTCCTCCCTGCGATGAAACAGACTGGTCCTGATATACTCCTTCTCCGCTATTTAAAGCAGCAGCGTATTCAGTGTTCTCAGTTGTATCAATTAAGAAGTTATTCCAGGCTAAAATTGCATCCCATGGAGCATTCGTTTCAGAAAAAGGATTATAATCTTCGCCGCTTGTAATATCAAACCAATGATTATTGTGAGCCTTAATAGCAAAATAATCCATTATTGAGTTTGTTGGGTTTGCTCCAATTGCCGATGTTTCGGAATAAAAATCATTAATCCTGTTATAACCAACCCCTAAATTAAGCATTACTAAACCTTTTTGTTCCTCGTTAGCATGTGCAAAGGATGTTACAATTCCAATATTATCTATAAGTAATCGCGTTTTTGAATCTGTGTAAGGATTAGCACCCAGATAGTTAGTTTCATCGGCTCTGTGCTTAAGTGAGGGCGAAATTGTGAACTCGGATGAACGATATACTCCCAAACCTGCAGGATTACTACTAAGAGATGTGAAGTCAGCGCCAAGAGCGCCAAAAGCGCCTCCCATGCTAACATATCGTGCTGTACCGGAACTAATATTCTGCGATAACCTAAGTACATCATTAGCATTCTGAGCAGATAATGACGAAACTATTAGTATAGCTGCCGTAAGAATAAAGACTCTTTTCATCTTTCAATTTTTTTATAATACAGATAGAACAAGTGTAAAGTAGTTTTTGTTTGGTGACTTAATATGATTAACCTATACTTTAATATACTGAAAAAAACAAAGACTAACTCAAAAATTAAATAACAAACAGGGCTGCTCTTTTCTTTGAATTGAACACGCCCTGGAGGTTTTTACGTTGTAATAACGTTTATAATAAAATTAAATTGTGTTTTGCCCTGTTTGTTATAATGCTATCTATTCCGACTTCTAGTACTTGAACTGCTACTGCTGCTTGAACTACTAGAACTTGACGACCTTGATCCGCTTGAACTAGATGAAGAGGATTTTTTTATACTACTACCAGATGATGATTTAGTTGGTGTTCTGGATACATTACTAGAACCACTGGAACTTCCTCTTCTACTTGGAGACGATACAGCTGGAGGAGTTGTGCTCCTTGGTGGAGGATTATAACTCCTAGAAGGACGACTTGATGGCCTTCTAGCTGGTACAGTTACCTGTCTGCTGCTTCTATCATTACCCCTGTTAACTGATTCTCTTGATGGATAGTTACGAGTAGGTCTGTTAAACTCATTACTGTTTCCAGGGTTTGGCCTTGTATAAGTTGGGTTATGTTGTCTTGCATCCTGTGAAACGTCACCCTTTCTTTTATTACCAGAAGGAGCCACTCTAGTTGGATTTATTTCCCTGTTATCACGAACAGGCTCACGAACATCTGTTCTTCTTTTTGGTCTTGTTAAAGTCTCTCTAACAGGATCCTGCTGCCTGCTTACAGAACTCTGTACAGACGTGGTGTTGCTGCGCCTTTTACCATCATCATTGTTCTGGAGCGTGGGCTGCCTATCGGAAAGATCCTGGCGCTTTTGGTTCAGATTTGCAGCAGCGGTAGCATCTGTTCTGCCTCTATAACCAACTACTTCCTGACTAGGTCTTCTGCCGTAGTGATAATTGGCTGCATTTACATTTGATCCGGTATAATAACCATCGTAAAATCCAGTGTTATATCCCCATGCATAGTTATTCCAAGGTGAATTCCAACTATTATAGCCCCATGAATTATAATAGCCATAATGACTATTCCATGGACTATAGTAACCGTGGTAGCCCCAAGTATTCCAACCGTAATAACTATTATAGTACGGCCTTGCAAACATTGATGATACATAGTAAGGTTCAACCCATATATCAGTTCCCATTACTATTACGTTGTAAAATGGATCACCTCTGAACGCGGAGGCATACCAGTAATCATCGGTATAGCGGGCACCCCAGGAACTAACTCTGTAGTATGGGTTCTCACGCCCTCTTAGGCGCCTCTCATAGGACTCTTCGTATGAATCGGACATTACCTGCTCGTATGGATTCTCGCTATCTTTAGCTTTATAAACAACAGAATCTACTTCGCCAACAGTGTCATTGTCAAGTATTTCAGCATACCTTTTCTCTAACTCCGTTAGCTTCAAATCAGATTTTGATTGCTCTTGCTGTGTGCCTTCATCGTTAGTAGAGTATGTCGCTGAGGGATTATAGTATATGTCATCACTCTGATAACCGCTCGTTTTGCTCATCTGCATGCCTGAGGTGCATCCCCCAAGAAAAGCTGCAGTAAGTGCTAATGTTAATAATCTAATTGTAGTTTTCATGACAACCTCCATGTGTTTTTATTTATAATTATCGTTTTATTTCTTTACTTTGCATCTTTATTCATTCACTTATTAATGTAACAAATTTTATACCAAAACGTTCAATGGCAAAAGGAATTACAAGCAGAAGCGAGAATTATTCTCAATGGTACAACGACATTGTAGGCAAAGCAGGCCTAGCGGAGCATTCCGCTGTTCGTGGTTGTATGGTAATAAAACCATACGGATACGCAATTTGGGAGAAGATACAACGTCAGCTTGACGATATGTTTAAAGCAACAGGTCACCAGAACGCTTATTTCCCGCTCTTTATCCCAAAATCTTTCTTTAGTAAAGAGGCAAATCACGTAGAAGGTTTCGCCAAAGAGTGTGCCATAGTTACCCATTATCGCCTAAAAAATGATCCCAATGGCAAAGGAGTTGTTGTTGATGAAGATGCGAAGCTTGAGGAAGAGCTTATTGTGAGGCCAACTTCTGAAACAATTATTTGGAATACATACAGAAACTGGATTCAGTCATACAGAGATTTACCCCTACTTATTAACCAATGGGCTAATGTAGTTAGATGGGAAATGCGTACAAGGTTGTTTCTTCGTACTGCAGAATTCCTTTGGCAAGAAGGTCATACAGCTCATGCCACTAAGGAGGAGGCTCTTGAAGAAACTCATAAAATGATTAATGTTTATTCAGACTTTGCACAGGAATGGATGGGCATTCCTGTACTAATTGGAACAAAATCTGAAGGAGAACGATTTGCTGGTGCACTTGAAACTTACTGTATTGAAGCCTTGATGCAAGATGGAAAAGCTTTACAAGCAGGAACCTCCCACTTTTTGGGTCAAAACTTCGCTAAAGCTTTTGATGTGAAGTTCCAGACAAAAGAGGGGAAACTGGACCATGTTTGGGCAACCTCATGGGGTGTTTCCACACGATTAATGGGAGCTCTGGTTATGGCACATTCCGATGATAAAGGATTAGTTTTACCACCTAAACTTGCTCCTACGCAAGTGGTTTTTGTTCCCATTTATAAAAATGAAGAGGAATTTGAGGCTGTTTCAGAAAAGATTAATCAATTAAAAAGCCAACTCGACTCAAAAGGAGTATCTACTCATTTTGACAATAGAGATACCGTTAAACCAGGATTTAAGTTTGCAGAGTATGAACTAAAGGGCTACCCCATTAGAATTGCAATGGGACCTAAAGATTTGGAAAAGGGAACGGTAGAAATTGCCAGAAGAGACACGTTAACCAAAGAGTTCATCCCACAAGAAAAAGTTAGTGATTACGTACCAACTCTTTTAGACGAGATTCAATCTAACCTTTTTAACAAAGCAATTAAATTCAGGGAGCAGAACACAACATCTGTAGATACATACGACGAGTTTAAGAGCGTACTAAATGAGAAAGGTGGTTTTGTTTTGGCTCATTGGGATGGCACGGCTGAAACAGAAAATAAAATTAAGGAAGAAACCAAAGCCACAATTCGCCTTATACCTTTAAGCAACGAAGATGGTTCCGGCAAATGTATATACACAGGTAACCCATCCGCTCAACGTGTAGTTTTTGCAAGAGCATACTAAAACAAAATCATACCATTATAAAATGGAAAAACAAGACCCACAAAAATTAATTGTTGATACTCTGATTGAGAAATCGGGTATGAAACAAAGGGTTTACGAAAATACCCTTGAAACTTTTAGCATTATCAAATCATCGCTTCACGAAATGGCGACCAGCCTAAATGGCAACCTGAAAAGCAATGATAAAAAAATCAGGCTAGAGTATAGAGACAGGGGTAAATTTGAGGCAGAGATTAGGGTGGCTGGTGATATTTTAATATTTAGTATGCACTCTAACGTTTTTGAATTTGACAGGGATCATAGCATTTGGAAACTTCCCTATGTAGAAGAGAATAAGCTTAACTCCTACTGTGGTGTAATTAATATTTACAATTTTCTTACCGATTCTTTTAAGTATAACAGGAATGAAGACCTTGGCTATTTAATCGGGAGGTTGTTTATTAATCGTGAAAATCACTACTTTGTTGAGGGGAAACGCCAAATGGGGTTCCTCTACAATAACTTTGGACAGGCTATAATTAGCAAGGATGATGTAAAAAGGATCATTGAAACGGCCATGCTTTACTCATTAGAGTTTGACTTGCTGGTACCTCCTTACGATATGGTGAAAATTGCCACCGTTGCTCAAATGAATACGAAAATTGAAAGTTCAAAACTTCAAACGGGCAAACGTCTTGGATTTAAGTTCAATTCTGACGATGTTCTGGAAGAAAAATATTAAATTACACTTTTTAAAAATTGTATAGTATTACAAACCGCAAAATACACCAAAAATGAAAACGAGATTAATGCTAATCATGGTTTTTGCCATGTTTATGGCAATAGCCTGCAAAACAAAAGATGATAAAGCATCTGAAGAAATGCAGAACAAAGTAGATGCTTTTGTAGAAGTTGAACTTACCACGGATGTAAGCCATCTTTCTGATGACCAAAAAGAGCTCCTAACCTACCTGTTTGACGCTGCTAAAATTATGGATGAAATTTTCTGGACTCAATCATTCGGCGACAAAGATGAGCTTTTGAGCAAGATTGATGATAAGCCTACACGCCAGTTTGTGAAGTTAAATTACGGTCCATGGGAACGATTAAACAACAATAAACCTTTTATTGATGGCTATGGAGAAAAGCCCATGGGCGCTAACTTCTACCCTGCCGATATGACTAGCGAAGAGTTTGAGAATTTTGAGTCGGAAGACAAGAAAAGCCTATATACTCTTATTAGAAGAAAGGATGACGGTTCATTAGAGTCTATACCATATAGCGTTGCATACAAAGAGCAGCACGAAAAAGCTGCTGAACTAATTCGCAAGGCAGCGGAATTGTCAGAATACGAGCCATTTAAGAATTACCTAAATCTAAGGGCAGAAGCCTTGCTAACCGACGAGTATCAACCCAGCGATTTGGCCTGGATGGACATGAAAGATAACAGCATCGACTTTGTTGTTGGTCCAATTGAGAATTATGAGGATAGGCTTTTTAACTACAAAGCAGCTCACGAGGCATTTATTCTTATAAAAGACAAGGAATGGAGCGATAAGCTTTCCCATTTTGCCGCCCTACTCCCAAAACTTCAGGAAGGATTACCAGTTGAAAAAGAATACAAGGCTGAGGTTCCCGGCGTAGATAGCGACCTGGGCGTTTACGATGCAGTATACTATGCGGGCGACTGCAACGCTGGCAGCAAGACCATTGCTATAAACCTACCAAATGACCCAGTTGTTCATATTGAGAAGGGTAGCCGTAAATTACAGTTGAAAAACTCAATGCGCTATAAGTTTGACAAAATTCTGGTTCCAATTAGCGAACTAATTATTGATGAAGGTCAGCGCAAGCACGTTACCTTTGATGCATTCTTTGAAAACACTATGTTTCACGAGGTTGCTCATGGCCTAGGCATTAAAAACACAATTAATGAGAAAGGAACTGTAAGAGAAGCATTACGTGAGGCATTCAGCCCAATTGAAGAAAACAAGGCCGATATTTTAGGACTTTTCATGGTTAGTGAACTAGCAAAAATGGGTGAACTTGGTGAGAAGGATTTAATGGATAACTATGTAACATTTATGGCAGGAATATTCCGCTCTGTTCGTTTTGGGGCAGCATCAGCACATGGTAAAGCAAATATGATGCGTTTTTACTACTTTCAGGAGATGGGTGCTTTTACTCGTGATTCTGAAACAGGAACCTATAAGGTTGACTTTGACAAGATGACTGAAGCCATGAACTCATTGGCCGAGAAGATTCTAGTAATCCAAGGCGATGGAAATTATAAAGCTGCAAAAGAAATGCTCGATAGCATGGGCTTCATTAAGGAAGAACTTCAGTCTGATCTTAACAGAATAAACGATTCTAAAATCCCTGTAGATATAAGATTTAAACAAGGAGTAAATATGCTTGACATATAGAAATGTTCGAGTGTCGGAGGGATTTTCTCCGACACTCGATTTTTTACACTTTCTATTTTTTGATATCATCCTTTATCTTTTACAATTGTTTTGCTACCTTTATGTGTAAATAAAACACCCAAACCATGAACCTTTCTTTCAACTTCATTAAATCAGTCTCAAACATTTACGATGAGATGATTGAAAACGGCTTCTCGCTGGTATATTTAGGCGAGTTTAGCCATGAAATAACCAAAATGTTTACCTCCATGGCAGAATCGGACATGGAAAAACAGAGCGAGGAGCGCTCCGTTCAGCGCAAGGTTTACCATGTTATGGTTGAGACCCTGCAGAACATGAATAAGCACTCCGATGAGATTAAGGAGAGGAAGATTGGCAGCGGACTATTTATAATTGGAAAAAAGGATGACACCTACTACATCATCACCTCAAATATGGTAGCCAAAAGGCACAAGGATTCCCTTGAACAATCATTAATTACTGTAAATAATGCATCTCAGGCCGAACTAAAAGAGATGTATAAGAAGCAGATAAAGGAAGGGAAACTTTCAGATAAAGGAGGGGCTGGTCTTGGTCTAATTGATATTGCCAGAAAAACTGGAGAAACACTTAATTATCAATTCCTACAGCTCGATGGTGACAACTATTTTTTCATACTAAAGGTAGAGATAAACGCCAGAAAATTTGCAAAGGAAGCATACTAGATTTGGCTTTACGATATTCTAAAAAAAGGGGCATTAGCCCCTTCTCTTTTTTCTATTAATTCTCTACCACCTCGTACTATTAAAAAGATTGGGATTAAAAAAATCATCTGGCAAGCAGCTGGGTAACCGAACATCAAAATACTTCTCCAACAAATACATTTCTCCATCCTGGTAATACTGAATCTGGGTAGCTACAGGTTTGTTATAAAAAGTTTTATACTTCTCAAAAAAAGTTTCTCTAACTCCATTCTCATCAATTTTTCGTAAACCGTAAAAAAGTAAATCGTCCTTATAAATCCAGAAACACTGATTATTTGGGTCTCCTACCTGAAAAACCTGTTTCCCATTAATCACCGTTTCAGTTAGTAATGACATGTCAAACCCCATCTCCTCAATTTTTTTTACAATTTTATTTGGAGGCGTTATAAATATGTCTAGCCCTAAAGTCATAATTTCGTGCAGCCTGGGTCTTTTCCCTATAAGCTTATTATGATTAAAGGAGTATAATGTGTCATTAGTAATAAGCCAGCCTCTGCCTGAATCAAAATCTTTATAACGTATATGCAAATTACCGGGAGCGCTATATGCCACAAGCCAAACCTCGTTCCTAATTAAGCTATCGTCGCTATAGCGAAATATCTCCTGTTTAAAAGTAAGGTTAGTGTACCAGCTGTCCGAGTAGGTTTGGTGAATTTGCTGTACTAAATCCCTCCCATTCTCAATATTCTTCTTATCGTTATTAAAAGAAAGAAGAACCATTAGTATGGGTATCAAGAGCATATAAATCATGAATTGTTTTCTCATTGCCATAATTTTTTTTGTTCAGTATGCTGGCTATTTCAAATATAAAACTGCAATATATTAAATATGAATTTC
>JAWLEY010000115.1:0-8309 GCA_041685855.1 Perlabentimonas sp. | reverse complement strand
GGAAGCAAACGATTTGTTTGCCATTAAAACCATGGGTTTTAGGGGCGAGGCGCTTGCTTCAATAGCTGCCGTTGCCGAGGTGGAGCTAAAAACCTGCAAACAGGAAACACAACTTGGCACAATAATCCGAATGTCCGGGTCGGAGGTGGTTGAGCATGAACCAACTGCAACACCCACTGGCACTTCTATCAGCGTTAAGAACCTGTTCTTTAATCTACCAGCACGCAGAAAGTTCCTAAAAAGTTCATCGCTTGAGCTAAAGCATATTATTAGCGAATTCCAGCGGGTGGCTCTTGCAAACACAAACATAGCATTTACATTATCACACAACGGAGCAAATGTTTACAAACTTCCTGCAAATGGACTGAAGCAACGTATAGTTCACCTAATGGGGAAGAACCTTAGCCAAAACCTTCTAGATATTAGCATAAATACAACCGTTGTTAACATTAGCGGCTTTATTGGTAAGCCCGAAAGCGCAAAGAAAAGCCCCGGCGAGCAGTTCTTCTTTGTAAATAATCGTTTTATGAAAAACCCATATCTACATAAGGCGGTTATGAAAGCTTATGAAAAGCTACTTCCCCCCGACTCCATTCCACCCTATTTCATTTTTCTGGAAGCCGACCCCCAAAATATTGATGTGAATATTCACCCAACCAAAACGGAGATTAAGTTTGAGGATGAAAGGATGGTTTGGCAGATTTTAAATGCCTCGGTGCGTGAAACGCTTGGCAAGCATGCAGTTGTGCCATCTATCGATTTTGATAATGAGATGGTTATTGATATTCCGTTTTTCCCAAAGAGCGCACCTGTTAGCCCTCCCGAAATTGAGGTAAACCCCGATTTTAACCCATTTGACAAGGATTACGTTAGCCGTTCCTCTTCGCAGCATACAGGCAGCAGGAGCGCAGGCTCTGTTAAAGGATGGCAGAATTTATTCCATCAGGAAAGGGGCAGCGGTTTTGACGAACCAACCAATCACCAATCAGGAAAACTGTTTAACGACAAAGAGCAGGAGCCAACCATGCCAACGGCAAAGGAACGCTTCTTCCAGTTTAAAAACAGGTATATCCTCACATCGGTAAAATCGGGGCTAATGGTTATTGACCAGAAGCGAGCACATGAGCGTATTCTCTACGAGAACTATTTAGTAAACCTATCAATGGGGCCAGTTAGCGCTCAGCAGGAGCTGTTTCCACAAACCATTGAGCTAAATCCGGCCGACTACACTCTCCTCTCAGAAATGGTGGACGACCTAAGTACACTGGGAATAAATATTGGGCTATTAGGACAAAACACCATTTCTGTTAACACGCTGCCAGCCAATGCAAAAAACTCTAACCCTGAGCAGCTTATCCACGAGTTTATCAGCTCATTTAAGGAGAATACCAGCAATCAGGAGGTTGATATTCATCAAAAATTAGCCATATCGCTTTCAAAAGCTTCGGCCATTCCCTACAATAAACAGCTGGAACCCATTGAAATGCAGGATTTAGTGGACAAACTTTTTGCTTGTCAGCACCCTAACATATCTCCAGGTGGCAGACCCGTTATTTCGATGATTGAGCTTGGAGAGATTGAAAAACGTTTCAAATAGCCAGTGGATTTTGTATCTTTGAGTTTTGAACCACGCTCAGCGTTGAGTAAACAGACTAAGGTTTTTTTTGTTTAACCTATTATTAATTGATTTTTTACAACAATAATTGAAGATGAGCTTTAACGGACAATCACCATTCCAAAACATACCACCAGTAGTAAAGAACCTGATTATCATCAACATAATTCTTCTGCTGGCATCATTCGTTTTTAATAGTATGGGTATTAACCTGAACAGAACGCTAGGTTTATTTTACCCCAGCTCGCCCGAATTCCAACCCTACCAGTTTATTACTCACATGTTTATGCATGGAGGAATTGCGCACCTGTTTTTTAATATGTTTGCCCTTTTTATGTTTGGGCGCGTTCTTGAGCAGGTTTGGGGCAGCAAACGATTTTTTATTTACTTTTTCTTCACTGGTATTGGTGCCGCTTTACTTCACTCCTTTGTTATATACCTCGAGGCTCAGCAACTAATGGCAAACCTATCGATTGACCAGATTGAGCAGGTTCGGCAGCAAGGAACAGATTTATTCCTTCGCCAAAAAACTTTCTCAGACCCAGGTATGAGGGATTTACAGTTACTATTTAACATCCCAACTGTTGGAGCATCGGGTGCGGTATTTGGAGTGCTTCTTGCGTTTGGCATGTACTTCCCAAACACTCAGCTTATGCTGCTTTTCCCACCCATACCCATAAAGGCAAAGTACTTTGTAATAATTTATGGCGTTATTGAGCTTTACTTAGGATTTACTCAAGCAAACAGTAACATAGCCCACTTTGCGCATTTGGGTGGAATGCTTTTTGGCTTTATACTTATAAAAATTTGGGCACGAAAAAGGAATACTTTTTATTAGCATGAATAGTATAGTTAACGAAATAAAACAATCCTTCAAGGAGGGAGGAACACTGGTAAGGTTAATATACATTAATCTTGGTGTATTTCTGGTTTTTAACATTCTTAAAGCCATCTTCTTTTTAGGTGGGATAGACATTGGTTTTTCTCTGTCACGCTACCTAGCTGTTCCTGCAGATTTAAGCAACCTGGCCGAAAAACCATGGACAATTTTTACCTACATGTTTTTCCACGAGGGTTTTATTCATATACTTTTTAACCTGCTGTGGCTATATTGGTTAGGCAAGATATTCCTTTCGTTCATGTCGGAACGCAAAATGATTGGTGTTTACATTATGGGTGGGCTTTCCGGCGCTTTTATGTACATCCTCTTTTTTAATGTTTTCCCTGCATTTACCGAAGTCTTACCTGTTTCATACGCTCTAGGAGCATCTGCATCAGTACTTGCTATTGTTTTTGCGGCTGCCACTTATGCTCCCAACCTTAGCCTAAACCTAATGTTTATTGGTCCGGTTAAGCTAAAGTATATTGCTGCATTTATGGTTGTGCTCGATATTATTGGGATAGCAGGTTCAAATGCTGGTGGGCATATCGCTCACCTTGGCGGGGCTATTTTTGGATATTTATATATTTACTCTCAAAAACAAGGAGTAAACTTAGCAAAACCAGTTGACTGGTTTATTGACGCTTTCACCACCAGCCCGTCAACCCAGCGAAGGAGGAAGATGAAGGTTGACCATAAAAAGCCAACGAACGATTACGAGTACAACAAGATGAAGGCTGAGAAGCAGGCCGAAATAGACCGGATACTAGACAAAATATCTAAAGCAGGATACGACAGCCTAACCGCCGAAGAGAAGAAAACGCTATTTAAAATGAAAAATGAGTAGAATTCTACTCAAAGCCAAATTAATTATCTATCCGATTGTATATAAGCTAAATTAAGGTGCGAAAACTAATCAATACTAGCCTAATATTCCTCTCAGTACTCTGTGGTCTGGCACTGTTGCTTGCATATTTGTCGGTTTATATTAATCCACAAACATTCTGGTTTCTAGGAATGGTGGGGCTAATGTATCCACTACTGTTGCTAGTTAATCTGGCATTCTTGTTTTACTGGATTGTCCGCTGGAAATGGCCTTTCATGATTCCTCTTCTATCAATATTCATGGGCGTTTCCCACTTCTCTACCTTCTTTCAATTTCCCTTTGGGAAAGAGAATGTGATAGCAGAGAATGATATTAAGGTTGTTACCTATAATGTAAACCTATTCCACCTATTTGCATGGTCAGATAAACCGCCAACATACAATGATGTTTTTGCATTTCTTAATCAGCAAGAAGCCGATATTATTACCTTACAGGAGTTTTATGTAACAAACAGTCTATTTACTGAGAGTATGGCTAAAGAAAAAATGCCTAATCACTTCTCACATATTGATTACATTTCAAAACGAGATGAATCATCTTTTGGGATGGTAACTTTCAGCAAGCATCCAATTATTAATACTGGTGAGATAAAATTTGACGATACGGCCAATGCCTGTATATTTACTGATATTGTAGCTAATACCGATACGATTAGGATTTACAACAGCCACCTTCAATCACTCAAGCTTAAAGAAAGAAACATGAACTTTCTGCATAATCAGGAGTATAGAAAGGATGCGCAAGCCATTGATGAGATAAAGGATATCTCATTCCGATACCGCGATGCCCTTCGGAAAAGGGCAAAACAGGTAGATATATTCACTAATCATATACTTAGAAGCCCTTACCCAGCTATTGTTTGTGGCGATTTTAACGATTCTCCAATATCTTATAACTACAACCAGATGCGAAAGAACCTGAATGATGCTTTTGTTCAGGCTGGTAGCGGCGTGGGTTATACGTACAAGGGACTATTCCCATCATTCCGTATTGACTATATTTTGTATAACCCCAAATTAAAGGCAACGAGTTACTATAGCCCCAAGGTTAACTACTCTGACCACTATCCTGTAGTTGCCACACTAAGAAAGAAATCTGCAACTCATTAAATATCCGCTACTTTCCCCCAACCATCTTGCTGGGATTAACCCACTGGTCGAATTCCTTCTGGTTTACAAATCCTAACTCAAGGGCCGCTTGTTTTAGTGTGATATTATCAGCATAAGCCTTTTTAGCAATTTGAGCCGACTTTTCGTAGCCTATATGGGGACTTAGAGCCGTTACAAGCATCAATGAGTTTTTTAAATTGTCTGTAATTCGGCTTGAGTTGGGCTCAATGCCCTTTGCGCTCCTCTCATTGAAACTTCTTATTGAGTCAGCAAGCAAATTGGCCGATTGAAGAAGGTTGTATATAATCATGGGTTTAAACACATTCAACTCAAAATGTCCGCTCATGCCACCTATCGCTATGGCGGTATCGTTACCCATTACCTGAGCGCAAACCATGGTTAGTGCTTCTATCTGCGTTGGATTTACCTTACCCGGCATAATTGACGAGCCCGGTTCGTTAGCTGGTAGAATAATCTCACCTATTCCGCTACGAGGGCCCGATGCCATAACGCGAATATCGTTAGCAATTTTCATAAGACTTACCGAAATTTGCTTAAGAGCACCATGGGTTTCAACCATTGCATCGTGCGATGCTAAGGACTCGAACTTATTCTTTGCGCTCACAAAATTATACCCGGTTAGCCTTGATATTTCTTGTGCAACCTCAACGGCATAATTAGCAGGAGAGTTTATACCAGTCCCAACGGCTGTTCCACCTAAAGCCAGTTCAAGCAGGTGAGGAAGAGTATTCTCAATGGCGCTTATACCATGCTCAAGCTGCGAAGCGTAACCAGAAAATTCCTGCCCTAAGGTAAGGGGTGTAGCATCCATCCAATGGGTTCTGCCAATCTTCACAATATCATTAAACTCCTCGCTCTTGGTATGCAAAGTTTTATGAAGTTGGCGAATTGCTGGAAGGGTCTTTTCAAAGATAACAGAGTAGGCTGCAATACTCATAGCCGTGGGGAAAGTATCGTTGCTGCTTTGTGATAGGTTCACATCATCGTTTGGATGCATAATTTTTTGAGCATCGGTAAGTCTCCCTCCTTTTAAAACGTGAGCACGATTGGCAATTACCTCATTAAAGTTCATGTTTGTTTGCGTGCCCGAGCCTGTTTGCCATACCACTAGCGGAAATTGTGCGTTTAGCTTCCCATCTAATATCTCGTTACACACCTCTACTATCAGGCTCGCCTTTTCAGAAGAAAGTACTTCCAACTTTTGGTTTGTTAGCGCAGCAGCTTTCTTCACTATTGCAAAAGCTCTAATGATTTCTGGAGGCATTAGCTCATTGCCAATCTTAAAGTTTTGCAATGAACGTTGAGTTTGCGCTCCCCAATACTTATCAGCAGGAACCTTAATCTCCCCGATAGTGTCGAATTCTAGTCGGTACATAGCTTCTGTTTTTTATGCCAAACAATATACATCTGTTTGCCAAATAATAGATTAAATTACGTTCTGATTTTTAGACGCAAAAAAAAGGAGAAAGCATTAACCTTCTCCTTAAAATAAACAGCTAAGTAATACTATTTGTTCTTTAACGAACCAGAACCAGAAATTTTTGCATCTATTAATGGATTTCCGCTATAGGTAATATCGCCGCTTCCTAGAATACGTGCTTCAAGATTCTCTTTTGCCACAAGGTACGCATCACCAGAGCCTGAAATACTAACCTCGGCATCGGTAAACTCAATACCCTTAACAGTAACATCGCCCGAACCGGTTATCTTAACACTAATATCATCGGCACTCACTTTTCCTGAAAAGTCGATATCACCAGAGCCAGTTACCGATACATCAAGCCTTTTAAGTGTTAGGTCAGAGATTAAAACATCGCCGCTCCCTGTAATTTTTGTTGATAAATTTTTTACCGATATTGGAGTAACCGCCTTAATGTCACCAGAACCAGTAACCGACAACATTTTAACGTCAGGCATGGTTATATGAATTTTGATGCTTGAATTGCCCCAACTATTAAATCGAACACCTCGTTCGGTTTTAATTAAGAGGTTACTTCCACTTACTTCTGTGACAATTTTCTCAAGTATTTCCTTATCAGCCTCAATGGTAAGGCTATGGTTGTTGCCTTGAGTTAGATAAACATCAGCAGCAATAGATAAACTTATACCAGCAAACTCTTTTACATTCCTGGTTTCCTTTTTTATCTCACCACTTAAGCCGCTTGTACAAGATGATAATAATATAACAAGGCTTAATGTAAACGCCAATAGGGCGCTCCCTACAATTTTTCTCATAGTAATATATTTTTTGATTATACTACCATAATGACGATTCAAGTGTTGGTTCTGCTGCATGCGTTCAGTAATAATATTAGTAATCTGCTCCGAATTGCATAAGGAAAGCCTTAATAAACCCATTTATCTCACCATCAAGAACATCGCCGGTATTACCGGTTTCGTAACCCGTTCTAACATCTTTTACCAATTTATAGGGATGTAAAACATAGTTGCGTATTTGTGAACCCCACTCATTTTTAAGCTTCTTACCCTCTACCTCAGCCTGTTTCTCTTTTCGTTTTCTAAGTTCCAACTCGTAAAGGTGCGCTTTAAGCAAGCGCATTGCATTCTCTCTATTTTTATGCTGAGAGCGTGTTTCTGTATTCTCTACAACAATACCAGTAGGTTCATGATATAAACGCACACCTGTTTCCACCTTATTAACATTCTGCCCCCCGGCACCAGATGAGCGATAGGTATCCCACTTAATATCGGCAGGGTTAACGCTAACTTCAATACTGTCGTCAACAGCAGGAGCCACAAACACGGAGGCGAAAGAAGTGTGACGCTTAGCATTAGCATTAAATGGGGATATCCGAACGAGCCTATGCACACCGTTTTCTCCCTTCAGGTAGCCGTAGGCCATCTCACCTTCATACTCTATGGTTGCTGATTTTATACCAGCTTCTTCGCCCTCCTGCACATCAGCCAATTTTGTTTTAAACCCGTTACGCTCGCCCCAGCGGAGGTACATCCTCATAAGCATCTCTGCCCAATCCTGACTATCGGTACCGCCAGCACCAGCATTAATTTTCAGTATTGCTCCCAGCTTATCCTCCTCGTGGCGGAGCATATTCATCATCTCTAAATCCTCTACCTTTGAAAGGGCTAACTTGTATTGCTGATTAACCTCCTGCTCAGTGGACTCCCCCATTTTTGAGAAATCGAACAGAACCTGAAGGTCATCAACAACCTCCTTGGCACTGTTGTATGAGGTTATCCAATGCTTAATTTCAGCAATTAACTTAAGCTGATTTTCTGCTTCGCTCGGATTATCCCAAAACGTTGGGTCTTGAGTTTTTTGCTCCTCCTCTTCTAACTTAATAATTCTACTATCGATGTCAAAGATGCCTCCTCAGCGCATCCAGGCGCTTATACAAATCCTTAAGTTGTTCTGTAGTAATCATATTTTATTATTTTAAAATGCAAAGGTAATGAAATAAAGCCATAGCAGTATGCCAATTACGCTATTGCCATTAGTTTTTAAAGAGTTTTACATTAGTCGGATTCTAGTATTGTACTCAGGATACTCTTTACATCATCGTACTCAAATCCTCTTGAAACACCAAACCGCAAGAGTTTTACTTTTAAATCGTAACTGTTCTTATGGTTAACCGACCTGGCCTTTTTAGTTAACAGCTCTTTGAGGGTATCCTTATCAATAAACTCATCAGCCTCCTTAAGGGCTCGCTTAATATGTTCATCGGAAATATGCTTTGAACGTAGCGCATATTCAATTTTTTTGGGACCCCACTTGCTAAAACGAGCCTTTTCGCGTGCAAAGGTAACCGCATACCTGGA
>JAWLEY010000114.1:0-8343 GCA_041685855.1 Perlabentimonas sp. | reverse complement strand
ACGCTTGTCTGATGCGCTTGCAATTCTATTAACAAGATTATTACGTTCCATCCCATTTAATATTCTTGTTAGTGCAGCGTTATCTTTACTTGTTCTTTTGGCAAGAGTACCAATGGTTATATTATCCTCCTCCATTAGCCATTCCAAAACTATCCAATAGTCAGGGGTAACATCGGGGTAGCCTTTTGAAACAAAGCTTTGCGCAAGGTCGGTTCTGTATCGTGTTGCAACACGAGTTAGTATAAAAGTAAAAGATTTAGAGAGTGAGTGCATTGTTCATATAACATGTTTAGTAAAAAAATATTTTAACAACTATCAAGTCACGTCATGCAATTATATATCTGCAAAAGTTGAATCTTACAATATAAATTATTATCTTGCATATTCAAAATTAACCAAACTAACCAAACAATCTAAAAAAAGAAGCTATGAAAACAACTTTCAGATTAATTCTAATTTTTGCAATGAGCATTGCTATAATTTCCTGCGGAGGACAACAGGAAGAGAAGAAAACCACAGCCGACGATGTGAAAAAAGAAGCTAAAGAGGTAATGGAAACCACAAAGGATTATGTTTCCGGCAGCTTCGATGAGATGATGGATGAGTACGACGAGTTTAAGGCAGACGTTGACGATAAGATTAAGAAGTATAAACTAAAGGCGGAAGAGCTAGAAGGTGATGCAAAGGTTAAGTATCACGAGCAAGTTACAAAACTTGAGGAGAACTTTAACAAGCTCAACAGTAAGATGGACGAGTATAAGGATGCTGCTGATGATGAAAAAGAAGAACTCGAAGAGGAAATAATGGACCTAAGAAAAGCTGTGAAAAAGGGAGTTAAATCTTTTAAAAAGGAGAAAAACGACGATGGTTGTGAATAGCATTAGTTGACGTTACAAAATTAATTGTTAGCTAATTATTTAGCAACAAACAATAAAGTTGATATTTTTGCAGCAGTTGAGATGAACATGGTTTTCATATCAGCTGCTGTTTTTTTATGAAAAGAAAAAATATGTCAAAATTTAAAAGAATAGGTGTGCTTACTTCTGGTGGAGATGCACCCGGTATGAATGCTGCAATTAGAGGAGTTGTTCGCACAGGTTTAAGTGAAAATCTGGAGGTTTACGGAGTTATGCGTGGTTACCAGGGACTAATTGAAGATGAGATGAAACGAATGGAGTCACATGATGTAAGCCATATTATTCAGCACGGTGGTACTATACTTAAAACTGCACGTTGCCCCGCTTTTAGAGAGAAGGAGGGGAGGAAGAAAGCCTACCAAAACTTAAAGAAGAGAGGTGTCGATGGGCTTGTTGTTATTGGAGGCGATGGTTCGTTTGCTGGTGCCAGTGTTCTGGCAGAGGAGTATAACTTCCCGGTTATTGGGGTGCCTGGCACAATAGATAATGACTTATACGGTACTGATTATACTATTGGTTACGATACCGCATTAAACAATGTGGTTGAAGCCGTTGATAAAATTCGTGATACGGCAAGCTCACATAATCGCTTATTCTTTATTGAGGTGATGGGGCGCGAAGCAGGTTTTATTGCATTACGTAGCGGTATTGCATGCGGGGCCGAAGCTATTCTAATCCCTGAAGTTGATGGGCAGATAGCAAAGTTAAAGAATTTTTTAGCAACAGGTGGTAAGGTTAAAAAATCAAGCATTGTTATGGTTGCAGAGGGGGAGCGAGAGGGGAATGTGATTGATATTGCAAAAATGATTGAGAAGGAATTTGACGAATATGATGTAAAGGTCTCAATTCTAGGTCATATACAGAGAGGCGGAAGCCCCACTGCATTCGACAGGGTTACAGCAAGCCGTTTGGGGGTTGCTGCCGTTGAAGCACTACTGAGCAATCAGAATAGTTTAATGGTTGGTATTGAAAACAATAAAATAATCCATGTGCCGCTAAACAAAACTGTAAAGCAGCACAAAGGATTAAATAAAGAATTGCTGGATATTGTTGATTTGCTTATTTGAGGCTAACTTTCCAAACTTTCGCTTTTAGTTGAGTTGCTCACAATGGAGAAAATGCCATAAGCAATGGCATAAATTCCAATAAGCACAACAGCTAATCGTGTGCTCTCAAATGGATTTAGAATTATAATAATACCCAAAATGGCAGAGATAATTCCCGTTATTAGATGGAAACTTTTTAATGAATTGGGAAGGGTGCTTTTGTAAAACGAGTACAAAAAAACAGCTCCAATAAATAGCGCCCAAAGCCCAATTACAATCATTAGGAAGGTAGCTGCCAAGTCGGGACGCGAAAGAATAACAATACCTAAAAGTATTCCAATAACGCCCTCTAGCATCATCAGTTTCCAGCTTTGGCTGAATTTCTTGATTCTCACAGCGTTAATTGTGAGAACAGCACCACCAATTAGTATTGCAATGGCAAAATAAACAGCAAGTGCAACTATTGTTACATCGGGGAAAAAGAGTGCAATACATCCAAATATTAGCACTAAAATACCATTAAGTGAGGACATGCCCCAATGGCCAAATCGATTAATTTTCATATTATTTTTATTAATAGTTCAGATTTAATAATAATTTACTTAAAGAATGAGGATAGTTTATAGTATCCTTCTTTAAAAGTATCGTAAGTTGAGTTAAAGCTGCTTTTATGCTCTTCCCAATCCTTATCCGTTGCACCCATCAATTTTAAAAATTTTGATTTTAGTTCATCTTTTCTTTTGTTAAGCTCGGTAATCTGCTCGTTGTAGTTGCTTTTTAGGTCATCGGTTACATCATCCTTCTTCTTTTCAAGCTCATCAATCTTGGTGAAAAGGTCATCGATGCCTCGTTTGGCTTTCTCTTTAAATTCTTCTCTTGTCATAGTTTGATATGTTTTAAAGTTAGTCAATTTCCAAATTAGTAATTTCTTTTGTTGTTGTATAATCGTACTCGGGGTATTCATAAATTGGCAATCTTGATTCGGTTTCACCAATGGAGTATCCCCAGATACTTTCATATTCGTTAATATCCTCACCAATCTCCTCAATTTGTCTTAAATACTCGCTAATTGATTTACTTTCGATAATAATAACCTTACCCATTTTATGAATAATTGGGCTATGTACACGGGTTTGGTCGTGGTCAAACTCCAGCACTCTACGGCCGTAGCGTGTAATACCAATAACCCTGTATGTTAGGCTTTTTCCTACTCCAGGTAGGTTCAATACGTTGCGGTCGGTAGCAAGGAAAGGAAGCCCGCTCTCGTGTATCATTTTTGTAAGGTTCTCGTCCATGTGATGCGGGTCAAGCGACACTTCTTTAATCCTCTCGATATTCTTGTCGCTAATTGTACCAAATGTTTTCTCCTCTATTTGTTCCTGAACAGCACGAGCATTGGTAGCAAAGTTAAAGTAGTTCTCCATATAACCTTTAACAGAGAATGTGTAGTATGGAAGCATACCAATCTCGTTAAGCGTTTGCCTTAGCTTTGCGGTATGTCCCCTTCGCGACGAAGCAGAAGTGAACACATGCTGGTTTGTAATCATCCAACCCGATTGCAAAAAGTTTTTAACTGCATTCTTCACCTCAGGAGTTATTTCCATAGGAGATTCAAAGTGAGTTTGAATTACAAACTGTCTAACACCAACCTTTACAGCCTTCTCTCTAAAATCTCCTAAAACCTTAACCAGTTCAGGCGTAATTCTTTGTGGCAGGTAGGCTGGTAAGCGAGTACCTAACCTTATGCGAACAATCTCTGCGAGTTTTCCGTTCTCGGGCAGTTTTTTGTTACGCTCTTTTTTTCGGATGGCCATAGCAAGCACAGCATCAAGAATTTTCTCCATTGATTTGCTTGAGCTCATTAGCGCATCGCCACCTGTTATCAGAATGTCTCTAAGCTGTGAGTCGTTCTCCCAGTACTCCATGATTTTTGCGAGCTGGCTGTCCCAACTTTCAGTTGGCTTTAGCTTATCCAGGTTAAAATTCAGGTTGCCTCTCTGGAAATCGTACATTCTTTGGCAAGAAGCACAAAGTCCTCCGCAAGCACGACCCATGGTTGCAGGGATTAATATGGCAACTTCGGGGTATCTTCTGTGAACATTATTGAGGTTAGGCAGTATCCAACCTGCGGCGTTTGGCTTACCGGGTTCAACCTTATCCTCCTTCTCCCATGCAACAATATGCCCAAATTCATCGACCAGCTGCTGGCTGTAAATCACATAGTACCTTATTGCCAAATCGGCACCTATTGCAAAGTACGGAACCCTAACATGTAGCAAGGAAAGGTAGTACGGATTTACAAAGAAGGGAATACCTGCTTTTTCGGCACAGTAAAGCACCTTCATGGTATCTGGGTCAAGGGAGTTGCCTAGCAGTTCGTTAAGTAATTTTGGCGAACGAACAGCAAAAGTTAGATGGAATCTATAGTCATCCCACCATTCAAGCATTTTTAAAAACTTTTGCTCTTGCGACATCTTGGGTTCGAAAGAGAATCGTTCGCTTTTTATTTCACCTGTATCTATCTTATCAATCAGAATATTTATAATTCGCTCACGGTTCTCCTCCCTAAGCTTAACTATTCGCGGGTCCAACCCACTGGGGAAACGCTCCATCCAGTTGTGAAGCATCTCCTTTGTTGGTAATTCTCTTTTATACGTTCCGGCAAACTGCCTGAAAAGGTAGAGCATATCTTCAAAAAAGTATGGTTTTGCACCACCTGTGCCAAAGTTTACTGCAAGCCAAATGAGTTTTACAGGGTTGCTTATGGCAATTTCTCCTCTAATATTGGGGTCCTCGTACTCACGACCAGCATTATCAATATAGTCAAGTATTCTTATGGCGGCATAATCTTGCCAGGTAAGCTTTTCAAACCATTCGCGACCCTTTTTGTGTCCCTTGTAAAAATCGAACGCAATGGGTTTACCTTTTAGGTATGCTAAAACCCAGTTACGAACGCCAACAAGAGCTTCGGTTTCGTTTCGTGCGCTGCGCATTATCTCCTCAAGTTTAGGATTCTCCTTGAGAAGTTTCTTTAGCATCTTATGCGATTTTACCGTTATTGCTATTTGGTCAAGTTTTTGGTTATCAGTCATAATGGTATCCTTTTCTAATATTTTTCAAGTACTGTATTATACGATTTTTTTCTCAAAAAATCAAGTATTGTCATTGGTTTTGTACTAATGGACAGAGCTTTGTTTTTGATTGCCAAAGGAGTATGCTTGATTCTTTCATTATAGATAGGTTCAATTTTGAGCGAGGGTCAACCAAAGCCTATTGAAAAGGTAGGTGGTTTTAATTTTAACGATATATAAATTAGGCTATGATATTTCCTACAATCATACTTGCCAGATTTAGCTCAACTCTGTAACATAACTATTCCCGTCAGTTTCAACTGAAGGATAGCATATTCAACGGTTAGGAGGGACTTTAGTCCCATAAAAAAAATGTTCCTAAAACCTCAGGAATTTGTAGTTTCATTACCTGTTGACCGAAGCCAACTGCAAGGTATATCTTTACCCCCCCCGTCATTTTTTTAAAGTCGCAATTTCTATTTTTTAATTTTAGAATTAGTTACTTTGCATATAGAAAAATAAATACAAACGAAAATTAACGATTTTAGACTATGAATTTTATAGGTTTCTCAATAGTTACAACAGGTGACAACTCAAAAACAGAGGAAAACCCTCTTCTCTCAAATTTTAACACCCCATACCAAACACCGCCTTTTAACATCATTAAAAACGAGCATTACCTTCCTGCTATTGAGTCTGCAATTAAAAGTGCAAAAAATGAAGTTGAAGCCATTGTAAACTGCAAGGAGGAACCTTCTTTCCAGAATACAATTGAGGCATTAAGTTTTGCAGGTAAAAAGCTGGACGATGTAGGGTCGGTAATTTTTAACCTCAATTACGCCGAGACTAATCCCGAACTACAGAAGGTTGTTCGTGAAGTTGCTCCAAAACTTACTGATTTCTCAAATGATGTAAACCTTAACGCAGAACTATTTAATAGGGTTAAAAGGGTGCATGATAATGCTGAACGTTTACAGCTAACCCCAGAGAAACAAACACTGCTCGATAAAACATACAAGGGATTTGTTAGAAACGGCGCTAACCTATCTGATAATGATAAGGAGATTTACAGGAGCATTACTCGTGAGTTATCTGAATTATCGTTAATATTTGACGAGAATGTGCTGGCAGAAACCAATGCATTTTATCTGCATTTAACCAGCGAGAGCGATTTGGCAGGGCTACCCAAAAGTTTAATAGATTCCGCTGCATTGGCTGCCCAAGAAAAAGAGCTAACAGGCTGGGTTATTACTTTACACATGCCCATGTTTCTTCCTTTTATGAAGTTTTCCGAGAAGCGTGAGCTACGCGAGAAGATTTACAAGGCATACAATAAGAGATGCTTTAATGGCAATGCCAACGATAATACAGAGTTGATAAAGCGAATTGTAAACCTGAGACATAATATTGCTAACCTTTTAGGTTATAAAACTTATGCAGATTATGTTCTTGAAGAGAGAATGGCCATATCAACGGATAAGGTAAATGGATTCCTTGAGAATTTACTGGATGCATCTTTACCTCATGCCGAGAAGGAACATAAACAGGTTAAAGAGTTTGCAGAATCGCTGGGTGTTAATCATAAACTTGAAAAATGGGATTGGGCTTATTTCACCGAGAAGCTTAAGGATAAACTCTTCAAATTAAAAGAGGAGGAGTTAAAACCATATTTCCCACTAAACAAAGTAAGGGAAGGTGCTTTTATTCTAGCCAACAAGCTTTATGGTTTATCATTTACCCAAACAAAAAAAGTTCCGCTTTATCATCCAGATGTTGAAACCTATGAGGTTTTTGATAATGATGGGGCTTTTCTTGCCATACTTTATCTGGATTTCTTTCCAAGGGAGGGTAAGAATGGTGGTGCCTGGATGACAAGCTATCGCGACCAGTTTAAATACAATGGAGAGGATACTAGACCGCTTATATCCATTGTTACCAATTTTACTAAACCCACAAAAGAAGAACCGTCGTTACTAACTTTTAACGAAGCTACAACCTTTTTGCATGAGTTTGGACACGCTTTACATGGAATATTATCTGATGTAACGTACCCAAATCTTTCAGGAACATCAGTTTATAGGGATTTTGTTGAGTTGCCATCGCAAATTCATGAGAATTGGGCACTGGAGAAGGAGTTTCTCGATTTGTTTGCCAAGCATTACAAAACAGGAGAGCCCATTCCGCAAAATATGGTGCAATCAATTATTGATAGTAAGAATTATCTGGCAGGTAACCTATCGATTAGGCAGCTAAGCTTTGGGTTGGTTGATATGGCTTGGCATAGCCTTAAAGAGCCATTTAATAGTGATGTAGTGGAGTTTGAGAGAACGCACATGAGTAGGGCGGAAATTTTGTCGCCCATTGCCGGAACTGCTTTCAGTACAGCATTCAGCCATATTTTTGCTGGCGGCTATGCTGCTGGTTACTACAGTTACAAATGGGCCGAAGTGCTTGATGCCGATGCTTTCTCACTTTTTAAGCAGAGAGGTATCTTTGATGAAGGAACGGCAAGTCAGTTTCGTGAGCATATTCTTTCTAAAGGTGGTAGTGAGCATCCCATGGTACTTTATAAGCGGTTTCGAGGTCAGGAACCAAAGGTTGATGCATTGTTGGAAAGAAGTGGGCTGAAGATGTGAACTTGCTAACTCAAACCATTTTTTAGCACATTACCAGTTCCTTGGGTAAAATAATAAAAAACTCTGTGCTCCCTGCTTGCCAAGCAGGGAGGTCCGTGGCTCTCAGTTTAATACATAATATTTGGTGCTAATACCATGCATAGACAGTTTACTTAAGTAGTAGCTCACATCAAATTTCTCTGTGTTTATTTTCTTGTATCGAGTTAAACTCCCACCCTGAAATACGACCAGTAAAAAATAACCCTTGTAGCAAATTCAGCAATAACAAAGAATACAAAGGCAATTGCGTATATTCTAATACCAACGGGTTTGTCATGTGGTTGCGGAAAAATCTTTCTGATAAGCAAGCCTAAACCAAGAACCCAAAACCAAGAAAGGGCTCGTAACAAACTAGGAACTTGCTTGTTATAAAATCCTATACTATCATTGGGTTGTGCCCCCCAGCTAATTGCATTTGTTGCCAGCTTAGTACCACAAGCAATAATGATTAAAAAAAGCAATACTTTTTCCAGTTTAACTGGAGTTTTATTCTTAAGGTGATACTCTGCAATTAACAGCATGAAAGAGGTTCCGAGAATTACAGTATTAACGTAAAATGAAATTAGCGTTATGGGCGTGTTCCAAGCAGGCACAGTGGGTAACATGTAAAGTTTGCCCATAGTAAAAACCATCA